>DALQ01000075.1 GCA_002496845.1 Euryarchaeota archaeon UBA495
CCAAAGCCGTCATGGCCACGATGGGAGCCGCTCCGAAGGCCCTTCCAGCCCTCGCAGACCTTCCACCGCCGTCAGGCCTGAACGTCGAATCCGCGACGCCTGTGCCTCCTGGTTTGGTGATGCCAACCAGCGAGCCTGAAGTGGTGGCCGCACCGGCTCCCGCCCCGGCCCCCGCACCTGCTCCGCTGACGACCGATGACCCGCGCGGCCTCCCGCCCAAGCCTCCCACAGGCCTTCCAGCCGGTTGGACCGAGGAACAGTGGGCGCACTACGGTTGGTCTTTCCTCGACGCGTTGTGAGGCCTGGCGATGGCTTCCAACGACGTTGACGGCATGGTGACGTTGACCGAACGGATGGTCCATCTGATCGGACAACTTGGCATGCCCATCGTGGAGGTCGCCATCGTCTTGCAACGACGGATCACGTCGATGCTTGAGCCGCTTGAGGCATGGGCCGAGCAACAAGGCCACGACCTTGACGAACGCGTCAGCACGCCTTGGCCGCTCGATGAAGAGGCGGGGTCTGAAGCACATTCAGCCTTCACACTTGACCGATTGTTGAATCACGTTGATGCGGACCGAATGGACATCTTGGACACCCTGATTCGTGTGACCTTGCAGGAAGTCGACGCCGACCTGATCCATGGGCTGCTCGCGCTGCGGCCTTGGGAACATCTGGTGCGCTCGCAATTGGCTGCAGCAGATGGCCCGGGCCGGTTGTTTTCTCCGTTGGAGATCCCTGATGACTTTTGAGCGCGGGTTCAAATTTGGCGGCGCCGAGGGTGCCATATGCAACGGGTCATGCTGGCGTTGATGCTGGCCAGCCTTGTGTTGTTGCAAGGCTGTCTCGGAGGCCTGCGTGACTCCGTCACCGATGCGTTGCCGGAACAGCGAGGCATCCCAGGAGGCCTCACGTTGGCGTGCCTCTCTTCGGCTCAATTCACGGACATGGTGATTGAGATCGATCACGCACCGGGTTACGCGCCCGAGGCCACCACGGTGGAGTTGCTGATCGACCGCCTGAGTGACGTGTGCGACAAACCCAACGGTGTCAAGGCCGTCATCACGGAAACGTCGTTTGATCAGGACGGTTCATGGAGCGCTGATGACGTCAGGGCGCAGGCCTTGGAACATCGCGAAGCACCACCCATGGACGGAACCACGCTTCGATGGCATGTCTTGTTCCCATCGGGCGGCTATGACGACGACAACGTCCTCGGCGTGGCCGTTAACGCAGCCGACGTCGCCGTGTTTCGAGACAGCATTGACGATGCCGAAAACATCCTCCAACGGCCGAATGCGGAGGACATTGAGAACAGCGTAACGCTTCACGAAGTGGGGCATCTCCTTGGGCTGGTGAATTTGGTCTACACGTCCCCCCGGGATCACGAAGACCCCGACCACCCCGGCCACTCCTCCAACGAGGATTCCGTGATGTATTGGGCCGTTGAATCCTCTTCCTTGGGAGCGATTTTCAGCGGTCAGCTTCCGGATGATTTCGACGACGACGACCGTGCCGACCTGACGGACTTGGCCTCAGGTGACCTCGATGCCGAACAGCAACTGTGGCGGCCTTAGTCGGACAAACCGCCACGCGCGACGATGGCCGTGGCCGCCCTCCAGGCGTCAAAGATGGACCAGAAGTACAGGGCCACCCAAAGGATGACCGTCAGGGCCAATGGGATTTGGAGCAGGCCGAAGTCGAATGCTTTGCGGTGTTCTCGGTTGATGTGCTGGCCAAGAAAGAGGAAGGGCACGGCCGCGAGAAGGACCGTGATGAGCGGTCGTGCAGACCCCCACACGCCGATGCCAAACGTGACCTCGCGCCAAATCTCGCGAAGGAGGGTTACTGGCCCAACACGGCGGGGGGCCTCGACGGGAAGGGAGACGACCAGTTCCTCTCCCATGGCTCAATGAAGACCTGATGCTTTCTCAACGTGTTGGCGTCTTGAGCGACGACATCATGGTCCTTGGACGGAACCCACGGTCATGCGGCGTGTCCTCGTCACGGGCTTTGGTGCCTTTTCGGACCACGCCGTCAATCCGACCGAGTCGTTGGTGCGAACATGGCCTACCACGATGGACGTTTGCGATCCATGGACCGACGCGTCGGAGACGGTTGAGGTTGAAGCGCGGCTCCTTTCCGTGGACGCATCCGGTGCCGCTGAAACGGCACAGAGGCTGACGGATGGAACACGATGGGACGCGATTCTCCACCTCGGACTCTGTGGCACCTGCACCCACGCGCGGCTCGAATGGATGGGCCGCGATCGGTTGACCATGCGTGCACCTGACAACGCAGGACGCCATGTCATGGACGCTCCAATCACAGGTTCGGGTGATCTTGCTGCGGGCGTTGACCGGGACCGATTTGGCTTGGCGCAATGCGATCCAGATGCCACGTGGTCCGACGATGCAGGAGGCTATGTGTGCAACGAAACGCTGCACCAAACCCTCGCCGCGTGCTCACGCAGGGCGTCTCCACCACCCGTGTTGTTTCTCCACGTTCCCTCCGAGGAGCATTGGGGCTTGGATCGAAGCCGCTCCTTGGCCAAGGCCGTGCTGGAACGGATGCTGTTTCCTCCAATCATCGACGTCGCTGCAGGCGCCCTCTTCGAAGGCGATGCCGTGTTGGTCGCCCGTCGAGGTCCAAGCGAAGCCGCGGCAGGACAGTGGGAACTCCCCGGAGGGAAGTTCGAACCCGGGGAATCGCTCCAAGAGGCCGTGGTTCGGGAGTGGATGGAGGAACTGGGTTTTCAGGTTGAAGCCGGCGATTCACGCGGGCACTGGTGGGGCAGGCAACCTTGGCGCCGGTACCGCATCAACGTCATCACCGTGCATGCGGTTGGGCCAAGGCCTGAGGAAATCACCTCAAATGCGCACGACGACGTACGGTGGTTTGGTCCATTGGACAACGTGGACGACTATGCCTGGCTTGGTCCAGACCGAGACGTCATCATGGCCTTGGTCCCGCAGGGCTGATCACCGCTCAAACCAGGTCACGGCTTCACCGTCTTCGGCCATGGCGCGTTCGTCTCCAAGGTGCCGTGGGACGCGCGCTCGACCTGCATGATGGGTGGCGGCCAGCAACCAATCTTCCACACCCTCACCGGAGATTTCCACGTCGAAGACGCCACCGAGGGGGGAATGGCCCGGGAGGCCAAAGGTCACCTTTCCTGCCAGAGCAGCAACGCGTTCGATGGAAAAAACGGCCACATGCCCCTCCAAGGCTGCACCCATGGCGTCCAACGCTGTGTCGAGAATACGCTGCTCGTGCAATTTGGTCAGCATGGTGTCGAGGGGAACGCCCGGGACTTCGATCACGGTGTCTTGTTCAGTTGGGAAGGACGGTGTCGCCGGCCATTCCACTGGTGGAGCATTGGGAAAGAGGGCGGCAAAAGCCTCAGCAATTCTGGGGCCATCTTCGCCCCCTCGGATTCGGGTTCGAACGGTGACCTCAAGCCCTTCGTCAACGCCCGTGAGGCGGACACGTGGCGCGGTCATCGTGACGAGGACAGGGTCTCGGTTCTCAAGCCATCGGGCCGTCCGAGGGGGACAGCATCAAGTCCGAAGGGGAAGACCACGAAGCGTGACGAACCTTGAGGGCCCCAGGATGGCGGTCGTCATCCCTGTCCTTGACGAGGCAGCTCACCTGCCTGGACTGCTTGCAGACTTGGAATCCCAAGACCTGCCCTCGTCTGACTACGACGTGGTGGTCCTTGACGGTGGGTCAACCGACGGTACACGTGCGCTGCTCGATGCGCATCGGCCTGCCAACGGTCATGCATTTTCTGTCATCGACAACCCTGAACGGACCGTTCCTCACGCACGAAATCTGGCAATGAAACATCTCAGCGACGACGTAGAATTGCTTGTCGAACTCATCGGGCACCTTCGCATCGAAGCCGATCACCTGTCCTCGCGTCGTCGTGCATGGGCTGCGGGCGTCGACCGACACGGAGAGGCCTTGGTGGCCATGGGCGTCCGCGTGCTCGGGCCCACCACGCCGTCTTCCACCGTGGAAGGTTGGGTCGACGGAGCCTTGCAGTCCCGCATCGGCCGCGGAAGCGGGCAATTCGCATCGTTTTTCGAAGAAGGCCACACCAAGGTACCGGCTTTCGCGACCCATCGACGGACATCTGTGGAAGCAGTCGGGGGTTGGAACACGGAGTTCGCAACCAGCCAAGACAGCGACTTATCCATGCGTTTGCTCGAATCAGATGGCATCATCGAACGCGACCCCACGGTCACGGTCCGAATGCATCGCAGGACCTCCCTAATCGGTCATTGGCGGATGGCGGTACGGTACGGGTATTGGCGGGGTCGGTTGCTACGTGTTCATCCTGGACGGGCCGATCCGCGTGAGTTTGCGCCAATGTTTGGGGCGGTCCTTTGTGGGGTGCTTGCCCTGACCGTTCCTGATTATCTGATCTACCCAGTCCTCGCTTACCTTGCGGTGTTGCTTGCTGCAGGACTGGGGTCTGTTGTTCACTCCCGTCGCATCACCGGTGTCCTTGGGGTTCCGCTTTGCTTGGTCATGCTCCATACGGGTTTCACGCTTGGTTTGCTGCGTTCGCTTTTCCTTGGCCCTCCAAGGAAACGCGACCGGTGACACAGCCGGAACGAACCTCTATGCCTGAAGCGTTGGGGTCAAGGGGTTATGGCGGCCCGCAGCGGCATCTCTCAGGGGCTGCTGGCGGCTCCCCTGATCATCGCCCTTGGGATGGACGTCACGGTGACGCCGCTCAACGCCATGCTTGACGTGAATCCATGGTTTCGTTGGGTGTACTACGGAGGATTCGTCGGCATCGGCTTCGTCCTGTTTCGTAGGGCCCGTGTGGAACGTGATCATGAGCATCGCAGGTCCTCCTCGCTCAAGGGCCTCAGTGGTGTGTTTAAGGCCGAGGAACAAGGCCTCTGGGACCAAAAGAATGCGACACCTGCCGGAGGAGCCCTCAGCATCGACGCCGGTGCCAAGGTTGGTGGCCTGACCCGTGAAGGGAGCGAACTCAACATCGAGACCGAGGTGGACGTCGAAACCGTGCATGGCATGAGGATTCAACCCACGGATGCTGTTCAGCGCACCGTCGGAGCGACCGGTTCCACGTCGTCGATGGACCGCGTGCTGGATGCCATCGGTCGCTTTTTCCGCCGTGGCGACGACCATGCCGCCTCCCGAGAACAACGGCGGCGCGAGGCGCTGACCCAACGAGCAGAGCAAGATCCTCTGGTCGCATCGCGACCTGTGGCGCCAATCGCCTTTGACTCGGACACGGGTGCTGGTTCGGAATCCTTCGCGTCCATCCCTCAAGCGTCGCCACCCGCTCCCGTGCATGCATGTGCTGCCTGCGGAGCCCGCCACGAGCAAGATGATCGCTTCTGCCCAGAATGTGGAACGGCCCTTCCGCTCCCGATTGCCTGAACTTGTTCGGGCGTTGGGTTGAAGACGGCCCCCTGAGCCGACACCTTGGGGCCGAGATGAGCGGGAAGCGCGATTACTACGAGGTCCTGGGCCTCGATCGCGACGCGGATGAGAAGGCGCTCAAGAACGCCTTTCGCCGTCTTGCACGGAAGTATCACCCCGACCGCAGCGAGGAGGCAGACGCGGAAGACCGGTTCAAGGAAATCCAAGAAGCGTATGCCGTCCTTTCTGACGCTTCCAAACGGAGCCAATACGACCGCTTCGGACACGATGGTCCAAGCGGCGGCTTCGGAGGCGGCTTCGGCGGTGGGTTCAACGTCGACCTCAGCGATCTCTTTGGAGGCTCAGACATTTTCTCAGCCTTTTTCGGTGGAGGTGGCGGAGGTGGCCAAAGGAACAGCCGTGGAAGCGACATCCTGTACCGCCACACCGTTTCCAGCGAGGACGTGATGAACGGGGCCGACGAAGAGGTTGAGTTGGACCTGCCCGCTCCATGTTCCTCGTGCTCAGGCACAGGGGCTGAAGGCGGAGCCCTCGACGTCTGTTCGGCGTGCTCCGGACGCGGAGTCCTCTCCCGCATGGTGCAGATGGGACCGTTCCAGACGCGGCAAGACCGCACGTGCTCAGAGTGCAACGGGCGTGGAAAAATTCCGAAATCGGTTTGCAAAGACTGCCGCGGTCGTGGTCGGGTTGAGCAGACCACGACCCTCCGTTTCAGCGTCCCAGCAGGGGCCGAAGACGGCACACGGCTTCGTCTGCGCGGGAAGGGTGAACCTGGCCGTGACGGTCAGCCTGCTGGCGACCTCTTGGTGGAACTCGAGGTTTCACCGCACCCCTACTTTGAACGAAGCCGAAGCGATCTCATCATGTCGCTGCCGCTCGGCTACGCCGATTTGGCCCTAGGCACGACGATCACGTTGGAACATCTTGACGGCAAAACCCTCGAGATTCGTGTGCCAAAAGGGTCCACCGCCGGTGATACCATCGACATCCCTCGCCGCGGATTCCCGCGGCTCCGTGGCGGAGGCCGCGGCGATGTTGTGGTGCTGCTCAAGCTCCACATGCCGAAGAAATTCTCCCGAAGCGTTCGTTCCTCGCTGGAAGAATTGCGCGAGGACATGGCGCCAAGTGACCTCGAGGAGCGAATCCGTGAGGAAGCCGACGTCAGAAGGCGCGGTGGCTGATCACGCTTCTTCGACGTCGTCGAGCAGCAGCGAAACGGGCGCCCGGGCGGCCCTTGGTTCGGCTTCAACCAAACCGTTGACCTCCACGTCCACCATCGTTGCTTCTCCGTCGAGTTCGACCGTCAGGAACACGACGCTCCCCGCGCGGATGGTGTCGAGGAACACGTCTTCGCCGTGGTGCATGAAGCGCGGCTCCACCGCGCAGACGGTGCAAGAGGCCCCGACGGGAGCATCAAAACGCAGCGCTGTGGCTTCCCATGTTCGCGGTCCTGCTGCAAGGCCAACCAGCACCACGTGCTTGCCTTGACGAGCAAGCCGGGGGTCAAGTCTCCACGCCGCCAGCGCGAGCTCATCGGTGCGATGCCGGAGGTCTGGATTCCCCCAACTCAAGCATGCGTCTTCGAAGTCCAAGGTCGCCACAGCGTCCAGCGCGAGGTTCAGGTCGCGTCGCTCTTGCTCAACAGGCCGGCCTTCGTCGAGCCGCTGCACGATGCGACGCAGGCGTTCTCGTTGCGCCATCATCGTCTTGGCCAGACGTGTGCGTCGGCGCTGCATTTGGGCCAAGTACGCCACAGGAATCAGGAAACTGAAGCCAAGGATCCATCGGACACGCTCGCCCCAAATTTGTGAAGCCTCGTCGGGTTCAAACCACGGCTCGTCACCTTCGTCCACCACGCCATGGGCCATCTCGAGGGTGTAATTCAGGACCGGGAGGGCGTCACCCCACGAGGTGTTGAGGACAGCATCGGCATCGACGAGGCTGATTCGAATCAGATGCGTTCCTCGGCCAAATTGCGCGCTGACGCTGTCACCTTGTCCGTTCAGGATCTCGTCTTTCCGTTCATCCTCGTCAAGCTCGCCCGTGAGCGGATTGATGGGGAAGAGTTCCACACGAACAGGTTCATCGGTCCACACAGTGACCTTCACCAAGTGAATCGAATCTTCCCACGCGTCGATGTGCACTGGAAACACGTCAGCGACGTCATGGATGGCGCGAATCAGATGCCCGTTGGCGCTGCCGTTGAGAGGGAGGTGGCCCGTGAGGTTGCCGTCCAACAGGGCTTGGTCGGTGATGTCCACGTATCCAGGTGCATCCTCACCGCTGCCAAGGTCGGAGGCCGTGGTGTGCAGCAAGGTCGCAAAACACGCAGGGCTGGAGCACGTCAGGCGCAGAGCCACCGCTCCCGGAAGGGGCCACACGACGGTCGCGTTGGTGACTGGAAGACTCGACGTGGACACCCATGTTCCCTGAACGAGGTGATGGACCTGCACATCGGTTCCCGCAGCTGGCCCGAGATGCAATGCATCGGTGTCGTTGACGTCCAAGGCCATGATTTGGCCCCCGTGCCCAACCACGAAACCCTCGCCTTCGGTGAGGTGATGGTGCATGGCTCCCGTGGCGGGATGCGCGGCCATCGCCAAGGCCACGCCGGTGTTTGGGGTGGTCCCTTCGATCAACGCAAGAAGGCGCTCCCCTTCGCCGACACTCAGGCGCTGGTTGAACGGCAGGTCGTCTTCGTCCAAAGTGTGGGTTGAATGCGTGGCTTCAGAGGTCGCATTTTGGACGATGAGCCTGAGGCTGATTTCACTCGAAGCATGCTGCACCGTCACATCGACCCATGCGGCACCATTCGTGCTGGCCAAGAGGTGCGCGGGTGCATCGTCGGACACGTCCAGCACGGCCGTGTCTGCCCCTTCCCAGCCGGCATCAAGACGGACGTGGTCGGTGCCTGTCCACCAGTGGTCGCCGGTTGTGGTGAGCGGAAGGACAGCAGCGTTTGCAGTCGCGCCAGGTACCGGTCGCTGGTCGAGGTCGTCCATCGTCGAGGCGAGGGCCATGGCCACAACTTCCTCTTCTGCAACAAAGTCCACCGCGAGGGTGAAGGTTGTGCTGGACGCAGCGACGTGCGTCAGATGGAGCCCGCCCACGGCGGAGGCAACGGTGGCCCCATCGCCGTCGGTCACATGTGCTTCGCAGGACGTGCAGGTGACGACAAAGATACCACGCTGGTCTACGTCAAGGTCCAACGTGGTGCTCCACGTCGAGCCAGCATCGCCTTGAACGGTGTACCACGCTTCGTTGCGCAGCACCTCGGTGGTGTTTGCTGATCCTGAAGCAACCGTCAGGCTGCAGAGGAGCAGCAAGAACAGGGCGGCCGCCCCTCGCTTCGCCATGCACGTGCGGTTCGCCAACATCGTTTGAAGCCCTCGTCTTGGCCGCGCTTTGAAGTGCAGGTCCGGCTGCCGACCGCCATGGACGGCGTCCTTGGTCGAACCGTCCAGACGCGCGACAGGTTCGCACGGAGCTGGGGACTCGGGGACCGAGCCGCTCCAGAGGCACGCACGCCGGGTTTGGTCTTGATCGAAGGCGACCCATCCCTAGAGGTCGCGCTGGCCCCGTTTGAAGCGCGCACTTCGCGCACGCTTCCTGCCACGCTGACCTTGTCAGGTCGGGGTTCCTTTGAGGTGCCGTCCTTCGATGCTCCGGGTCCGACATGGTCCGTGAGCCTTGGTCACGTGCTGCCACCTGAGATGGAAGAAGCCGATGCGGGAGAAGCAGCGGGCACTGGCCCTTTGCTGCCCGTGTCGTGGCAACGGATGCGCCATGATGCTGACCTGATGGACCCAGCACTGGCTCCACAGGTGGTCGTGTTGACCGATGCCTTGGCCTTGACCAGCGCGCCTGAACGCTTCATTGACGCCCTCGTGGCCGTCAAGCGACGATTCCCTGGGGCCTTGCTTTGGGCTCCGGGCATTGGTGGGCCCGACAACCTTGCTTTGCTCACGTGGCTTGGTGTCGATTTGTTCGATCTGACCCGTTCGCGTCAAGCCTCGGCCTCGGGGATGCTCCTCGACCGTGGCGGGCCCCGCACACCTGCGGTGGACCTTGGAGAATCCGCGGCCATGGAGCAGCAAGTGAAGGCGTGGCAAGCGGCCATCGCTGAAGTCCGGGAACACCTTGGCTGCGGGACCCTTCGACAGGTCGTGGACCGTCAAGCCCTCGTCGCCCCATCGACCGTGGCTCAACTCCGTCATCACGACACGGCTTGTGCGTCCATGGAAGGAATCCTGGAACGTCACGTTCCACGGGAGCGTCGTTTGATGTGCATGTCAGAGACCACGCTTCATGAGCCAGCGGTGGCCGATTGGGTGCGGTGGATGAGCACAGAATACCGTGCTCCTGAAGGCCTCGACCGCGTGCTTGTGCTGCTTCCATGTTCCGCCCGGAAACCGTACCGCACCTCGAAGTCACATCGACGTTTCATTGAGGCCATTGGAACCAACGCGGTGCACGAAGTGATGGTGACCTCGCCCCTTGGTTTGGTGCCACGCGACGTGGAACAAACGTGGCCTGCTCGGCATTACGATCTGGCGGTCACCGGGCGATGGAGCGCCGACGAAATCGAACGGATTGGTCGTATGCTGTCTGCGCTCATCAAGGCGCACGACTACCAATGCATTGTGGATCACTCTGGGCTAACTCTTCCAGAATCCTGCTACATGGGCCTGCCTCGTGTGGACACACGCCAGGGAGATTCCGCAGGTTCTCGCGCAGCCCTCGACCGGTTGAGCGAGGAAGTTCGCGAAGCGATTCGCACCCATGGCGCTCGCCGTCGCTCACGTGACAACATGCACCTCGATGAGTGGCGAAGCGCCTCACGTCGCCTCCTTGGCGGGGACGGTTGGTTGGACGGGGTCGAAGTCCGCGGACGGCCTCCGCGCTTCCGGATCATGGTCGGAGGTGACCAAATCGGACAGTGGTCGCCTGACCGTGGTGGATTTGCCCTGTCAAAGGCCTCCGTGCTGCGCTTGGCCGATGGAGCGGCGTTGCCGACGGTTCACTTGCTTCCGGGGACCTCTTGGAAAGGTGACATCCACGTCGGCATCGTGGAACGTGTCGAGGGTGACATTCGCGTTGGTTCAGACCTTCTGGTGATGCAAGACGAAGTCCCCGTCGGCCTTGCACGTGCACTTGCACCCGGTTGGGAATGGGCAGGCACCCCAGGCCGCCTTGCCAAAGCACATCAGCGTCTTTGAGACTGGAGGCCCGCGGCGATGCGGTTAAGAGGGAAGAGCAGGTCGCCGGACCGTTCGGAGGTCCATGCATGGCAAGGATGTACTCGTCCCGCAAAGGTGTCAGTGGCTCGTCCAAGCCCAACGTGAACGAAGCGCCCGCTTGGTCCAACACGGACAAAGCGGCCGTTGAGGCTCTCATTCTGGACTACGCCAAGGCCGGCCATTCCAGCGCCGAAATCGGCAGTTTCCTCCGTGACCGCCATGCGGTCCCCGACGTTCGTCTCGTGCTCGGCCGCCGCATCGGTGCGGTGCTCGCTGAAGCCGATTTGGCTGGCACCTACCCTGAGGACATGATGAACCTCATGCGCCGTGCAGCTGGTCTCATCGACCACATGGGGAGCAACCACAAGGATCTCCACAACCGTCGTGCCCTCGAGCTCACCGAAGCGAAGATTCGCCGCTTGGCGACCTACTACATGGGTGAAGGTCGCCTTCCCGCCGACTGGCGCTACAAGCGTGACCAACTCCGCCTGATGGTGGAGTGAACGCTGGCGCAGGTTGATGTGTCCCCGCTGCTGAGGCGGGACGATGTCGCCCCTGTCCACCATCGAAGGCCTCGCCGAGGCCGCGTCATGGGCAGAACACGTCGCGGCCTCCTTGACCGCTGGGCACACCGTGGTGTTGGACGGCGCGGCGGACCTCAATGTCGTCCTTGGTTTGGTGCAGTTGGAAGCAGCGTTGCTTGACCGTGGGCTACCGTACCGACGGGCGCTTTCTCCCTCGACGCATTTCCTTCCTGCATCGGAACGTGAATCACCGACAATCAAGGCAGGTGATGTTCATTGCATGGTCGTTGAAGAACAGGACGCGCATCCCTCCCTCCCTGATTCGGAAGGGCCTCTCGTTCGCTTCGTTCCCGTGGGTGCTTCCGTCGAGATGGGCCGTGAGCAACGCTCCAGAACGGGAGCGTTGAGCCCTGCACTGCTCTGTGCTCTGGTCGCTGAGCACATGGCACCCTCTGGACCTCGGGTCCGACGCGTTCGACCTTGGGTCCTGCTTGCGCAGTGGGGTCGTGGAGCCTTGGACGCCAGCTATGATCCCTGGTACACCGTGTTGCGCGACCACCTCTGTGAGGAAGGAACGTTGCGCGTTGCCAACCTTGCCGAGGTCGAGACCCTTCCAAGCGACCTCCCCCATGGCTTGTCTCCAACCTTGCTGAATCGCCTTCGGAAGGCATGGCCTCGTATGGACCACGAAGCACGTTCACGTGGCTTTTCTGAGGCCGTTCTTCCTGCCTTGCGCCACACCGATGTGGCGTCTGCACGGTTGGAAGAGATCGTCTGGCACCGTCCAGTGCTCCCTGGAAACCCGCTCGACGTGTTGGAACAGGCGTCACGTCTCGCTTCAGAACCTCCAACGGACAGCGCTCAAGGGCGCGTTTCAATGAGCCGACGGATGGATGCTCTCTTGTCGACTGGAACCTTGGTTGAACCAAACTGAGCACCAATGGTTTCAAGGAACTCCGGCCGATGGAAGAGCATGGCCATCGAGCGTTTGTTGACGGGCGGCATCCGCGACCAGATTCAAGACTTGATGGCCACGGAAGATCTCGTCCTTGAGACCTTCCGTGACTTGGTCAAGGACGAACTCAAGGCCCACATCAGGAACGTCATCGACGATGACCCCGAACTCAAGGAAGAAATCAAGGAAGCCGTAGGATACTATTTCCAAGCCAAGGCGCGTTCGGTGTACGCCGAATTGAAGGCGAGCCGAGCCGCGACACGACTCGGTCTGCGCATGCTTCCCGATGAACTCCAGGGGGAGATTGGAACGGCCCTCGTTGGTTTGTTTGAGAAAGAACTTGGAACCCTCCTCGAACGTGCGCTTTGAGGTGATCCTGTGCGGCAAGTCCTCGTGGCGTTGCTGATGTTGGCGCCGTTGGTCTTCGTTCCGTCCGCCACGGCCGTGGAAGGTCGAGCGTCCTCAGAGATCATTTGTTGCCCCGCAGTGGACCTCGAACTCTTCATGTTGGGTTCCGCAGACAACGGAGTCCTCAGTCCATTTTCTGAACGGCTCGGGGATGAACCAGAAAGCGCGATCATCGCCAACGCCGTCACGTCGGAAGAAGTGGTGGCCACGTGGCGGCTTCAGGACCTCTATGCAGGGACCGTGCCAGATTCCACGTGGTCGATTCAGTTGCCGGTGCTGGTCGAAAATGCCGGCGGCGCTCAAGTCAATTTCTCGGTGGAAGTGGCCATCGGTTCCAACGTCTTCGTCGGGGAACTTCCAGCGCCGTCGACCTTCGTCGGAACAGGGCAGAGCACGGTCAGTTTCGACGTTCAGGTGGATGAAACCACGGTAGGTGACGGCTGGGACCTCGAGGTGGTGCTTCTTGCTCGTTCGGTCATTTTCTCTGTGCCTCAGAGCGGATCCCAACTCTCGGTCCAATGGGGTGCAGACGATGCTGATGCGTCGATTTCAGGCGAGCTGTCAGCCGTCGAGATGCGTTTGCTGGACGTGGAAACCGACGGGGCCGACGCATACCTTGGCGTCGTGCTTGCCTCACCGTTTGGAACGGACCTTCTTGCATTCAGCAACGATTTGACCCTCCGACTTGATGGGAATGCGGTTTCAGGCGATCCGGTCGAAACGCAATCCGCGGACGGCATTCGAGTCACCTGGACCTACACCGACGACGACCCCGGTGAACGAACGATGAACCTCGAAGTCACCTTGCGTTTGCAAAGCGGTGGCGCCACCATCACCAGCGAGACCACGGAAGTGACCTTCATCACCGAAGGAGGCGAAGGCGGTGGCGGCACCTACTACCCCTCTGAAGAACCGCTCCGAACAACGGGTGCGGGGTCTTCGTTGTCCATCGTGGGGTCCTTGGACGTGTCTCAAGACCGAGGCGAGCTGGTGTTCGAACGCGAGACCTCAATCACGTTGGACGGTGAAATGTCGTTTTGGATGCGGTGGTCCCTTGACCATCTTGGAAGCGAAGATTTGGCGCTCTCCCCCACCATTCGTTCCTTCCGCGCCGGAGGTGTCGGTGACGAAGAACGTGAAAGCCGCATGATCGAGTCGGTGGAACGGCAAGAATTTGAGCAGCAAATGGGGAAACTGCACGTTTCTTTCCTGTCCAATGGTCTTGGCCTCAAACCGGACGAA
>DALQ01000011.1 GCA_002496845.1 Euryarchaeota archaeon UBA495
GGGAAACCTTCGGGCCCCGCGTCACGGATGGCTTGCTGCATGCCGGTATCGACGATCCCTGGCGCCACGGCGACCGCCGTCATGCCGTGCGCCTCGCCTTCCACCGCGAGGGAACGCGTCCACATGTCGAGCGCGGCTTTCGATGCACAGTACGCCGACCAGCCGTGGATGGGACGCAAACTGGCGCCCGAAGAAATGGTCACCACGCGTGCCTGTCCAGCGACCAAGCCGGGCCACAGGCCACGGGTCAGTTGCTGCACGCCGACAAGATTGACCTGCAAAGCACGGCCCCATGCCGCATCGCCAAGGGCCGACATCGCGCCCACCGGCGCGACGTCCCCAGCGTTGTGCAGCAGCCCCGTGATGCCGCTGGCGGCCACCGGGGGCAGCGCGAGGACTTCCGTAGACGCCGCTGCAACGGCCGAAGGGTCGGCGAGGTCGAGGTGAACCGCATGGACGCGTTCACCGTCGTGGAGTTCAGCCAGAGCAGCGTTGTCACGCCCCATGGCCACGACCGTGTGGCCTTCGTTGACCAAGGCCATGACCAAGGAACGGCCAAGCCCTTTCGTTCCGCCCGTGACGACCCAGACCATGGAACCGCCTCAGTCGTAGGTGTAGAAGCCACGCCCAGACTTGCGCCCGAGCAGGCCAGCGTCGACCATGCGGCGCAGGAGCGGCGCTGCGCGGTACTTCGGATCGCCGAGACCCGTGTGCAAGACGTCCATGATGTGCAACACGGTATCGAGACCGATGAAATCCGCGAGGGCCAAGGGACCCATGGGGTGGTTCATGCCGAGCTTCATGATGCCGTCAATGGCTTCCTTGGTGGCCACGCCTTCTTGCAGGCAAATGATGGCCTCGTTGAGCATTGGGCAAAGGATGCGGTTCGAGATGAAGCCGGGGTAATCTTGGGACGTCAGCGGGGTCTTGCCCATCGCTTCTGCCGCCGCAACGACCGCGGCGTTGGTCTCTGAAGAGGTGAGTTCACCGTCAATGATTTCGACGAGTTTCATCAGCGGAACGGGGTTCATGAAGTGCATCCCGATGACCTTCTCCGGTCGCGAGGTGCACGCGGCGATCTTGGTGATGGAAATCGACGAGGTGTTGCTGGCGAGGATGGTGTCCGGACCGCAAATGCTGTCCAGATCCTCAAAGATGGATTTCTTGAGGCTCAAGATTTCTGGGACGGCCTCGACCACGAGGTCGGCCTCGGCGCAGGGTGAGCGGTCGGTGGAGACCGACAAGCGCGCACGCGCCGCATCGGCGTCCTCTTGGCTGAGGCGCTCCTTCTGAACGAGTTTGTTCAGCGAGCGCTCGATGGTGGCCATGCCGCGGTCGACGGCCTCTTGGTTGATGTCGATCATCACAACCTCAAACCCGGACGTGGCCGCGACCTGCGCGATGCCGTTGCCCATCTGTCCTGCGCCAATCACCGCAATGCGTTCAATCGCCATGAAGCGGGGGACGGAGCCTCCGTTCATGATGGTTCGCTCAGGCTCGGGAGGTAGTCCCGCCCGGATTCGAACCGGGGTCCTCGGAACCAAAATCCGAGATGATGGACCTCTACACTACGGGACTCTGGGGGGGCGGCAGCGCCCACGCCTCAAGAATCCGTCGACCATTGGGTTCCGGCCAAACGGCGTTCTGCCGAGGCCACAAAGGGTGCACCGTCGATCAAACCTTGAGCCTCGTAAGCGACGGCTTGCGCGGCCATGTCGAGGGAATCCATTCGCTTGACGAAGACCGCTTCAGGACTGTCCCCTGCCTCGTAGAGGTCCCACAAGTCCAGCCATTGCGGAGCGATGGTCGCCATCGCCGCGCGCTCCTGAGCGTGCTTCTCCGCTTTGTCCACGCCGTCGTGTGGCGTGATGTCACCGACCACGGCCTCGGCAAGGTCGTGGACCAAGGCCATGCTGAGCACCGTGGCAAGGTCAAGGTCCTCAGGACAATGCTGCAAACACCGGACGGCCATGCCCCAACTGTGCGCCGCCACGCTCTCTGGCGCGTCGTGTCCTGCGAGCACCCAGCCCGCGCGGTCGAGGTGCTTGATCCGGTCCATCGCCGCGTCGAGGTCCATGGACAGGGGCCGGAGCGAGCCTCCAAAAGGTCAGCGCAGCACCAGCGGCCATGGACCCGCTTCCCGTGGGCGATGCGCCATGGTGGGAAGAGGCCGTGGCCGTCCTGGCCGAAGACGACCTGCTCGGTCCCATCGTCCGCGCCTACCCAAGCCCTGCTCTGGCAGGCCAAGGCGATGCCTTTCGTTCGGTGGCCAACGCCATCGTGGGACAACAAATCTCAGTGGCTGCAGCCGAGGCCATTTGGGGCCGACTCGAAGCCCTGCTCGGCGAGGTCACGCCAGCGCGTGTGCTTTCGGTGTCAGAAGACGATCTGCGGAGCTGCGGTTTGACGCGGAGCAAGGCCAGTTACGTGCACGGTTTGGCAGCGGAAGCCGACACCTTGCTTCCCGGCGAATGGGCGTCCCGCACGGACGCTGAACTGCGCAAGCACCTGATGCACTTCCGAGGCATCGGGCCGTGGACCGCAGAGATGTTCCTCATGTTCGTGCTGCTTCGCCCAGACGTGTTTTCCCCAGGGGACATCGGTCTTGTTCGAGCCATTCAGCGGTTGACCGATGGCGTGGAGGACGGAAAAGACGCTGCGGCCTTCGCGGAACGCTGGGCGCCTTGGCGCACGGCGGCTTCGTGGTTCCTCTGGCGGACCATCGACGATGAACCTGTGGAGTACTGACGTCCGTCGTCGTGGCGTTGATAGGCCGCAGCGGCTTCTCATGCCCATGACCGAGTCGCCCGAGGTGCCCGACGAGGAGGCCACCGTTCCTGTCATCGACAGTGATGCGGAGGACCAATCACAGGCCTCAGCAGACATCCAGCAACGTCTGAAAGACACGGGTGACGCGCTGAAGGACGCATCTCGGCGGTTCGGCATGATGACGGCACGTTTCGCAAAGAAGACGTCTGACGAAGTCAGCAAGGCAGTGGACAGAACCAACCAATCCATCCAGACCGGGATCGCCAACGCCAAGGAACGAAAGGAAAAGCGACGAGAAGAGAAAATCACCACCCTGCAAGAGGAAATCAGCGACGATGGCATCATCGAAACCATCCCTGACATGGTGGATTTGCCTACACCCGAGGAAAAAGAGGCCGACCGTCAGGAACAGATAGCGATGCTTGAAGCACAAACGCAGACGCAGTTGACCATCATCGATGAACTTCAACGCATGTCATCACGACTTGACGACCTTGAGCGCCGAAACAGGGCGCTTGCAACCCCCCCCCCGGCGACAACAGAAGCACCAAAACAGAAACAAGCCACAAAACGCACCGAAGAAGGTCGAGTCGTGACCGAAGCGTTGGTCGTCCTTGGAGCATCGCTGCTTTGGGTGGTTGGCATTCTTGGGATCGATCAAGTGATCAACGAACAAGGGTTGACCACGTTGGGCAAAGTTCCGCTGAGCCCCGTGGTGTGGGCCATTGGAACCTCGTCATGGACGATGTACATCCTTGCACGCATTGCGCGGGTGGGTCCGGTGTTGGACGCGCCCCAAGGGCTGCGCATCCAAACTTCACTTGCGGTGGGCATCACGACGCTGATGGCCCTCGTCTTCACCGACGACACCACGGCCGCGATGTCCAACGTGTGGGTCTGGGGCACGGTTGGCGTGGTCGCGTTGATGCTGACCGCGGGACTCATCGCGAGCGCGTGGCGCTCCACGAAGCGGCTTGTCGGGTTCGACGATTGACTCAAACGCCGTCTTCGAGCTCCGCCTGGTAACGGGCGAAGCGTTCCAGCATCTCCGCTTGGCTCAACGTGATGAGGTCATCTTCCTCAGGCACGGTGATCGTCGGCGCGTTCAGCACCTCGTCGATGCGAGCCCCGTAGCGCTCAAAGAACTCGATGATGTTTCCAATGCAGCGTTGGAGCATGCTCGGATGGAAGGTCCCTTGCTCGATGGGAATCTGCACGTGTGCCGTGATTTCGCCGTCAGAAGGGTCCCAACTCGCACGTGCGAGCTTGTAGGTACGGGTGGCTTCGTTGAGCAAATCAAAGAGCGCAAGGCGTGCCGTGTCATTGAGGTCTGGCACGCGGCGGGCAAAAGGTGCAGCGACCACAAGCATCTCGCCGTCTTCGGCGATCCTGATGAGCAGCCCAAGGCGCTTCTCACCGTCTTCATCGAGGTAGTCGTCCGTGACCACACCAGTGAGCACGTTCTCCTTGTCCTCTTTCACGATGTACTTCCATGACATGCCATCCAAGGTATTCGTGACGTCTTCCAAACTTGCGACCATACGCAGACTCACGCACGAGAAGATATCAACCCCTGAAGACCATACCAACGAGCCTCATGATGTCCCCCCAAAGCAGGGTTGCCACACTGCAACAGGTCGTGTTAAAACCCGCCAAATGTACCCCCGCCCATGTGGACCGACGAGCAACTCATTGAGCAAGGTTGGACGCCAGACCAAATTGCCCAGCACCGGGCAGAAGAAGCAGCCGCACAGGCCCCTGTTGAAGGCGAATTCCCGATCGTCGAAGACAAGACCTCAGGTTTGCTTGATGGTTCGACGGGATGGGCAGGGCTCTCCCCAACCCTTTCCGCCGTGCTCATCGGTGCGATGTTCATCATGGTCCCCTTCTCCATGTACAGTGCGTGGGCTGCAAACGGTCAACCTGGTCCGGCAGGGGCGGACGGCGAAGACGGTTCCAGTTTCCATCTGGTTGACTCGGCGGCCTCACTGCCGGAGTGCACGGAGGAATTGAACAACCAGATCTTCTACGTGGCCTTTGAGTATGGCTTCCAAGTCTGCCAAAGCACCATTTGGCTCGAGGTGAACCTGACCGGGCCGCAAGGACTCGATGGCACGGACGGAACGGACGGCGCCAACGGGCAAAACGGCCTCAACGGCATCAACGGTCTCGACGGAGATCAAGGACGCATGGGGCCACCTGGAACCAATGGCGTCAATGGCCAAGACGGTGCGAACGGTGCAGACGGAACAGACGGCACCCCTGCGCTCATCGTCACCACGGCCGAGCCCAGCGGGCCAAATTGCCCGCAAGGAGGCACCTTGGTCCAAACAGGTTCTGACTTGAACGTGAACAACATTCTGGAAAACGACGAAGTCAGCAGTCAACTGTACATCTGCGATGGGGTTGACGGTCAGGACGGCGTCGACGGAAGTTCGACCGCGACCATGCTCGTTGCACGGATGACCACCGCTCCAGCATCCCTGGGATGCAACGGCGACGGCCAACTGCTTCAGTACGGCATGGACAACGGCAGGGGCAACGGCATTCTGTTGAACGGCATTCTGGAAAGTGGAGAGGTGATGGTGAGCAACCTCATCTGCACAGAAAGCAGCCTGACCAGCATGACCGACATCAACCCCGGGACGGGCAGCAGCAACGTGCAAGGGCACACCGAAATGGACGGTGTCCTGTATTTCCAAGCCAACAACGGAACCACGGAAGGCCTCTATTCTTACGAGCAGGACGGAACGCTGACGCAACTCAAAACGGGCGCGTTTTTCCTTGACCTCACTCCCATCAACACGCATCAACTCATCTACATGACCGACAACGCAACGCACGGTCGAGAACCGTGGATTTACGATGCATCGAACAACTCCACATGGATGATCGAGGACATCAACCCCGGCACCACCAGCAGCCTTGCGCAGAAGTTCGTCGTCCACGGCGACATGGTCTACTTTGTGGCCACGAACCATCCAACCAACAGCAACAGGAACATCTTCTCCTACAACGTCACCACGGAAACGGTCGACGTGGCCTCTACGGCCTTCGGTTTCATCGCTCAGACCTCTGAATTGGTCGTTCAGAACGGTTCAATTTACTTCGAGGGTGGAGGAAACCTGCAGAAGTACGACCCCGCCACCAACGTGACCACATTGGTGGCCGACCCGTGGATTGGCGGTTCATCCAACGTGGAGCATCTTCACCTCCACGGCACGACGATCTACTTCAGCGCCGCCGGCATCGCCAACGGAACCCCCGGTTCCTACACCTACTACGACACCACCGGTCAGGAACTGTGGGCCTACGAGACGACCAACAACAGTTCTTGGCTCGTCGCTGACATTGAGCCCGGCGCGGCACAAAGCGGCTGGCCAGACAGCAGCGACCCCGAACATTTCGTGTCGGATGGCGACCTGATCTATTTCGCCGCAGGCAGTTACCAGATGCCGGCTGGCAGCAGCGGCGTTGAGCTGTGGGTCCACGACACCACCACCGGCTCCACCTCGTTGTTGGCCGATTTGTTGGGAACCACGCAAAGCTATCCTGCCCACCTCACCATGTACGGGGACTCGATTTACTTCACCGCCGATGGCAACAGTTTGGGTGCGCCGAAGGACATGTGGGCCTACACCATCCTCAACCAGACCACGTGGAAGGTCGAGACGGCCAGCGGCATGAATCCGCAGTCCTACGTGGTCTTCGACGGAGCCTTGTACTTCACAGGCAGCGCCCAAGCACCCCTCAACGCTGAGTTGTGGTCCTTGACCTGGCTGCAGTCCACCTCCATCGTGGCCTGAATTAGTGGTTTACGCGCTGATTCGTCCCTATCCGCTTGACACACTGGGGATGGATTACGTGCTAAGGCCTTAGCCGCCGCCGCTCCCACCACCA
>DALQ01000016.1 GCA_002496845.1 Euryarchaeota archaeon UBA495
CTCCTCTTTTGGAGCAATCCTCCAAGGTTTTGTGAGGAAATGCACTAATATCTTGCCAACTTTAGGCGATATTATGCCAAGTTTGGGTGAGTATTATGTCAACCAATTTGGTGCCGAAGGAACTTACGGCTTGGGGTCCATTTTTCCGGGCGTCATTGCCCTGATCGCCCTTGTTTGGATGACTTCGCTCAGCTTGCTGGTCTGGAGGGCTGCTCCCAAAGAGATGGACAACCGCTTCATCGCTATTTTGTTGATTGCAGAGGGTCTGAAGGCATCGTACATGATTCCCTCACTGCTTCCAGCAGATCACTTTGATTGGTGGTGGCTGTCTCAATACACAATCTTGTTCAGGGGCCTCATCTTCCAGACCGCTCACATCGTCTCAATTCTGATGTATCTCTGCTTTCCAATCTACTTCAGAGTAAATATCCTGAAATTCCTCTACCGTCCGGCTTTGCAGAAGCATGCATGGTACGTACCCCTCATTCTTACGACGGCGTACATGGGAATTCAGATCCTGCAGAACAATCCCGCACACGTCACTCAGAACTTCGCATTCATCGAATGCAGTGCTGTTGGAGCGGCACCAACCCTCGAGGTCGTTGTTGGAAGCCAAATTCCAATCATGGACGACTTGATGACGTCCATTGGTACGTGTGAAGGCGTGTATTCGTTCCCAATAGCGAACGGCGGCGAGATCGGTTTCCTTCTTGTCGCCCTGTCGTACTTGATTTCGATTCTCGCTTTGTTCGTCATGCGTACCTCAATGAAGGAATACAACAAAACTGACAATCCAGATACCTCAAAGAGCCTGACGTCGAGGTCCCTTTACATTGGATTCTTGGGCAAGGTGATCGGAACGACGCTGTTCTTCCTGATGCTTTTCTTCATCACCCCTATGCTCAATCCAATAGAAGACGGCCCCAATCTGTTCGTGGACTCTTACACTGTTGCGATCATGGAGGCTACTCTTCAAGGGAAATTGTTTGGTTACTCGATGATAGTGAATGGTTACCTGCTCTCTCTTCCAATCGCCTTCGAGGCCATGATGTTCGTTCACGCGATGATGAAAGACACGGTCTTTGGGATTGATGAGCGGTTGAGAAAGACCTTCAGTACGGCGATACTGACCGGTGCGGGTGCAATTCTGTTTCTGATCGGCAGTGAAGCTGTGGAAGGCCTCTTGCCGTTCCCCGGGGTGGTTGGAGGCGTTCTACTCGGAGGCACCATCCTCCTTGTTCGGAAACCTATCGTGGGAATCGCCGACAGGTTCTCTGGACGGATTCTTGTCTCATCCTATTCTGAAACTGAAGCCACGTATCTCGAATCTTACACTGCTGCAATGCAAGACAACATCGTGACAGAACAAGAGCGTGTG
The DNA here is from genome assembly GCA_002496845.1 of Euryarchaeota archaeon UBA495. Taxonomy (GTDB): domain Archaea; phylum Thermoplasmatota; class Poseidoniia; order Poseidoniales; family Poseidoniaceae; genus MGIIa-L3. The sequence goes on from DALQ01000016.1 coordinate 1,379, forward strand.
ATGCTCAACACCCTCGCAAAGTCACTGCAAATCTCCGAAGAAAAGGTTGCAGAGATCGAACAAGGGTACAACGAAGATTCAACCTCTGAGGAAGAAGTTTCCACACCACCTGCCGCTGATACTCAATGGACGGATGAGCAGGGCCATACCTGGCTTCGTAGGCCAGATGGAAGCACGTTCTGGTGGAACGGTACCGATTGGCAACAGGTCTGACGAATGAGGATTGGCAAAGAGGACCGCGAGAAGGAACGCCAACCTCAGGGACATCACGACGCCCAGCGAAACGGTCGTACCGATTCAGAGGGTCATGCTCCCTTCCCTGCGAAGGACCATAATGCGGCCCGACACATCTCACGCCATGAACGACCTGTACGCCATTGTGCCTGCTTCGGCCATCATTCTGTTGATCGCCATTCGAAAAATCCTGGACCCGGTCAAATTCAACCAGGAGATCATCGGCGACATTCATCCAGACGAGGTGGACAACTCAGCCGCCATGCGCATGATGATCGGCGCAGGATTCGGCGGCATTGGCCTGATGGGGCTCATCCTTGGGTTCACCCTTGAGCAAGGCGAGGCCACCACGTCCTTGCTGTACGCCATGGCGGCCGCGTACACTTTCCTCTTTGCCACGCTTCTCTTGGTCAAGCAAAAGGGCCACATGGACCATTTGCCCAAGCCCCCATTGGTGATTTTCCCGACCATGCTGGTGCTGTGCATCGTCGGCGCCGTGCTCTGAAGCTCGGGCGTTCGGCTTCCCTCAAGCCCGCGTCGTAACCTTACGCGTTGCATCGTGACCCTTCCTGGAAGGAAGCCCCGCTTCATCCGAGGAAGATCATCGCGGGCATGATGGCCAGAAAGCACAACGGTAGCGCCATGATGGCACCTGCCACCATCGGCATGCGGTGCTCATCGTCCTCGACGAATCCCGGTAGGGCCAACGCTCCAACCACGGCGGGAGCGTAGCAGAATGCCAGGCTGATGATGAACATCGCAACGTCCCAATGCCATGGGTGTCCAAAAGCCACGAAAAACACCGACCAAACGGCCACGGCCATCAGCACCACCAGCCCGAGGGCGGTGAGGCGTTGTCGCGTGTACGGCTTGGTGATGAGGTGGTGCAACGAAACCAAGCCGTAGAAGGGCAAGGCCATGACGGCGGCCCACCACATGTCGTCGTCGCCCGTCGGCCACATGAGGGCAAAACACACGGTCGGTGCAAGCGCGAACAACAGCAAGACGAGCGGATACGGCTCGTCTTCCATGGCCATGGTCAATGCAACCGGGTGAAAGAAGGCTTCGCATCGATTACCCCTGACGTCGGCTCAGAATCACCACGTCAAACGGCGGGTCACTGGTTTCGCTGTCTTGGCGAGGCTCCTCTGAACCTTCGTCGTTCAGCGCGTTGAACTGAGGCAAATCCCTCTTGAAAAGAAACACAATGACGCCAAGTTCGGCGAACATCAGGAACATCAGGAAGCCGCCTGCGGACGAATTGCTCATGTTTTTCGTGACCAAGAGGGCCTCTTCAGGCTCCTCATTGAACCACAGCACGTACTCCTCAGTGTTGTGATTTCCATCCACTGGCACAGGGTCGTGATCATCGTAATGCGTGCCGTCGGGGCTCGAAGGCGTTCTGTGCTTGATGTTCTCGCCCTCAACACACCAGAAGGTGTTGTGCCACGTGTTCCGTGTCCAGAAGCCTTGGGTCTCTGCGTAATCCGTGAAGATGCAGCTCCCATCTGGAGTGGTGAAGTAGAACGTGGTGTCGGAAGATCCGTCGTTGGGAACCACGTAACCAATGCGTCCACGATCGTTGATCTGTTCTGGTTTTTCGGTCGAGATTTGTGGGTTGATAACGTATATGGACAGGGCAGTGAGAGGGATGATGCAGAGCATCATGACGATGATTTTGGAGGCGCCCAAGCCCTCATCAACTTCCACGACATTTCCTTTTGTTGTTGGGTCATTATTGATTCCCTTGATTTGCCTCTCAATGTTGGCCACCTACGGTCCTGCCTGCGTCGTCTTTTGCGGAGAAAGGAATTACTGGGTCGCGGCCACGTTCTGCTGTTTTACCCTCGCGAGCCTCGCGCTTTCTGCGGCCATCTCCACGAAAGCCTTCACGAGCGGGCTCGCGTTTGGGGCCGTCCTCAGCTTGCCGCTTTTGTCCATTGATGCGCTATGAACACATTCGAGGCCCTTTACTTCCCAGACGGTTCCCTCAGAAGCATTGTCACCGACTTTTCGGCGTGGTGCAACACACCCACTTCGGCGAAGTCAAACCGTTCGTGAAACCGCATCGATCCGGGATTTGGAGGGTTCAGATTCACCTCAGCAGCAATCGGAATGATACGTTCTGTGGAGGAGGCAATGACCTCTTGGTACAACGCAGCACCGACGCCCTTGTTCCTCGAATTTGCTGAGACGGCGATGCGATCCACGTAGATGAATTCGTCATACCTCGCGTTGAACCATGCATAATTCAGGCTCCCATAATCGGCCTGAGGAGCGAGGCAAATGACGAAGCCCACAAGCACGTCCTCAGAAAACGCACCTCGAGCTAACGTCGCAACGTTGAGCAACTGAGCCATCTCCGCTTCCGTGACTTGTCCTGTTCCTGGCAAGCCTTGTTCATTGATCGACCACATGGCAGGAACATCGCTCTGTGTCAACGGTCGCGTGTGCATCCCAATTCCCCCACGATGCTCAACATCGATGCGTGTCTTTCTGTGCCGTGTTTATCCAGCCCTGCATAAGGTCGCTCCGGTCATGGGCATTGGCATCGCATGATAGGCCTCGGGCGCACAGAACATACCGGGTCCTCCGATGGCGTCCTTCCGAATTTGTTCAAACTGCTTCGGTGTGCAGGTGTATCCGTACATGGGTTTCATGACCGGGCAACGCTATCAGTGCCAAGAATGCGAGGAAATTTTCTCGATGCCAATCGAGTTTGAGACCACCGAGGATTACCTTGAGTTCCTCAAGGTGCAGAGCCCCACGAAATTCGCTGAGCTCCAAGCGACCATAGGGCAGCAACCACAGGCATCTCTCGCGCAAGCGCCCGATCCCAAAGAGGACGATGGGCTCGATGCACAGCCCAACGGAAAACCCTCCCACCAATGCATCGTGGACGGCTGCACCAAAGGCAAACAACACGGGGCCGAGGTGTGTCGAAAGCATTGGCGCGAAGGGCACGATGTGCAGTTCTGATCGCCGACGAAACCCTTCGTGGGAAGCGGGGTAAATCAGATTTTTTAGGGCGCCCTAAAATTATGAAGGAGGTCCGTGTGGGCGCAACATGGACGCCAAAGAGAGCCGTACATTGACGGCCGTTGGCGTGATCTCTGCGCTTGTTTTGGTGGTGAGTCTCGGTTACGAATTCCTCCTTCACGAAGAGGAGGAGGTTTCGTTCACCATCGCTGAAGACGTCTTGATGGAAGACGTTGACCGGCTCGCCTCATTTGGGCCGAGGGTGGCCGGTTCGGCTGAAGAAACCCTTGCAACGGAATACATCAGTCAACGGTTTACTGAGATCGGATTGCAAAACGTCCGGGTGGAAGAATTTGACGTGACTGGGGCCTGGTTTGTCGACGCAGAACCGGATGAACATCAAATTTTGATGCACGCCCAACTTGAGGCCGGCGTCCAAAACGGTCCGGGCCTCCCCGACGGTACAGCCGGTTCAGGACGGGTGGCCATCGACGAAACTGGGTCGCTCAATCACATTGAATCCTTCACATTCCTCGGTTATTCTGGTGCCAACCACAAGCACGACAACATGCTGACGTTCCTCGGAAACGGTTCCTCTGAGGCCTTTGCCAACGTTGGAGACCTGACCGACCTTGCGGTGATGATCGAATACGATTCCGCCAGAAGCCTTGCGGACATCTACCGAGATGCCATCGACCGAAACGCAGGCGTGGTCATGATTTACACGGTGGGCGTCGAAACACCTCCCTTCCGTTCGGTGACCGTGCAAGAGGACGGAGCAACCGTCCCCTTCCCAGATGCTTACGGTGGGCAATACGCAGACGCCCTGATTCCGTACATCTACATCTCAGAAAGCGTGGCCATGCTGTTCCATGATTACATCGAACAAGCTGAGGATGACCCGACCTTGTATGCTTCACTGGACGGTTTCTGGGAAGGCAACAACGTCGGGACGCGATCCGTGAAAGTCGTCACTGGTGAATTGCCTGGGCAAGGCGACGGCGAGATTTTGATTGGCGCTCATCACGATTCGGTGTACATCAGCCCCGGCGCGGTGGACAATGCCGTTGGCGTGTCTCAAATGTTCGAGGTCGCCTCGCAGTTGCAAGGCCTCACCCTCGAATCGACCGTCACCTTTGCCACATGGGGTGGCGAGGAATTGGGACTGCTGGGCAGCCAGGCCTACATCGAGGCCTATCCGGACGAAATCGAAGACCTGGATCTCTACATCAACCTCGATTCAACAAACCTTGACCCAAGCAAAGGCCTGGGGACCTTAGGCATCGAGGCATCCGAACAGGGCCTTGCAACTGCGGTGTCCAAAATCGGTGAGGCGGTGCTGGAGGACGCGCGTTGGGAAGATTACAGCGCTGCCGTCTCTTTGAACAGCGATGCGGGAAACAGCGACCATCGCGCGTTCAACCAGCATGACGTCACCACGATTGGATTGTTTGGCTGGTCCTACGAGGAGCACCACCGCCAGACGGACGTCCCCAACGTGGTGAACGAGGACGGCTTGCCGCTCGCCGTTGAGGTGGTGCTTCGCGTCGTGATGGCGCAGGGAGGCCACCAGAGCGTTGAGGAACCGCTGATCCAAATTTCAGGCCTTGAGGGAGAATCCAACTCGTGGGTGTTTCCCTTCGTGCTCGCGCTGTTGGCCGGTCTTGCAACCGGGTTGGGCGGACTGATCGTTTTCATCGTCAAAGAAATCAGTCCTGAAATGATGGCGTTTTTGTTGGCCATGGCCGCGGGAGTGATGCTCCTTGTGTCCTTCCTCGATTTGTGGTTCCGTCAAGCCCTCGACAACGGATTCCTCCCCATCACCGCCTCGTTCCTGGTGGGCATGGGGATCGTCTTTGCCGTGAGCATCTACACGCGGAAAGGAGAAGACGTTGCCGAGATGTCCCACGAGAGGAAACTGTACACATCAGGGATGTTGACGGCCATCGCGTTGGCCATTCACAACTTCCCTGAGGGATTGGCCATGGGCGTCGCCGTTCAGGAATCTGCCCAGTATGGCCTCGTGCTCATGGCAGCCATTGCCTTGCACAACATTCCCGAGGGAGTTGCGGTTGCTGCTCCCATCCAAGCAGGCGGCGGTGGGCGGCTGAAAGCGACCCTGATTGCGATGGGCACTGGACTCACGGAGCCGCTTGGGGCCCTGTTTGCATTGCTGATTTTGGGACCAATTTTGACGCCGTTTTCCGTCGGATGTGCGCTTGCCTTTGTTGGTGGGATCATGACGGTCGTTGCGTGCAAAGAACTCATTCCACAGGCATGGAATCAGGACCGTCCGCGCCACATGGTCGTTGGCGCGTTGTTTGGTGCGGCCGTGATGCAGTTGAGTCTCCTGCTCCTTGGATGAACGACACCAAGGTCGGCTTCGTTTGCCCAAGTTCGGCCTGGACCCTGCACGTTCACACGCTGAGCTCGGTCCCCTCCAAGGAACGATGCGTGCGCGAGCCAAACCACGTCAAAGCCTCGCCGTCGATGAGCCTGCACCACGGCCTCGGAGCACCAAGGGCTTCGACGGCGTCGGCGATGACTTCGCCTTCCTCCAAAGCAAACGCGTGCGGTTCGCTGGAAAGCAGCAAGCCCTCGATGCGGTGCTCCACGAGCAACTCCGGCGTGACCACGGGATACCCGTTGCCTTCGGGTTCAAGGTCCGGCACGGTCCAGCCCATGGCTTCGAGCAAGGCTCCTGCGTAGCGTCGTGGCCCCACGGCCATGAGCGGCTCGTGCCAAATCATCGGGGTCACGCGTGGGCCGGGTGCCTCGGCTGAGGGTTGCCCGGCGAGTGCCGTTTCGGTGGCTTCCGCCAAGCGCTCTCCCTCGTCTGAACGGCCGATTGCTTCACCGAGTTCTCGCAGCATCGCTGGGACCTCAGCGGGGTGTTCAACGGTGGACACCACCACAGTCACCCCTTGTTCGACCAGTGCATCATGCACCGCTTTGGGGTTCTCTTCGCGGTCGAGCACGACCACATCGGGGCGAGCATCGAGGATTTTCTTCAGGTTCGGCGTCTTCGTCCCTCCAACCACGGGCACGTCGCGTGCTTCTGCAGGATGGATGCACCATGGCGTGCGCCCGACCACCTCATCAAGGCCCAAGCCAAGATCGAACAGCGTCTCAGTCAGGCTCGGGACAAGGCTGATCACGCGCACGTTCAGGCCTCGGCGACAAGCACGTGGACCATCGCACCGTCCACTTCGAAGCCTTCTGCTTCGACGGGAGCATCGCCTTGTTCGTGGAACACGGCTTCGGCGGCGCGGGTTTCGCTGGCGATATACTGGCGGTCCTCTGAGGCGAGGTCGGGAGCGTCTTTCGTCCAGACCTGCAGGGAAATCGTCGCTTCGATGGCCAAGTCAAGCGCCTTGCGGCGGGCTTGAACGCGTCGTGTGATGTCACGTGCGAGGCCGCGGCTGAGCAAGGCCGGCGTTTCGGCCATGTCGAGCACGAGGCTGACCTGCGCCTCTCCGTCTTGCGTCGTCAAGGTCATCGCGGCGAAGCCTTCGCGCTCCGTGCGCCGAACTTCGACGTCCTCTGGCGCGATGGCCACCCCTTCGATGGTGCAGGAACCGGCGTTGATCTCGGCCAGCATCGCTTCGGGGTCCTCGGCGTTCTTGATGGCGTTCGCGATGTCGTTCACCGCTTGCCGTGCCTTGGGAGCAAGGGCGCGGAAGTTTGGCGCGAGCACGAGACGCTGGAAGCGGTCCAGGTCCGCCTCGGCTTGGATGGCCTCGACGTTGAGTTCCTCCTCGAGCAGGTCGTGGAATTCGGACAGGTCAGGACCGGCCACGATCCATCCTTCACGGCACGGCAAGCGCTGGCGGCGGTTTCCGTCCACGCGGATGCGGCGGCCCGTTTCTGCAAGTTCGCGCACCAAAGCCATGGTCGCTTCAAGCGAGGCATCTTGCGGTGGAAGGGTTGCCGTCGCGGCTTCGGCGTCCGCATCCCATGCGTCGGCGGTCGCGCCTTCAAGAGCGCCGGGGGTGCCCAAGGGCCACGCCGTTTGGTGCACCGCTTCTCCGGTCAGGTTGCGATGAATCACGTCAACCATGAAGGGAGCCACGGGTGCCACGAGGCGGCACACGGTGGTCAGCACCTCGTGGAGCGTGTGCTGGCAAGCCAGTTTGTCGGCGGTTTGGGCGCCGTCCCACAAGCGTCGTCGGCTGCGACGGACGTACCAGTTGGACAGGTCGTTGACGACGAAGTCTTCCAGTTCCCGGCAGGCCTTGTGGTAATCCCAGGTCACGAAGCCTTCGTGGTAGGCTTGAGCCACCGTGGACAAACGGGAGAGGATCCAACGGTCCAGCGCCGGACGGTCTTCGACCGCCATGGCTTCGGAGCCATCCGAATCGTAGCCGTCCAAGGCCGCGTAATCCGCGTGGAATTTGTAGACGTTCCACAGGGTCAGGAACATCTTCGCATAGGTTTCCCGCACGCCGTTTGAATCGAACTTCAAGGGGTTCCAGGGTGCTCCAGCCGTCACCATGTACCAGCGCGTGGCGTCGGCCCCTTCGCGGTTGAAGTGGTCCCAGGGGTCGACGATGTTGCCGCGCGACTTGGACATCTTCTTGCCTTCAGCATCCAAGATGAGCCCAAGCGACAAGCAGCGCTTGTAGGCGGGCGAATCGAAGACGGTCGTGGATACGGCCAGCAGCGTGTAGAACCAACCGCGCGTTTGGTCCACGCCTTCGCAGATGTAGTCCACGGGGAAACTGGCGTCGAAGCGCTCGCCGCCGTCGAAGGGGTGGTGCCATTGGGCGAAGGGCGCGCAGCCCGAGTCGAACCAGCAGTCCATCACGAAGGGCTCGCGCTCCATCGGCAAGCCGGTCGGGCTGACGAGGGTAAACGCGTCCACGACCGGGCGGTGCAGGTCGACGTCGTCGGGGCAGGCCGGGTTCTCGAAACCGGCGGCGTTGGCTTTCTCGACCTCGGCCTGAAGTTCGGCGATCGAACCGACGCACAGCATTTCGCCGGTTTCGCTGCGCCACACCGGCAGGGGCGTGCCCCAGTAGCGCTCACGGGAAATGGCCCAGTCCTTGACGTTGCGAAGCCACTCGCCAAAGCGGCCTTCGCCGACCCAATCCGGCGCCCATTCGACCTGGTCGTTGAAGGCGAGCAAGCGGTCCTTGACCGCGGTCATGCGGACGAACCAGCTGTCCATGGCGTAGTAGAGCAGCGGATGATCGGTGCGCCAGCAGTGCGGATAGTCGTGCAGGTAGGCCTTCTCACGGTACAGCACGCCTGAGGTGGCGCCGTTGTTGCCCGGTCCACCTTCGGACGCGAGCAGGCGGATGATGTCCTCGTCGCAGGACTTGACGTAGCGGCCGTTGAGTTCGGGGTGGACGCCTTCGACAAAGGCGCCGTCCATGCCGACGGTATGGTGGGCGGGAAGACCGGCTTCCATGCCCAGATGGTAGTCGTCTTCACCGTACATCACAGCGGTATGCACCACGCCGGTACCGTCCGTGGTCGTGACCCAATCGGCGGACAACACGGTCCATGCCGTGGTCGATTCGCCACGTGGCACGGCCTCGGGGAAGAGCGGATGGTAGGCACGGCCGACGAGGTCGGCGCCTTGGATGCGTTCGATGACCTCGACGTGATGCCGCAGCACCTCGCCCATCAGGTCCTCGGCGAGGATCAATTCCTCGCCAACCGTCGCGCCACCGGCGCCTTCCCAGGATTCGGGATCGGCCGTCACGCGGACGCGGACGTAGGTGACCTCCGGTCCAACGGCCAAGCCGACGTTGCCGGGGAGCGTCCACGGTGTGGTCGTCCATGCAAGCACGGAGGCCTCGTCATCGACGAGACGGAATTTGACGTAGACCGAGGGTTCCTCGACTTCCTTGTAACCGAGGGCAACCTCGTGGCTGGAGTAGGAGGTCCCGGTTTGCGGGCAGTACGGCAGCACCTTGTGCCCGCGGTAGAGCAGGCCTTGGTCGAACATGCGCTTCATGGCCCACCAGGTGGATTCCACGTAGCCGTTGTCGAGGGTCACGTAGGGGTTGTCGAGGTCCACCCAGTACGCCATGCGCTCCGTCATTTCACGCCAGGCTTGTTCGTAGGTCCACACGGATTCTCGGCAAGCGTCGTTGAAGGCCTGCATGCCAAAGGCTTCGATCTGTTCGTTGGACATCAGGTCGAGGCGCTTCTGCACCTCGATTTCCACAGGCAAACCGTGGGTGTCCCAGCCGCCCTTTCGTTCGACAACGAAGCCTTGCATCGTCTTCCAGCGGCACACGAGGTCCTTGTAGGTCCGAGCAACCACGTGGTGGATGCCCGGTTTCCCATTCGCGGTCGGCGGTCCCTCAAGGAAAATGAAGGGCGCACCGCCGCGCCGTGCCTCGATGGAGGCCTCAAACGCACCTTCCTCGGCCCACTGCTTCAGCAGGCCCCCTTCGAGGGCCACCGGGTCGAGGTCGCCCGCAGGCGAAGGACGAGGCATGCGCCGAGCACCAAGGGCCTCGTCTTCAACCTCTCCCCGCTCCTTTTCCATTCTGGTCCAACGGTGAAGGATTCAAGTCCCGTGAGGTACACGGGTGCCCTATGGATGACGCGCGAGGGAGGGGGTTGCCCTGCGCCCTGCTCCTGCTCTTCATCCTCGCCAGTTTCTCCCCAATGGTCCCTGCGCCAACCTTTGAGGGCGCGGTGGAGCCTTCCGCAGCGTCCCGCGGCAACGGTCCCGAACTTTCCCTCGGCCAATCGCAATCAGTGGAGGTGGACGTTGGTTCAACTTCCTCTTCTGACCCTGCGTGGGTTGATTTGCCCACCCAGGACCCTCTTACGTCGCTGGAGTTGGTCGTGGAACCCGCCGCCAAAGCCGCTCGTGACGGTTTTTCGTGGACGGGCAGCGACGCTTGGAACCACCCCGACGCCATTTCCGACGGTGTGTCCACGGCTGGAGGCGCCCTCATCGGTTCCGGCGGTGCACAGTTCTGGGACTTCAACAGCGGTGCGCCAGGCTGGTCCTTTTCGAACTCCTACGCCTCGAGGGTGACGTCGCCGGCATGCGGCTACAACGGCTCATCCGGCGGCTCCATTCGCACCTATGCCGGCTCGACCTACGCTACCTCGCCCAGCATCGATCTTTCCGGTGTACCATCGATGCCGTTGCACGTGATGATCCGCCAAGGGTCCTCGTCATGTGGCGAAGAGCCCGATTCAAACGAGGACCTTCGCATCCAATACAAGACCGCGTCCGGAGGCTGGACCAACCTTCACACCGTGTCCGGTTCACCGGCTTCAAACAACACGTGGACGTTCTTCAGTTGGAACCTGCCCAGCGCTGCTCTCCACGCCAACGCCCAAGTCCGCTTCCACCAAACCTCAGGCTCGAGCACATGCTGCGATTATTGGTTCATCGACGACGTCCGCTTGGCTGCGCCGCTGGTGTCGGAATGGACGTCGCCGGCCATCGGATGGAACGGTGGCGTCAACAACGTCGAAGAAGGCCGATGGTCCGACGTCACCATTGAGGCCGAACTTCCAACGGGATCTGAATTGCTCTGGACCGTCCTTGACGGCAACGCGAACCCAATCGCATCCCACACAAACCGCAGCGGTCCCATCGTCGACCTAGGGCTGCTTGATGCGGACCTGTACGGCAAGATTCGCATTCACTTGACCATGCTTCCAGGGACTGGTGGATCGATGCCTACCGTTCACGCCTTGCACCTCGACGGCCGCTGGGCAGACCATCTGTGGGCTGATCCCGTGGCGAGCGGTTGGGACGTGAACGCGTCCATAGGATGGACCGAATACGACATCGCAGATGTGCCAGGAAGCGTCGCAGCGCCGACGGATTTCTCCGAAGGCATGCGCGTCGAAGGCGACGACGGGGGATGGGCCACTACGCCCTGGATTCACAGCGACTTGGCGCTCGAGGCATGGCGGTTGGACGCAGGTGTGGAAAACGTCACCACACAGGTTCGGACCTCCTCGCAATCGTCTTGGTCCAACGTGACCTTGCCGCACACCTTTGCTGCAGACGAAGACGCTGCGGCAGTTCAACTTCGATTCCTCGGCATCGTCGATTCGGTTTACGTCAACGGAACCACCGGAAACAACACTGGCAACAG
>DALQ01000095.1 GCA_002496845.1 Euryarchaeota archaeon UBA495
TTGACCGCAGAATGGGGTTTGAGCGCAATGCCGAACCTGCCACGCGACCTCTCCTCTGGCGCCATGGACGAGGTGCGTCAGCGCATCGACTCAACCATCGAGCACGGGTCCAACATCCGGGAGATTCTGGCCACACACACCGGCGACGGGCCGGCGGCCATCGGCTGGGAAGTTCAGGCTGCTGTGGAAGCCTTGGACGTGTTCGGATCTCGTTGGACCATCGAAATCCTGACCGCGTTGTACATCGCAGGACCAGCGCGTTTCAACCAGATGAAGACCCTCTTGGACGGCATCTCATCACGGACGTTGTCCGACAAATTGCGGTTGCTTGCCGATCGCGATCTTGTGATTCGAAAAGTCGAGGCAGGCCCGCCCGAACGTGTCCGGTACGTGCTTTCTGAGCATGGACGAACCTGCGGCCGTTTGCTGTCCCCGTTGGTGGCTCACCTGAAGATTCGATCTGGGGCGCTCCGCACCTCGCGATGAAGACGCACGTGAAGCGAGCCTTCAGATAGGATGGGGGCTACGTTCACGTCATGCCTTTGCTCCAACAATGGGTGCGTCAGCGCCCATGGCTCGCCGCCGGTTTGGCGGTGAGCGCCACGGGTTTGGCTGGCCTGAGTGGAGGGGCCCTCGCTGCTGCCGGAGCCCTTGGACTCGCCGTGGGCGGCATCGCCGGGTCACGTCCAGTGGACGACGCCACACATCCGCTGCGCCGGCGCATTCTGACCACGCTTGAGAACCATCCTGGCCTCTGTTACCGCGAGCTCCAACAGAGCCTTGGAGCGGCCAATGGAACCCTGCGGCACCACCTCGATGTGCTGCAAGGAGGTTCACGCCTTACCGTGATGCACGTCAACGGGCGAACGTGCTACTTCGCGGGCCCGCCTGAAAGCGTCGAGTTGCTCCAAGGGCGTGCAGGGATGGCAAGGGCCGCTGAACGCTTGCCCATTGGGCTCTCCCTCGTGCAACGCTCCGTCATCCTCTCCATCAAGGAGGACGGCGTCCCCAACAGCCAATCCGACCTGGCGCGTCGCCTCGGTCGTACCCGAGCCAGCGTGCACTCGGCGGTCAAAGTGCTGCAACGGCGTGGTCTCTTGCGCCAAGACAGCCTCGCGTTGTCCCCTCATCTCGATGACGATCAGGCATGGCGGGCAGGCGTGGTCTCTGGCTTCACCGACGAGCCCTGAATCTGACCCTTCTCCGCCCGTCCGAGGCGGACGCTTCAAGTGCCCTGCTGCTCGCCTTCGGCGTGAGGTTGAGCATGTTTCGAGCGAAGGTGGTTGAAGCACCTCTGCCCACGGCACGGCGTGACCTCGATTCCTTGGTTGCGTGGTTCATCGACGCCTTTGCTTTGGTCCGCCGCTCAGGACCCGCTTCGGCGGACGGTGGGCGTGCCTCGCCGGTCCATCGATTGCTTCGCGAACACGTGCTGGGCGACCAGCAAGGCGCGTGGGACGCCGGCCAATTGGCGGACGATCTGGGGTTGGCCCCTGCATCCCTCAACCACCACCTGACGCGCTTGGTGGAAACTGGATTGATGGGCTACACCGACGAAGGCAAAGGCTGGCGCAGGTACTACGTGCAAGGCGGGAGCCTGCGCGCAGCGGTCGAGCGTGTGCGCATCAACGCCAGGCTGGTGACGTCCCAACGCCTGCAGGCCCTCGCTCCGGCATGGTCGCGCAGCGGAGCACCGTTGGACCTCGATTTGGGCGAGGACGACCCGCTTCCCATGTCGTTGGGAATGGTCGACCTCCGGCCTCCCAGTCCAGACAGCGATGCGGATGCCATGACCCTCTGGATGGCGGACACGGGCCTTCTTGGCGACCGGCCGGGAAGCGAAATCTCGAGCGGATCCTCCTCTCACCGGCTGTTTTTGATGCTCCTCGAACGGGACGCGCCTTTGTCCACAGACGAGGCTGCAGAAGCAGTGGGCTTGCCCGCGGCACGTGCAGGGCGCGTCCTCGAACGGTTCCGTGCGACCGGTGTGGTTGAGCGTGTGCCCAGAACGGACCGGTTGGCGACCTCGCTTTGGTCCGCCATGATCGCTCAACATGAACGACGTGGTTCCGATTGGCTGCTCCTCAAGGGTGGCTTCCAGCGCCTGCTCAACGAAAAGCAGCAAAGCCTCCTCCTCAAGGCCCTCGAAGGAAGCACGTTGCGGCCCGAAGACGTCACCAAGGCGATGGAAGGAACGTCTGCACAAGATCAGATGCTGCTCCTCAACCTTCTCGGCGGGCGATTGGCCATGGGTCACCGCATGGCGGGCAGCACCCTTGAACAGGTCGAGCGCCACGTCCTCGAACGCTTGGAACGCACCCTTCGTCGCATCGATCGCGTGGCTGAACTCATCGACGAAGCGCTCACGGAATCTTCTGCTTGACGAACCGGCCTTGAAATGCGGGCAACATGGGGTGGGGACATGGGCACGGGACCATGGGAACCGATGGGCCCGTGGGAGGGTGAGCCTCGGTCGCTGATGCTCGCACCCATGGCCGGCGTGACCGATCTGCCCTTTCGATTGCTTGCGCGAGAATGCGGTGCGAGCCTGGCCATCACGGAATTCACGAATTCCACGGCGCTGACGCGGGAGGCCACGACCTCGTGGCGACGCATGGAAACCCATGCGATGGAGGATCCTTTCATCCCCCAAATCTTCGGAGGTGACCTCGACGACATGGTCACAGCTGCTGGTTTGCTTGAACCGCAGGCTCAGATCATCGACCTCAACTTTGGCTGTCCTGCGCCCAAGGTCACGCGGGTGTGCGCTGGCGCCGCCCTGATGGGTCACCCCGACCTGCTGTTGGACATCGTCAAAGCGGTGTCCGAACACGTCCAGATTCCTGTCACCGCCAAAATGCGGCTCGGCACGGGCCAAGGGCCAGACACCGTCCTCGACCTCGTCGAGCGTTTGCCCGATGCCGGAGCCAAGCGAATCTGCATTCATGGGCGAACCCTTCGGCAACGCTACGCAGGCGTGGCCAATTGGGACACGATTGCCGAGGCCGTCCAACGAAGCATCGTGCCGGTCATCGCCAACGGTGACGTGGTGGACGCGCCCTCTGCCGCAGCATGCCTCGAGCAGACCGCTGCTGCGGGCCTCATGATCGGACGAGGAGCCATCGGTCGTCCGCAAGTCTTCGGGGAAATCAGGGTCGGCCTTGGCTGGATGGACGAAGCCGACCTGCCGTGGGTGGCCGATGACCCCAATGCTTGGGCGGCTGCAAACGACATCGAACGCGCCTTCCTGACCCGACGGTGGTGTTGGTCACGCTACATCGAGTTGGCCGAAGCTACGACGGGACTTCGTCCAAAATGGATGCAAAGGCACGCCGTTGCGTTCACGAAAGGCTTGCCCGGAGGCCGAGCCATCCGAGCCGAGATGCACAATCAGCCCGATGCTCAAGCCTTTGCTGCATCGGTCGAGGTCTTCCTCGGGGGCGCCACGGCCCAATGATGCTCAGAAGGAAGACTGCCACTCTTCGATGTCTTGGGCCTCGGCCCATGCCTCGTCCGTGGTTTCACCGCGGAGCTTGAGGACTTCACGGGCGAGGAGCCAGTACACGAGCGCCAAGGAACGGCGACCCTTGTTGTTGGCAGGAATCGCGACGTCGACGTTGCGGAGGTTGTTGTTGGCGTCGACGAGGCCGACGATGGGAAGGCCGGTGTTCACGGCTTCAATGAGGGCCTGCTGGTCGGCAGCTGGGTCGGTCACGAAGAGCATGTCAGGCTCCACGTAGGAGCGGAGGGCAGGGTTGGTCAGGCTGCCAGGAATGAAGCGGCCCACCGAGGCGTTGGCGCCGATGGCTTCAGCGAAGAGGCGGGCAGGGCGCTGTCCGTATTGGCGAGCGGAGACGACCATGACGCGGCCTTTCTCGTAGCGGCAGAGGAATTGTGCGACCAAGCGGATGCGCTGATCGGTGGCGGCGACGTCGAGAAGGTAGAGACCATCATCGCGAACGGTTTGGATAAAACGGGCCATGTCGGCGCTCTTTTGCTGGGTACCAATGTTCACGGCGTTCTCTTCGTATTCGGAGAAAGGAACGAGAAGCGCCATTTCGTCGGACATGCAAGAAACCTCAGCACTCGCGCGACTTGAAGCCTCTATTAAACCGCTTCGCTGCGGCACACCCTCGACTTGATGCGGTCAGGCGAATCAGTCAAGGCATGGACCGGCTCCCTTGAACCGTCCCATGTCGGCGAATGGAGGTGTGAACTCGATGCTGCCCATCAGCGCGAGCGATCTCGAACGTTACACCTACTGCCCCATGTCATGGCACTTGTCCAGGGAAGGCGTGGGCGCTCAAGGCGAAGCCGTCGCCGAAGGGGTTCGACGCCATGCCGAAATTCATTCCTCGATGGAGGACGCCATGGCCGGAAAGCAAGCATACCGGCGCTCCGCAACCATCTGGTCGTGGTGGTTCACCGTGGTGCTGGTGTTTACGCTTGAGAGCTTCATCGTGTACAGGCTCCTCAACAGCGACGCAGACCCTGTCCAAATGGCGCGCTTCCTGTCTTCCCTCGCCCTGAGTGCGCTTTTGGCCGGAGGGGTGCTGATCCTCCTGCCGTGGCGAGAACCGTTGAACTGGTCCATCCCCGACCCACGCTCTGAATTCGAAGCCAGCGGCGTCATGCCCATCTTCAATCCCCCCGACTTCATCGGAGGGTGGTTCCAAGGCGGTCGTTTGGAGGCCAGTTTCCTCCTTGCGTCAATCGTGTTCGGTTTGCACGCTATGGCCCTTGGCACGTTTCTTGATGCGGGCAACGCCGCCTTCGTGCTTGTCGTGTCGGCGTTTCTTTGGACCGGTCTGGCCTCATGGCGCCTTCAGGTTCTCCTTCTGGCGCACCAGAAATCAGAGGTCGCTCGCGTCAAAGCAGGATTGGACACCAAAACAGAGGTGTTGTACTCCGATGACGACCAAGGCACCGGTTTGTTGACGGACCCAAACACGGGACTCCGTGGCCGGCCAGATCAAATCGTCATCGTCGACGGTGATTTCATTCCCGTCGAACAAAAAACGGGGAAAATCCCCGCTACGCCACACGATTCACACCGCATGCAACTGTTGGCGTACCTCCACTTGGTGGAATGCGAAACCGGGCGGGCCTCCCCTTACGGTGTCATTCGATACGGCCAAGAACACGTGTTCCAGATCCTCTGGGACGACCTCTCTCGAAGCGATCTCAACGAGGTGGTCACGGAAATTCAGCGTCTGATGGTAGAGGGGGGAGCCACCCGAAACCACAAACGCGTGGGCAAGTGCAGGAATTGTTCCCGTCGCCACGCATGCCCCGAACGTCTCGATGCATCAGCATGAGTCTTCGAGCGGGTATTTCATGCAGTTGCGATGAATGGTGACCACGACGTTGAAGTTGTCTTTGAATTGGTTCAGGAAACGTTCACCGGTGCCTTGAGCGTCAACGGTCAAGGTCCATTCCCCACCCGTGAACTCTGGCTGAGCGAGGAGGCTTTCCTCAGGTGGATTTGCGTCTTGACACACTTCAGTCGACCATTGCACGCCACCTTCTGAGTCGAACAGGGTCACTTGGACGTAGCGCAAGGCCCCTCCTGCGTCCAGGCAACCAATCTGATCTGAGCCCACAAAACTGGCCTTGAAGTAGATGTCAATCTGAATGACGGACTCGTCCACGTAGAACGAGGACGAATTGCTGTAGGTTTCAACCGCATTGGTGAAGGTGTGGGCGAAGGCCACGCGGTCGTAGATCGTCTGAATCTCGACCGGGTCTCGCCTTGATTCGAGATACTCGCGGGCCGGGACCAACCCGATGCAGCCCGCGAACGTGCTGCTGAGAAGAAGCACGATGAGCGCCACAACCGTCGGACGCGGCCCCATAAGGTGGCGGAGCGGGCTACGGTTGTGAAGATGTCGTCGATGCTCACTCGAACGTGGCGCCACAGACAGAACACGACGTGGCGTCAGCAGGGATGTCTGCGCCACAGGCACCACACTCGGCCATCGCCGCTTCCTGTTCAGCGTCCGCAGGCCTTCGGCGGGTCGCTGAGCGGCGGCGCTTCGGCTTGGCACGCTTCGGCGTCAACTCGTCGTCCACGGTTTCTGCACCTGCAGAAGATACGGGCAAAGCATCGGTGTCCTCGAAGGAGAAGTCCGCGGTTGCTTCCTCGATTTCGTTGCCGGCCAGTCCGCTGTCGGTCAAGCCCGCGTCGACCCGGACCTTTTCGCCCGGCAAGACCCCTTCTTCTCCGGTCAATTCGAACAAGCGCTCGCGGATCGCTGCGTCAGAGGCCGAGAGTTCCGCCCCGTCGTCCTTGAGGGCCTGAACGTCGCCCTTGGATGCGATGATGTCGTCGATGTCTTGGCCGCTGAAGGATTCCTTGACCGAGCGGAGGGTCGGTGTGACGGAATTCTCCCATGCTTCCAGTTCCTCTTCGGTCATCGCGTCGAGGTCGACCTCCAGCGCGTCGAGCCGTCCTTGGGCCTGAGTGACCTGAGCCTCAGCGAGGTTCATGTTCTCGTCCCAGTCTTCCTCAAGATCGTCTTCGTCGTAGCCAAAGGCCTGCACGGTAGCAGCGAAGTCTTCGGTTCCGCTGACGATGACGTCGTCGTCCTCTTCTTCCTCAGCCGGGAGTTCGATTTCGACCGCGACCTTGCGTTCTTGGCGCTTCCTTTGTTCAAAGAAGGACGCGACGTCTTGCGGCGCACCACAATAGGCACAGTTCTCCATCAAATCAGGGATCGACTCGCCGCATGCATCGCATTCGTGGAACTGGAGCCGGGCCTTGGCGAGGTTGAACCTGCAATGCGGGCACTTGTCTTCGTCGCCTTCCAGTTCACCGTCGCAGGACGGGCAATACTCGAAGATGTCCCGTTCGACTTCCTCGTCGCGATCACGGGTGATGATGACGCCCAAGATGAGCACGCCAATGAGCACCAACACAAGCAGGCCCGCCCAACTGAGCAGACCACGCAGCGAACGCTGCTCGTCGGTGATCGAATCGTCCACCACCTCGGCGCTGGCGTAGGCTCGCGTGTACACCGGAGACACGTCGACGTCATCGGGCACCAAACGCACGGACGTCTGGCCGGTTTGCGCCTCAAAGGTGCATGACACGGTCGCACGCTGCCCGCGTGTCTCAATCGTCACGGGGATGACCTCGAACACCGTGGTGCCGCCATCGTCGCACGTGTAGTTCACCGGGCCGGTTTCCACAGAGGTGACACCGATGGACATCGTGTAGGTTTGACCGGGGGTCAAAGGTGCCTCGGCAGGCTCGGCGTTGGCGTCCAGAAGCGTCAATGTTGGAGCATTCCATGACAGCCGGAGCGGGGCTACGACTTCGATGGTTGCAGAGACGCGGCTGTTGTCTGGGTCAAAGTCCCAGGAGTCCGAATCAGGAACGTAACGCGCTTCAAAGACGGCATCATGGGCTCCCAACGCGGTTGGCAAGGCATCATCAGGCCGCCACATCATGTCCTCAGCAGCGTCAAGGAAGATGCGATCTTCGTAGTCAATGCCCTCGAAGGAATACTCCAACGTGCCACGAACTGGAATTTCGCCGACGTTGGAAATCCCCACGTACCAGAGCACGGCGTCGCCAGAATTCGCCTTTGGTGGTTCAGCGATGGGTGGGTCGAGCTGCACGTCGGGAATGGGCAAGAGATCGAGGTTTCCGGCCGGGCTGCGGTCGTTGGTCGTGGATTCCTGAACAAAGGCGCCCGTTCCGTACGGATCAATGACCGCCACGACCTCGCGGGAGATCCTTTGCAGACCGATTACATCGTCGCCGTCGATCGTGGTTTGCCACGTGGCCACGGCATAGCCCTGGCCTTGGACGGTGACGCTGAAACTGCCAAGCATCAGGGTGCCGCCGTTGTCGTTGGGGACTTCCAAACGGAGGGGGACTTCGACGGTCCCATCGCCGTCAAATCGCTCGATTTCGCCGCTGACCGTCCACGGACCGTTCAACGCTCCTTCGACGACGGTCACCGTGGGCGCCGCTTTGTGACGCAAATCCATGCGCGGGTGCACGGTCAAGGTCAGATCGTAGTCCTGATTTTCTTCCTGAGACTCGACGACGGCGTCCTCAGCGTCGGGGGTCAGGCGCAGCACGTACTCGCCGGTGGGTGGAGCATCGAACTGCACGGTCAAGGTCGTGGACGCTCCCGCCGCGAGGGCGCCGACGGCCACGTTGTCCATGGCAGCGCCGTTCAGGGCCACACCAAGCACGCTGGCGGCTGCGGGTTCGCTGCCGATGTTGCTCACGTCGACCTCGACCGTGGTGAGATCGCCGGTCTTCAACGTCGAGGCGTTGAGCACTTCTGCGCCGGTCACGCGCAAGTCGGGGAGGCCGCTGACGTCGAACGGCACGGAGAAGGTCTGGCTGAGGGCATCATCGTGCTGGAACTTGATCCACACGCGGTGTTCGCCTTCGGTCAAACCGTTCCAATAGACGGTTTTGGTCTCCATGCCGTCTCCAGCAATTTCGCTGATGATGCCTTGTTCAAGCAGTTGGTTTTCGTTCACGGTGTCCATGTATACGTAGTACTCAACCGTGTACGCACTCTGGCTTTGCGTGTTGAGGAACGCGATGGTGATCGACAAATCGTCGCCCGCAGAGGGCGACGTGGGTTGCAGGGTAACCGTCGAAGCACCGGCTTCGATGGAACCGCTGATTTCGGCGCTGACTGCCATGGGGGCGGCCAAACTGCAGAGCAGGACCGTCAGCAGCACCACAGCGGGACGCTTGGTCATGAGGTTGAACGCGTTCGCATAGCACTTGAACCTCTCTCCATGCAACGCGGTTTCGGGCCCCGGTCCCTCAGTGAATGGGAGGATTGAAGGACGGCAGGAGCGGACTATGCGCCATGAGGGGGGTCTGCTCCGTGCTGCTCCTCGTCGTCATGATGCTGGCGTTGGCCCAGCCCATGACCCCCGCGCCCACCTTGGAGGAAGGCGTGGCGCCTTCCCTGACCAGCAGTTCGATGTCCCTGTCCTTCGCTGGACCAGCGGAAGGTGAATCGGTCACCGGTCTGCTGTCGATCAGCGTGACCGCAAGCGGCACAGGGAACCTCTCGTGGCTCCGCATCGACGTCAGCGACGGAAGCGGATGGAGCGAAGTGGGGAACCGCAGTTCCAGCCCTTGGTTTGCCCAATTGGACACCACCGTGCTCACCAACGGCTCCTACCAGCTTCGAGCCGTCGGCCATGATGCAGACGTTGACGATGAGGTGACCGGGTTTTCGTCCAACTTCACGGTGGCGAATCAGGTCCCCATCATCACCGCGTTCAGCGTGCTCAACCCAGGTGCTGGGAGCGGCACCTCCTCAAACGACCGTTGGTGGTTTGCGACGCCCGCGGACGGCACCTTGCAGTTCAGGTGGGGCGCCAGCGACGACGACCTTGAGCGCGCCACGCTGTCGAACCTCCCCGGAACGGGAACCCCCTCATCGGACGGACCAGGCACGCTTGCCTACGGTTGGGATTGGTCCCCGGGAGACCTCGGTGAGGGCACGTGGAATCCACGCCTCAACGTGTTGGACGGGTCGGGCCTTTCCGCGTCCCTCACTCGCTTCATCGGCATCGACCGCACCGGACCCGAGATCGGCTCCATCACGGTGGGCAGCGACGGAGGATGGCAAGCAGACAACAACATCACCCTCAACGGCCTCAAGACCACGGCCGACGATGGGTTTGGCTCAGGCGTGACTTCAACCGACTACTCCTTGGACGGGCAAACGTGGGAGAGCACCTCGGCCGACAACCTCGACATGACCTTGCCCGAAGGTGAGAACGT
This sequence comes from Euryarchaeota archaeon UBA495, assembly GCA_002496845.1. Taxonomy (GTDB): domain Archaea; phylum Thermoplasmatota; class Poseidoniia; order Poseidoniales; family Poseidoniaceae; genus MGIIa-L3. The sequence continues at coordinate 9,776 of DALQ01000095.1, forward strand.
CGTCTATCTTCGAAGCGTGGACCGTGTCGGAAACGTCGGAAACGTCACGCAACTGCCGGTCAACGTCGACTTGACGCCCCCCGAAGGCTACGGTTGGGTCGTGGAGGAACTGACCACCAACCGCGACCAACCCGCCCCGATCCTCTACGTGGCCGAAGACGCAGGTTCGGGCGTGGACCAAAGCGCTTCAGCCATCGAATACGGATTCGACACCAACGGCGTGGGCAGCATCCCTGACATCACGGGACGGTGGATCACGCTTGGCAACAACCAAGGCCTGAACACGAGCCTTGACCTTGCCTCATGGGCGACCAAATCCGGCCAATACCTGCTCTTGCGGGCCACGGTCGTTGACGGTGCTGGGAACACCATCGTCACACCCACCGCATCGTTCCAAGTGCTTCCCGGCCTCGACTTGATGTGGAACGCACCAAACACGACCATCGACCGGCTCATCGTTCGCCCCGGCCAAGGCACAGGAGCCGTGCAGATCGAGGCAACCCTGGAGTCCAACGAAGGGTACGACGGCACTGTGGCCGTTCGGTTGGAGACCGCCCCTGCTGACCGCTTTTCGGCCGTTGATTGGACCGTCATGGAATCGAGGACGCTGGCAGCAGAAAGCCTCCAAAACGGCACCTACTCGATGACGTGGAACTTGTCCGTCACCGTCGAAGGCCAACTCGACATCCGCTTGGTCATCGACCCGTCGGACTCCATCGACGAATACGACGAAGGAAACAATGCGATCTACTTCGTGGTGACCGGCGCGTCCATCAGTCCAGGTCTGGTGCCCTCCTTTGCCCCGTCCGTCGGCCTGATTTTGCTTGTGGGCCTCCTCTGTGGCGCCCTCTCGCGCCGCCCACGGGATTGAAAGGGAGCGGCAGTTCCGAGGCACCATGCGTCAGGCCCTTCCTCGGGTTCCGAAGGACCGCATCGCGGTGCTGATCGGTGCCAAAGGCGGGACGGTGAAGGCACTGGCCAAGGCCGCTGGCGCCCAATTCATCGACATCGATTCCGAGACCGGTGACGTCGAGGTCGAGTGGGGAGAACCTGGCACGTACGACCCGGTCAAGGCGTTGAAAATGCCTGACGTGATCAAAGCCATCGGCCGCGGCATGGCCCCAAAAACCGCCTTGACGCTGTTTGAAGACGACTGCTACTTCGAGATGGTCGACCTCCGCGATCACGTTGGAAAGCGAGGCAAGCAACTCCAGCGCATCCGCTCTCGCATCATCGGCAGCCAAGGAAAAATCCGACAACGCATCGAAGGCCTGACCTCGACGAGCATCACGATCTACAAGTCCACGGTGGTCGTCATTGGACCAGAGGACGGATTGGCCCTTGCGCGGCAGGCCGTCGACATGATCGCCGGTGGCGCTGAACATGGAAGCGTGCTGAGTTTCCTCGAACGCACCACCCGGAAGAACCGACTGGAGCGACGCAGCCTCGACAGCATCGAACTGCGTGAGGAAGAAGCCATCGAAAGCACCGGTTTCGAAACCCTCGTCCCCGGATTGAGCCAAGCGCGTGAACGGCGTCACCGTCGGTTCAGGGCGTCGCAGGTGGACCCAGAGGACGAGGAGGCCGTTGAGGCCATGATGGATCTCGCTGAAGACGAGTCCGTCACGTGGGAAGAGGAATGATCACGCGTCCTCGACAACGTCGTCGAGGGGCATTTCCAACACATCGGCCAATGCTTCTGCAAGGTCGACGTCCAACCCTTGCTTCTGCCCCCATTCAACAAGACGGGTCACGTCACGGACCAGGAATTCCCGGGCCTTGGGATGGGTGTTGATGACGGCCTGTCCAACGTCGATGACGACCGGTCGCCCTTCATGCCAGAGGATGTTGTACGGGGAGAAATCACCGTGCACCAAACGGGCTTTCTGCCACGCCACGGCCAAGAAATGCAGCAAGGCTTCGAACACCTCGTCAGGGCGTTCCACTTCCACCTCGCGCAATTTCTTCGCGGGTGAAACCTCGGTTCCCACGTACTCCATCACCAGGACGTTGCGATGAACGGCCACGGCCTTGGGCACGGGAAGACCCCACTTGGCCAAACGTTCGAGGTTCCGATGTTCCTTCCGAACCCAGATGTCAACAAGGTCCCTGTGCCGTCGCTTGAGCCCACCAAAGCGCTGGTCACCTTCGATGTACTGCATCAGGTTTCGAAACACGGCATTGGAGGTGTGAAAAATCTTCACGGCAACAGGGCCTCCGTCAAGGTCCGTCCCGTGGAACACGTGCGCCTCTTTCCCGCGAGCAATGGGGTGGTCAAGGGTGTCAATGGCTCCTGACGTCATCAATTTGTACACGGAAAGAAGCGTCAAGCGGTCAAAGACTTGGTCAAAGACGCGGCGATCGACCCATTCGAACGGACCTGAGCCCATCACGCCCTGCAGTTTGCCTTCGATGTCCCTGAACATGCCACGGTACCGCTCCTCTTTCATCCAGCGGTACCCGGAGCCTCCGTCCTCAAGCCCGGACACGAAAGCCTCGCGTTCAGCTTGCTCGTGAGCGTGGTCAGCGGCTTCTTCCTTGGTCATCTTCGACCGAGGACGCCGCCTTCGTCGACGTTGCGCTGACCGTTCGGCCAACTCATCCCAGCCGTCCTCGTCCCACGACATGCCAACACCTCACGGTTGAAGTGCGGCTCCTTTGAAGCCTGCTCAACCGAAGAGTTCGTCGACGCCGTCTGTGACATCGTCGTCGCTTTCGTCTTCTTCAAAACTGATCGGGGTTACTTCGGGAGCCGGTTCAGACTCAACCTCAGCCTCGGCTTCGGCCTCGGGTTCAGGCGCATCGTCATCGGAACCAAACAGATCATCGTCGTCGTCGCCGTCGTCGCCAAACAGGTCGTCCTCGCCGTCGTCATCGCCAAACAGGTCGTCATCGCCGTCGTCATCGCCAAACAGGTCGTCGTCGCCTTCTTCCTCAACCGCCTCGCCTTCGTCGACGTCCCCGAAGAGGTCGTCGTCCTCGTCGTAATCGTCGCCAGAAAAGGAGGTCCCGAACAGGTCCACGACGTCAGGAAGGACGCCCTTGCGGGAGAGGTACATCGCCTGGGTCTTGGTGTAACGGTGCTTCACGTCGGCCTTGCTGTCTTGGAAATCCCAAGGCCAGACGATGATCAGGTCGCCTTCGCGAACCCATTGGCGGCGGCGCATCTTCCCGGGAATGCGCGCAAGGCGCATCTCACCGTCTGCGCAGAGAACATTGACACGTCGACCACCGAGGATTTGTTCGGCCAACGCGAACATCTCGTTGACCTTCGAATTGGGCATCTTGACTCGAATGCGCCCGACGCTGGTGTCGCCTTCAACGGACTCAAGTCGAGCGAGCTCTTCCTCGTCGACCTTTTCCTCACGTCGTCGTCCCATCGTCTTCGCCCATTTGACCGAGCGGACGACCCCTCTTCAATCCCACCGCAGCGGGGAGGCTCATCCGAGCAGAGCAGCGGCCGCGTCTCGGCAGACCTCGATGAGCGGATCTCCCCAGACGCCGAACCCGACGGTCCCAATCAAGCAGAGGCCGATGGCGATGGTGGTAAACACGGTACTCGGGACCGGTCGATTACGACCGACCGCAGGAGCGTCAAAGAACATCACAACGCCAATGCGCAGGTAGTAAAACACGGAAATGGCGCTGTTCAGCACCATCAGGAGCGCCAAGGACCAGACCCAGTGAAGGTCCATGCCGAAGACGCTGACGCTGGCACCGCTTCCGGCCACGTCGACGGCGGCCACCTTGACGATCCCCATGATGACGAGCAGTTTCGACAGGAAACCTGAGAGCGGAGGAACGCCGGCCAAGCTGAGCATGAAGATGAACATCGTCACGGCGAGGAGCGGGGAACGCTTCGCAAGCCCAGACAACGTGCGGTCGTCGCGCACCTCGCCCTCGTGTTCCAGCAATCCAATGACAAGGAAGGCGCCCATCTTGAACGCCACAAGCACCACGAGGTGGAAGAGCAAGGCCGTGAGCACGGCCTCGGACGCTGCCTCAGCCGCGCCGTCAAGCGACGCTTCGCCAAGGTTCCAGACGCCGACCGCGGTCAGGGCGGCCATCATGTATCCAGCGTGAGCCACGGAAGAGTAGGCAAGCATCCGCTTCGGATTCTTGCTCCCCAGAGCAGCCAAGTTGCCCCACGTCATCGTGATGGCAGCCATGACGCCGAGGAGCACCAACCACACAGCGCTGCCTTCGCTGCCTTCTGGGAGGGTGATGACGAGGAGGATGCGGAACAAACCGACCATCCCCATCGCCTTGCTCGCCGTGGCGAGCAGGCCAGCGAAGGGCGACGAGGCTCCAGCGTAGGCGTCGGGTGCAGCAAAGTGGAACGGTGCCGCACTGACCTTGAAGCCGAAGCCCACGAGCATGAGGCCAAGGGCCACGTAAGGCAGGATTTCCTGGCCGATGTTCGACCATGCCAACGCCAAGGCGTCGACCTGCAAGGTGCCTGCCCAGAGGTAGAGCAAGGACAAGCCGTAGAGACCGACACCAGAGGACGCAGAACCGACCATGAAGTACTTCATGCCACCTTCGGAACCGAACTTGGATTCCTTGTTGAAGGCCACCAAAATGTAGCTGGAAAAACCGGCCAACTCGAGGCCAACGAACAGCACGAACAGGTTCTCGGCAAGGGCCACTGTGGTCATGCCAAGTGCGCAGGTCAAGAGCAGGATGTGGAGATCGGCTTGCCGACGGTTGTTGTACAGTGCACCAAGGCTGCGCACTTCGCGTGCTGGCGTGGAGCGGTAGCGGTCGTTTGAGGCCAGAGCGACCAGGAAAAGAGCCCCGATGAACAGGGCTTCCATCAATCGGCTGAACGGTGTTGCAGCAAGGATGCGAACGCTGTCGTCACCCACGGCGTGAACCAACACTTCCTGCTTGCTGTGGTCCCAGGTGGTGAGCAGGTCGTTGATGAGCAGCAGGAGCGCGGTGAGCAGGGTCAGGACCGAGATGTATCCGGGAAGGCTCGGGCGGCCAGTGAGCGAGTAACGCTCACCGCCGAAGAACCAAGGCAAGCGAATCTGCGTACCCGGCACGCGGAAGGTGCCACGGCCAAGGTTTGGCACGACAATCATCAGGACAAGCCCGATGGCCAGCACCGTTTCTGCTGCGAAGTAACCGAAGAAACCGGCGGAAAAGGGTTCCACGCGAAGCAAACTGGTCATCTCAGGCACCTCCAAACAGGGCAGCGAAAATCGTCTGCGTGTACGCGTCCATCATGTCGAGCGCCAGGAAGGGGAAGATTCCGAAGAGAATCGTCGCCACCGCGAGGATGAGCATGGCCACCTTCTCGGACTGGTCAAGGTCGGGGATGGGCTTTCCTTCGAGGCCTGCAGGAGGCTGTGTGTCCTCTCCTCCTTCGAAGATGGTGCGTTGCATCGACCACAGGTAGTAGGCTGCCGTGATGGCCAACGCAAGACCGGGGCCGAGGATCCACCAACCAAAGGCGGCCCAGTAAGCCACCAAGAGCAGGAACTCAGCCACGAAACCAGCAAGCAAGGGCAGGCCAAGGCTGGCCATCCAACCAAACATCATCGAGGTTGCAATCCACGGGGAATGCTTCGCCATGCCCCGCATGGCGCCGATTTCCATGCTGTGGTAATGGTGCTTGAAGGCGCCACAGACGGCGAAGAGCATCGGGGAGATGATGCCGTGTGCGAACATCATGAACAACGCTGCAGCGTACCCAATGGGTTGTTGGCTGGCGATGCCCAGCAAGATCACGCCCATGTGAGACACGGAGGAATAGGCGACCATCTTCTTCAGGTTCGTTTGACCAAGGCAGACGATGGCCCCGTAGACCAACGACACGAAACCGAAGAGCATGATGGCGAACTGGAAGGTTTCCACTGCGTGTGGGAACAACGCAATGGGGATTCGGAACATCCCGTACGCGCCCATCTTGAGCATCACACCGGCCAGCAGCATCGAGCCGCCGGTCGGAGCCTGCACGTGAGCGTCAGGCAGCCAGGTGTGGAAGGGCGCAGCGGGCAGCTTCACCAGGAATCCAAGCATGAGCATCACGAAGAGGACGCTCTGCATGGTCTTGCCAAGGAAGATACCGCCGTTGGCGTGGACGTCGTTGGCCACCTGCGTCATCGCCACGAGGTCGAAACTGCGACCGGTGAAGTCCCCAGCGCCGTCGCCGGCGAGGGCCGGATCTTGCAGGAAGTAGACCGTGATGAGGCCGAGCAGCATCACGACCGAGGCGGTGAAGGTGTAGATGAAGAACTTCTGAGCCGCATACCGGCGTTCCTTTCCACCCCACTTGAGGATGAGGAAGAACATCGGAATCAGGGTCAATTCCCAGAAGATGTAGAACATGAAGAGGTCGAGGCTGACGAACACACCCATCAGCGTCCCGCCCATGAGCAGGAGCAGCGGATGATAGACGGCGCCCTTCTTTTCGTTCCACGTGGCGATTTGGGTCACGGGCATCAGGAACGCGGTCAGCCACACCATCGGGAAGGACAAGGCGTCCAAACCGACGTGCCACGTCACGCCGAGGCTTTCGATCCACGGGTATTGGAATTCGAGGACGTAGTCGTTGAATCCGATGGTCAACCAATTGATTTCACCAAGCGAGCCCAAGGCCATGGCCGTGGTGACCACGAACAGGACCAGTGAGATGACGAAGGTCACCAACCGCATGGCCGACGTGGTTTGGGGGCGCAAGGAAGCCGGCATCAAGCCAAGCAACCCGAGCAGCATGAGGCTGACAACCATCGGCAGGCCAACGAGCACGGTGCTGATCAGGTCCATCAGGCCACCCCCCAGAGGATCAAGGCGATGAGCAGCGTTCCAAGCGCGGCCATCATGATGTAGTCGCGTGCCGAACCCGTGGTCAGGCGACGAAGCTGAGATGACGTGGCTTGGCTGCCCGATTCAATGCTCTTGATGGTCCCGTCAACCACACGTCGGTCGAAGGTCGCGGCGAGCACGGAGAACCCGGCCACCAACTTCTCGCACGCGGCGTCGTACCACGCGTCGAAGTAGAGCCGTTCGTCGAGGGCCGTGGCGAGCGCGGAATCTGCGAGCCCGCTGTTGTCGAAGTGACGGCGTGCATTGACGCGCTCGGAGAGGTTGATGAAAGGCTGAATCCATGGCTTGGCCTTCTGGCCTTCATCGAGACCGCCGCCGTGGAGGGCCATGGCCACCATCGGTCCCACCACGAGGGAGAGGAGGATGGCGATGTAGGTCAAGACCAAGAGGTAGCCTGCACCGGGGTTGACGAAGATGTGATCCATCTCGTAGAGGAAACCGTCGAGCAGGTTCATGTCGAGTTGCTTGCCGTTGTAGCCGAGGTACTTCGTGACCTTCATCGACGCGAACAGGATGCCACCAAGGCTCATCGGAATGAGCACGAGCAAGGGGATGGGAATCCACGGCGTTTGCTCGTGAACGTGTGCAGCGACCTCGGTCTTGGGCTTGCCCGCGAAGGTCATGAACCACATCCGGGACATGTAGAAGCCCGTCATGCCGGCGGTGATGAGGACCAAGAAGGCGGGAAGCAGGAAGCGTGGGTCGTGCTCAACGGCCACGCGCCAGGTGTTGGCGATGATGCCTTCCTTGGACCAGAATCCGCCGATGAGGGGCAAGCCGATGATCGACGCAGAACCGACGAGCATCGCTGTGGCGGTGATGGGAAGACGGGACGCAAGGCCACCCATGTTGGCCATGGATTGGGCGTCGAAGTCGTCGTGATGGTCGTCGTGCCCGTGGTCGTCACCGTGGTCGTCGTGGTGGTGATGCACGTCGTGGTGGGCGTGGTGCATCTCGTGGATGACCGAACCGCTGGCCATGAAGAGCATGCCCTTGGCCAT
>DALQ01000059.1 GCA_002496845.1 Euryarchaeota archaeon UBA495
TGGTTACCGAGGCGGCGGCGGACAACGCGGCGGAGGTCAGCGCAGCGGAGGACAACGCGGCGGCGGCGGTCGAAAAGGCCGGTCAAACAACTCCAAACATCGCAACTGATGAAGCCCGCCGAAGCGGTCTTGAAGGGCGTCTTGCACGCCAAGCCACAGCGCACATGATCTAGTGGTTATGATACGAGGTTCCCAACCTCGTTACCCGGGTTCGACTCCCGGTGTGCGCACTCAGGCCGTCGAAGCGAGGTAGTAGGCGCGTTCTCCCTTGCGGGTGATCAGCACCCACAGGATGCCCGAAACCACCTGAACCATGGCGAAGGCGAGGATGAGCTGCCGCAGCGTGACGTCGCTGTAGGTGATGAGCAAGGCCGCAACGAGGGATGAGGTGCCGTTGGCGATGGTCATCAGCAGGAAATCTGTGGCGAACACGCGTCCACGCCAGTCGTCTTCCGTGCGTTCTTGCAACATCACCGTCGAGAGCACCCAGTTGGCGCCGCTCGCGGCGTGGGCGCAAAGGACGAGGACGGTGATCCACGGCGTCCATGACAGCAGCCCGACGAGCACGTAGAACAGGCCACACAAGGACACGAGGAAGCCGAGGTGGAACGGCCAGCGTTGCCGATCACGCAGCGTGGCTCGAGCCACGATGGGCCCCACGCCAGAGCCGATGCCGCGGGCCGCAAAGAGCACGCCAATGCCCGCGGCCACCTCGCCCATGCCGATTTCTTCACCGACGAGGATGAGGCAGAAGACGAGGCCTCCTCCGCCAATCGACCAGAGGGCTTTGGCGGTCAGGATACGGTACACAGGCGGCGTGCTGAGGATGCGGCGAAATCCGTCGGCGATTTGCGCCAAGCCTTCCTTGAAGATGGACCCCTCGGCTTTTTTTGTCTCTTGAGGAATCGTGAGCATGCTGATGAACAGGGCCGAAAGCGAGAAGGAAATCGCGTCAACAATGAAGGCCGTGTCCGTGCCGTAGGCCGCGACCACGAAGCCACCCACCGAAGCGCCCACGGCCAAGGCGATCGACCACGTGGCCGAATTCATCGCGTTGGCGGTCATCAGCGCTTCGCCTTCACCAACGAGGTTTGGAATCGCAGCATTCTCAGCGGGAACGTAAACCGCATGGAGCACCATCAGCATGACCGTCATCGCATAGTACAGCACCACGTCTTCCGGGCCCTCAACGAGAAGGAGGGCCAAAGCACACACGGCGGAACCCACGTTTGAGAAGATCATCAGGCCCTTCCGGCTGTAACGGTCGGCCAGCATACCCGTGAAGGGTTGCGGAAGAGCCAACGCGAACATACGCAGCACGAGCACGAGGCCGACGGCCAGTTCGGGCAATCCTGAGACTTCGCTGGCCAGCACAAACAACGCGATGGTGGTGAACCACGTACCGGTGGTTGAGAGGACGTTGGCGAAGAAATATCGAGCGAAAGTCGGGTAGGTGCGAAGGAGTTCGATGTAGCCGATTTGACGGCTTTCTTCGTCCTCCATGGCGACGGGTCCGACGCTGCACCTAAGAGCGTGCGTGTTTGGTCACGCGCCGCGGACCCAATCACCGAAGTTGCACTCACCGTCCCACGCCAAGGCTCGCTCGTCAATGCGGCTGCGGTCCATCGTCGTAGGCAGGTCTTCTTCGATGTGGATGAGGCGCTCCTTTTCCATCATCTCTGGAGAGAGGCCAGGAAGCAGCCATGCAAGGCCCATTGGGACACGTCCGGGGTAGATGTCGTTGATGTGCTGCACCAAGTTGGTCGTGCAGGTGTTGGTGATGGTGTTGTACCACTCTGGCTTCTCAGCCAAGGCGTTCGTCCGCTTGAGGTAGGATTCGAACAGGGCGGGTTTGCTTTCCTCCCTGAGCACACGTCCCTCTAACAGGTGCGTGATCGAGCGTGTGCGGCAGCGTGCGCGTACGCCGACGGCGTCCGCTTCCGTCGCCCAGACGTACATCAATTCGAAACTGCGGCCAAGGCCCTTCAGGGGATGGAATCGCTCACCCTGTTCTCGCCGAACTTCAATGGAACAGGCGAGGCGCTGCCCGTCTTCAAACTCGAAGGAAAGGAAGGTGTGGGCGATCTGAGGCTTGTCGGGTTCGAAATATTCGAGGATGAGCCAAATCTTGCTGACCTGGTCCAAGCGCACTTCGCGCTCAACCCACCGTTCATCGAAGTCTTGCGTGGTCCTCCAGGTGAAATCCCGGACGTTTTCCAGCCGGACTACGTTTCCGTCGAAGTGGGCTCGCGTCAACTTCGCGTTGTCGTTGACCCAATTTCGTTCGTTCTCAGGCTGCTCAAGTTTGAACCGGCGCACGGCCACCATGAAGCGCAACGCCACCAGCGCAACGAGAACTGACGCTACCGTCAGGAGGGTGATCAAAAGTTCCTCCATGGCCATCACATCAGGGTCTGGGGTTTAGCCCATGCGCCGATATTCTGGTCAAACGAAATATTCCTCGACCTTCAGGTCAGGGAGGGCAACGCCCATTTCGGCAAAGCAAGCCAACATGCGCCGGCAGCCCTCAACCATCTCCTCAATCGGGGTTTCGCCCATGGATCCGATACGGAACATCTTGCCTTTCAGGTCGTCTTGGGCTCCGATCACCTGTGTGCCGTGGACGTCCTTCAGACGTGTCCTCCACGCGTCATCGATTCCGTCTGGGTAGAGGATTCCTGTCACGGTGTCGCTGCGTTGTCCAGCGTCGGCAAGAAGCTGAAACCCAGCGTCGGTGAACAAGCGACGCACGCCGTCGGCCATCTTTGCGCACCGTGCCCACCGGGCCTCCAGGCCTTCGTCGCGCAACGCATCAAGCGCGGCGCTCCACCCCATGGCGAGGTTGATTGCTGGTGTCCAAGGCGTTTGGTCGTCGTCGCCTTTCTTGAACGCAGGAAGGAGGTCGAGGTAGTAGACGGGGTTGCTGTCGCCTTGGCCACGGATGGCTTTGGTGCGCTCAACAAAGCGTTCCGAGACGGCGATGGCGGCGATGCCGGACGGTCCAGCCGTGCACTTCTGTGCGCCCATCACGACGGCTTCGGCCTTCCATGCTTCAGGATGGACAGGAAGGCCACCAACAGACGTGATGCCGTCGAGGATGAAGGCCACGTTGTGGCGCTCGCACATCTCGGCAAGGGCCGCTGCGTCTTGCGTGATCGCCGTACTGGTCTCGTTGTGGCAGATGGCCAAACCTTCGTAGCAGCCTTTCGCGAGTTCCTCCTCGATTTCGTAGAGGTCGAACGATCGCCCCCATTCGTACTGGATGTGCTTGAGGGTGCAAAACCGGTCCGCCATGTGAGCGACGCGTTCCCCGAACTTCCCGTTGGTGGGCACCAACACACGGTCGCCTGGACGGAATCGGTTGGCCATGACCATCTCCATGGCGGCCGTGCCCGAACCTGACACGACGATGACCTTGTAGCCGTCGTCGCCGGTCCACGATTCGGTTCCTCGAACGCCTTCTGAAGGGCTGAGGTTGAACGCGACGCGAAGGCCGGAATTCAGGCCCGCCATCACGTCCCGAAACTCCGAACCACGGGCCGTCATGACGGGCGTGGCCATCGCGTCAAGGCACGCCTGATTCATGCGAACCGGGCCGGGGACGAGGAAACAGTCGCCTTCATGCGCCATGGTTCATGGTGCTGCATGCGGTTCTTGAACACATCACAGCGGCCCTTGAACAACGGTCGTGTTCTTGAGGGCGGCCCGGCTCGGCAAGGTCGTGCTGCACATCGGTTTGGCGATGGTCCAAGGGGCCCGTCACGAACATGGGGAGGCCCTCGAGGTCGCCGCGACGCAGCTTGGCGAGGTCGTGACGGTCCACCCACTGCGCACTGCAGCAGACGTGGAGGTCGACCTCGATGCCTTGGTCCTCCCCGGTGGTGAATCGACGACGATGCGGCTCGCCACCGCGTCGGGCGGGCTGCTCGAGGCAATCTTCGCGTGGATGGAGGCGCATCCAGACCGCCCGGTCCTCGGCACCTGTGCAGGGGCCATTCTGATGGCGATGCCCGGAGAAGGCCGGACGGCGTTCCTGGAGATCGACGTTGAGCGCAACGGCTGGGGCCGGCAGCGTCGCTCCTTCGAAGCGGACCTCGCCGTCTCCCTCGATTGCCCTTCGCCAACCGAGACCATGCAAGCCGTGCGTTCGACGCTCGAAGGGCATACGGCCTTGCCTGTTGGAGGCGAAGAAGCGACGGGCGAAACGATGCACGGCGTGTTCATCCGCGCACCTCGGTTCACCGCTGAACCGCGCCGTGGCGAGGTCATCGCTCGGCTCGACGGCGAGCCCGTGGGCGTCCTTGACGGCGCCCGTCTGGCCCTGACCTGCCACCCCGAACTCACGCAAGACCGACGTTTCCACCGATGGCTGCTCGCCGAAGCCGCAAGCCACAAGGCGGGCAGGTGAACCGAATGGTCGTGCAGTTGCCGATGGCCACGGAGATCCTCCCGCCTGATGAGGGCGAAGCGGAAGGCTGCGTGCAGTGCCAAGGGGGCAGCAAACTGGTGCTCTTCGTCACGGGAAAGTGCCACTGGGGTTGCGCCTACTGCCCGCTTTCGGAGAACCGCCGCGAGACGCCCGACATGTTCGCCAACGAGCGCCGTTGCTCGACGTGGGAGGACGTGATCGAGGAAGGCCGAGCGATGAACGCGACCGGTACGGGCATCACCGGCGGGGACCCGATGTTGGACCTCGAACGCTCGTTGGAGGCCATTCGAGAACTGAAGTCTGCGTTCGGACCGGATCACCACATCCACCTCTACACGTCCATCCCCATTGATGCGAAGGTCGCGGGCCGGCTGGCCGAGGCTGGGCTGGACGAATTGCGCTTCCACCTGCTGGATTTGCGGACCACAGGTTACGTGAAGAGCATCACAGCGGCGGCCGAGGCAGGCATCACCACCGGCGTGGAATTGCCGTGCGAGCCGGACAAAGCCGAGGCCTTGGAGAAGGTCGTGCGTGACCTGTGCAATCTGCCCGTGTCCTTCCTCAATCTCAACGAACTGGAGATCACCACGGGTAATCAGACCAACATGGATGTGCGCGGCTTCAATTTGGCTGCAGGAATGTCTGCGGCCGCGGAGGGCAGTTCCGAACTTGGCCGAGCGATGAAACGCCTGGCAAGGGACTTGGAAGCGCACTATCACCTGAAATTCTGCACCGCCCACTACAAGGACGCGGGCCAACTGCGTCACCGCTTCAAGCGGCGTGCCACGGTCACCATGCGCCCTTACGAAGTCCTCTCGGAAGACGACACGCTGCTCTTCGGGGCGATTCCTACCCCGGCCGAACACGCTGAAACCGATCTGGCCGACCTGCGTGAGGCCTTGGGCCTCGCCGAGCGCTGGGCGCGCTGGGACGCGGCGCACCAGCGCCTCGAATTCCCCTTGTCCGCGGCGGAAGCCATCGCGGACGAGATGGAGGTCCCGGTCATGGCGGTGGAAGTTCACCCGACGCACGAGCGGCTGGAAGTCGGCGTGGTTCACCTGAACGCGAACCGTTGACTGGACCGAGAGAAACGTTGATTTCTGCTTGTTCCCATTTGCAAGCATGCTTCAACTGCCTGCCATGCGCGTCCTCTGTGTCGTGCTGCTGATGCTGATGCTGCCGCTCAGCGGTTGCCTTGGCAGCGACGGCGCAGCGGTTCAGACCACCGGGGATACGGTCGACGAGGTGTCTGGTGCGTGCATGGCACCGGCAGAGGCCACCACACAGAACATGACTGCCGTGCTTGTTGATGGCGTGGAGCGCCAATACCGATTGACGGTGCCCGCCGCGGACGCGGGTGTTGCGTTGCCCATCATCATCGCCTTCCATGGCGGTGGCGGTGCAGAGGAAGACTTCCCTCAGCAGAACGAGTTCGATGCCCTCGCACAAGAGGAGCGGTTCATCATGGCCTACGCCATGGCCGAAGACGACCGAACCGCGGCCGAGGGCGAGTGGTTCCTCAACACCGCAGCTACCTCGCGGGAGGACAACGACTTCGCTGAGGCGATCGTTGACGCCCTCGGCGAAATGTACTGCATCGACGACACCCGGCTCTATGCCATCGGATATTCGCTCGGTTCCATGTTCACCTACGAGGTGGCGTGTCAGCTGAATCATCGGTTTGCTGCGGTCGCTTCGTTCGCTGGAACCATGCCTGTGGCGCCAGAAACCTGCGATCTCGTGGGGAGCATGGCGGTCATGCACGTGCACGGCAAACTGGACATGATCATCGACTACGACGACGATTGGGATTGGAAAGACGGCGAGCACGAAGGTGTGGGAACGATGAGCAACATCCCTGGAATGATCGACGCTTGGGGCGTGCGTGCGGCGTGCTCGAGCGATGCGGTGGAATCGACCTTTACGCTGGAACACATCATCCACCACGGATGTTCGGAGGACGTTCGCATCGAGCACTATGGCATCGAATTCCAAGGCCATGGCTGGCCCGACCAGGTCAACGGAACCGAGACCTATCGGCTGATGTGGGATTTCCTTTACGGCTTCACTCAGAGCGGCTGAGTCACACCAGCTCAAGCGGACGTCGATTCACGTTCAGAGGGCCAAAGCATGCGCTCGCGCAATCGACGCACGGCGACGTACGAAAGGAGGGCCACGACGATGCTGGCAATGATGGGCGCCGGAGGCCACAACCAGGCGTCGAACCAACCAGAGAAGACGTACCGGATCGGGTACAGCGGTTCAAGGCCGTAGATGCCGCTGTGCGACGGAAGGTCAGCCACGAGGTGAGCGGCATAGGCCAAGGCCGCCACTTTGTGCCCCTTACTGCGTCGCCACCATGGGAGGATGCAGACGGCCCAGAAAAGGAGGCTGTGCGTCAGCAACCAGGTGTGGTAGGTCCAATGATCCAGGACCTCTGGGTGGTCAAGAAAATCCGTTGG
>DALQ01000083.1 GCA_002496845.1 Euryarchaeota archaeon UBA495
GGTTGAACGGTCTTCGACCAAGTCCCCAAGTCCTTCAGGGGCATGACCCGGAAGCGCCATCGCTTGCACTCCACCGTCGCCAAGGGCAATCAGGTCACCGTCGGCAATCGGTTCGGCCTGGACGGACGGCATGTCGGAATCGTAGCGGTTGGCCCATGTGGAGAAGAAGTCCCCCGTTTCCAGAGCCGAGACCCCTGCCTCGCCCACGTGCACCCGAAGGTCGGGCCACTGCTCTACGAAGTGCGCAGCGGCGCCCGAGAAGGGATAACGGCGGCTGGTCAAAAGCAAATGTTCCGGGCGCACGTCATCCGAGAGCAGGCCGAGAATGCGCTCGATCTGCAACGCCTGATACCACGAGGTCCCTGCATCGATGAGCAGCACTGAAGCCTCGCCCTGCACCACGACGCAGTTCGCATCGTGATGAATGCCCGGCAGGCGCGTCATCCGCATGCATCGGCATCAAGGGACGGGGCTTCAACGCTCGCTTCGGGAGCATGCAGCCGACTGCGGTGCGCTCAAATAGGGGGAGACGGTCGCCGGGCCATGGCTCGCTTCCCTGAGGCCGAAGCACGCATGTTGCATCGGAAGATCTGCATGAAGTGCAACGCTCGTAACGCGGTGCGAGCCACCCGGTGCCGCAAGTGCGGCTACAAGGGCCTGCGTTCGAAGAACGTGGAGCGCCGAGGCCCCTGATTGCCTCTGCTCACACCAAGGGTGCGAACAGCAACCCTGCAACATCGCCGAGCAGCAAGGCCAGCACGCACGCTGGCCACAGCACGACAAGCAAAGGCACCTTGCGCGTAACCCACACCCGCTCCACGTCCAGCGCTGCAAGTGCAGCGATGGCTTCCTCAACGGCCTCAGCCGTTGGCGTTTTTCGGGGCGCTCTCACACGGTGGACAACCCGTTCGGAACCGTCCAAACCGACTTCGACGGTCGACAGCATCCAGACGTGGGCATCAGCGACCTCGTCCAAGGCCATCCGCTCGGCGTGGAAGGCGTGCCGAAAGTCTGCCGCTTGCTTGAGATCACCACGAACGAAGTTCCGGACCATGTTCCATGGTGGGATGAGCAAGAACGCCAACCCGCCCCAAAGCAGGATGGACAGGGCAGGCGGAAGGGCCAACACCACCGCATCTCCGGGTTGAATCCAGGTCAGAGCGCCCCATGTGGGGAGAAGCATGGCCACCCACATGAGCGCCTTGGCGTCGGCCCCGCCGTGCAAAAGGCGAAGCCGCCATGCGACGTCGATGACGACCAGCACGAGGGTGACGCCGATCAATTCCCACCACAGCGCTTGGGATCCGGCAAGGTTCCACAGCACAAGGTCCAGCGGTTCCACCTGGCCATGACGTTGTGCACCCCAGGCAAGACCGGCCAGCGCCACAGCGTACACCGCCACGGCTGCAAGGTCAAGCCTTGACCCTCCCTTGATGTCTGTAAGGTTGGGGCGACCGATGATCGCTCCGCTGGCGTAGGACCATGGAAGGAGGAAGGTGCACCACACGGCCACATCTGCGCCCCTCACCATGAGGTCCAGCGCCCACAGCAGAAACACGGGTTGGCTCCATACCAACCAGTGCCGGTTTGGAACCCGGCGATCGAGGTGGTCCAACCATGCTGCCAAGCCCATGCCAACCAGCAAGGTGCCCGCTCGAGCGACACCAATGACCTGAGGCGCGTGGATGTCCACAAACCGCGAGGACGCAATCACCTTATAGCGGGCCCGCTGGAGAATGTCAGGGGCGTGACGTGCATGGACATCGAGACCAGACTCCAGAACGTGGCCAAAGTCATCGCAGAAATCGATGATTCGAAGGTCCCTCGCAACATTCGCAGGCAGGCCAAGGAAGTCACGGAACAGTGGCTCCTCAACACCGCCAAGAAGACTGATGTTCGGGTTGCCATGACCCAAGCCAAGCTTGAGGAACTCTACGAAGACCCGAACATTCCTCCGGAATTTGGAACGCTGATCCTGATGATCAACACCGAATTGGAGAAGTTGCTCACAGAGCTTCTTTGAGCCGTTCAGGCTTCTTCAGAATGGACCTCGACGGGTCGACCGGCTGCTTCCGTAAAGGCGTGCAGCAGGTTCACCATCATGTCCCGCTGTTCCTTGGGAATCTTCCCCGGCGTCAAGCCCGCAACGACGGTCCATTCGCCGTCAATCAACGGCAATCCCCGCTTGAGGAAGTCCAGTTGTGCTTGGCTGACGCGACCACGGCGCACGGCCCGACGGGCAGAGGAGCGGGCCGCGATGATCGCCACCTGTTCATCAGAATAGTCCAGCAAGTGCTGGAGTTCCATCAAGGAGCGCCCCTCAAAGGAGGAGATGATGCCGTCACGCACCGCATCTTCCCACGCTTCGTCCAGCGAAGGCGCGCGCTCGGAAAGCAGGATCGCGACAGGCTTGGTGGCTTCGACGTTCTCAAGGACAATCTTGACCAAGACCGCAAAGGGCACCGCGAGGATCATGCCGACCAAGCCCCACAACCAGAAGGAATACGAGGTCACCAAAAGCAGCACAAGCGGTGAGACACCAAGGGCGCGGCCAGCCCAGCGGTTTTCGATGTAATTGCCCCACACCTGTTGGTTGACGATGGAAAGCAAAGCAAACACGAGCAACGTTCCAGGATTCAACATCACTGCGCCAAGAATCAACGGTGGAATCATGGCGAAGACCGACCCAATGTAAGGCACGTAATTGAACAAAAACGTCAGCAACGCCCACGTGAACCACAGGTCGATGCCAAAGGAGATCATCAAGACAGAGGCTCCCGCCGCGGTTCCAATCGACACACCGGTTTTCACGATCACGTAGGTATTGACGCTGGTTTCGATTTGTTCTCGCACCTCAGCCAATTTCGCGCTGCCACCGCTGGGCCAAGCGCGCTCAATCCGAGCAGGAAGCAAGGCCGCCTCGAGGATCATGAAAATCAGGAAGAACGTGATGATGAGGCTGGCAGAAATCATGTCTCCAACGCCAGCGAGCATGTTCACGACGATGTCGGAGATCTGCCCCCCGGAGCCAACAAGGCCCACCTGGCTCAAGGCTTCAGCAAGGGTCGCGTTTTCAGAACCGGCCCAATTTTGCACAGCACCTGCTGCAATGCTGTCGTCACGCAGCCAGTTCCATTTTTCCTCGAGGTTCTCGTTGTACCCTTCCACCGTCTCGGTGTCGCTCATCAGCGCATCTGCTTGAGCGTAGGCGAAGAAGCCCGCCGCACCCACAACGGCAAAGAAGGCCATGAGCATGGTGAAGTACGACAACACCAATGGGAAACCGTTGGCTGAAAGGGCATCGGCTCCGGGCTTGAGCACGAAGTAGATCGCCAACGCGATGAAGAATGGTTTCAGCACGGATTCAAGTTGAATCAACCAAAACGATACGATGGTCAAGATGGCACACACGTAGACGATGGTGGACAAGGAGCGGTTGAACTCGCCCTCCTCGAAGGCACCGTCTTTCATGGACGCCGATGGGGATAGCGGTTTCAATGGTTCGCCCAAAATGTCGATTTGCGGAAAGCGGCTTACCAAGGTCAGCGGAAGCCGTTCGAACGTCGAATCAACACACATCGAGGGATGGCGAAATGCACGAGAATCGCCTTCCTGAACATGGCTTGATACATCAGAGCAAGAGGATTTAGGCCACCCTAATCTTTTACAGCGCGCCGGTTTGGTGAGGGTATGGACCTGTTTTTCCCCGGCATGATTGTCGGCATCATCATCCTTCAAACCAGCATCATTGCTCCAACCCTGTTCAAGGGGCTCCAGATCGAGGATTTTGGACGTGTCATCCGTTCGCTGTGGCCCAAGTTCTTCGTCCTCATCACGGTCCTCGGGGCGGCAACGTTGTTGACGCTGTTCTTTGGTGAAAATGGTAGCACCGTTCGATACGGAATCGCGGGAGCAACCACGGCATTTGCAGCCCTTTGCTACGGCATCATTCCTGCCACGAATCGAGCCACAGATGAAGGAAACGACAAGCGGTTCAACCTCTTGCACAAGACGAGCGTCTACCTCACGGTTGCCATGCTCCTCATCAACATCGCTTACCTGTTTGCATGAACGGAAGGTGAGCAGTATACCAAAGGAAGCGAGACCCGCCGCTTCTGTCCACCTTAGGTATGCATTTACGGGTGCAAATGCCGACCAAGAGAGCGGATCAGCGCAAGTCGGCGTGACCGTGCGCACAACGCAACCAGGGACCTACTTTTGTGCCATACAATTCCCACCAAGCGGCTATTGTGGACTTCAGGAACTTGCCGACGGGCGTAGAGTCGCCATCTTTTCCATCTGGGACAAGAGCCCGGAGGGGCAAGGAGCCAAAGCCGTAGCCACAGGAGACGGTTTCCAGGCCACGGCCTTCGGGGGTGAGGGGGAGGGGTGTCGAATCCTCGGTACGTTTGATTGGCGCGTAGACAAGACCGTGCTGTTTCAGGTGTTCTGGCGACGAGAAGACGACGGACGCTCTGCTTTTGGCACGTGGCGAGTGGATTGCTGGGCCGATCAGTCCTACATCGGAACCATCCGTTTCCATGCAGGACCCGGGGCAGAAAAGCCGGTCGTTGGCCTCCTCTCGTTCGTGGAAGATTTTGACCGGCGCACGGGAACAAACGGCATGAACCTCGAGCGAATGGCGGTGTTCGACCAAGTCAAGTGGCCCGAGCAAGGGGCACTCAGCGAGGTGACCTTCACCAAGGTAAGCACCGGTCTGGACGCGAGCGGCGTGGAACGAACAGACGCTGAGGCGATCCCAGGACATCTCGAAGCGGACCGTGTCGGGTTTCTCCTTCGCACCGGCGGTGATGCGGCATCGCCCGTCAAGCCTCATGACACCGTGATTTGGACGGCAATTGAACCCTAGGCCGTGAAGGTCCTCCCCCCACGTAAGACCCGGCTCAAACCGAGGAGATGGCTTCAGAATCGGACGGCAGACGAAGGGACATGAAGAAGGTCACAAGCATGATGACGGCACAGAGTTGGAAGACCGTGTGGTAACTGAACCATCCCGTTTCGTTCACGGTCAAGGTCCATACCAAACCGCCCGTGAAGGGTCCAAGGATGCGCGCGAACGCCGAGGCGGATTCCATGGCGCCCATCACACCGCCCAATTCAAGCCCGTCCCGCTGCGCATAGGAAGCGAGCAGGCTCGAGGAGGTCGGTTGGAAGATTCCACTGCCGGTGGCGATGACGATGCACGTCGGAAGCAACCACAACCACGCGTATTCCACCGAGGCATAGGGAATCGCACCGAGACCAATGCCAGTGATGACCACCGCGATTGGAAGCATGCTGCGTGAGGAGAAACGCTTCGACAAGGGACGGATCAACCCGCCTTGGACCACGATTCCGGTCAGACCGATCACCGCAAAGATGCGCCCGTTCTGCGCCTCGGTGAACCCAAGTCCGCCCGAATCGGGCGACATTTCCGTGAAGAGAATGAAGACCGCGTGCATGATGGTGAAGCCAAAGCTGTACAGCATCGTGACCCAGACGATTTGGCCGATGGCCGGTGTGCGCAAGGAGGTGGCCAGCCCAGAAAACGAGGACTTCATCGTCCCCGCCCAGTCCAACCCGTCTGCGCCTTTCCTGACCTCTTTGGGCAAGGATTCTGGCAGGCGGGTGCGAGCCAGCAGCAAGGACACGATGGAAAGGGCGCTGGCCACCAAACACGGCAGAAGGTAAGGGTAGGTTTCGAGCAACGTTCCTTGGAACACCTCCCATCGCTCTGCAGGAGCCGACAACTCACCACCGATGAAGGGGCCGAAGGTGAAGCCTAGGCCGAACGAAGCACCGATCAGGCCCATTCGGCTCGCCATTTGTTCGGGCCGACTGATGTCGCCAATGTAGGCCCGAGCAACGGCGATGTTGCCGTTGAAAAAGCCAGCAAGGAAGCGTGCGGCGATGGCGACGAAGAGCGTTGGAGCCAAGCCAAACAGGGCGAAACAGAACGTGTTGCCCACCAGCCCAATCATGAGGATAGGGCGCCTTCCGATGCGGTCCGAAAGGCCCCCCCACAACGGGGCTGAGAGGAATTGCGCCATCGGATACGCGGTCATCACCAGACCGACCCAGAGGCCAACGGCTTCGATGCCCCCTTCGGTGGCCAGGTCATCCACCAAGTAGGTGAGAAAGGGAATGACGATGCCAAACCCAATCATGTCGATGAAGGTCACCAAGAAAAGGATCAGGAGTTGCCCCCTGACGGCTTTCTTGTTGCCTTCGTCCATGACACACCGAGGGTGCTTCGTGGTTTCAAGTCGTGCCCTGTCTAAACCGGTCGGACGGCCGAAGACATCTCGGGCGTCAAGCGGTCAATGATGCCGCCAAGACGTTCCACAAGGCTGGCTTTCTGCTCGTGCTTGATGAGCGCGTGCTCCATGACTTCGTCGAGCGTGTCGACGGGGATGATCTCGACCTTTCCTTCCCATTGGTGGTCCAAGACCACGTCCTGAAGGTTGGAACGGGGAATGATGACCGTCCGAACACCGGCGTGACCTGCTGCCTCGATCTTGGCGGTGACGCCACCAATGGGGAGCACTTCTCCGCGCACAGAGAGGGAGCCCGTCATCGCCAGATTTTGACGGATGGGGATGTTTTCGATGGCTGAAATGATGGCAGTGGCGATGGTGATGCTCGCCGAATCGCCGTCGACGCCGTGGGTGTCCACGAACTGGATATGGATGTCATAGTCCGAGACGTCCTTGCCGGTGAGTTTCTTGACCACGGCGCTGACGTTGGTGACGCTTTCCTTGGCCAAGTCCGACAGGCCACCGGTGGCGTGAATCTTTCCTCCACCGCCTTGCGAGGGCGTCACGAGGGCCTCCACTGGCAGCATGATGCCGCTAAAGTCCGAGAGACCGGAGTTGGCGCCGAGCACGGCTAGGCCGTTGACGCGTCCAATCCGCTCGCCGGAGTTGACGAGGAGGCTGTAATCGCGCCGGCGCTCAATCATGCGGTCAGCGACCTGTTGTTCGAGCGGCTTGGCGATGGAGCGGGCGCGAATGACGTGCTCCGCGGTCGTCAGCTCTGCTCCTTCCTCGATGGCCAAGTCCCCTGCGATGCGAACCAGTCCACCCAGTTCACGGAGACGCAGGCTCAGTTTCCCGCGTCGACCCGAGCGCCGCTGGGCTTCTTTGAGGATCGCCGCAACACCGCCAACGTCGAAATGAGGGATCTCACGAAGGGTGTCTTGGTCACGGTACACTTCCTGCGCAATGAAGCGAATCAGGCGACGGCGGTTGCGGGCCGTGTCAGGCATCTCCGAGTTGACGTAGACCTCATATCCGTACCCGCGGA
>DALQ01000001.1:0-51206 GCA_002496845.1 Euryarchaeota archaeon UBA495
CCTCTTTGGTCCGCCAACCGCTCGTCAAACATTCCTCCAAACTTTACCCCAAGTTCTGCGTCGAGTTCCCCAAGTTCCCTCAACGCAGCGACGTAGAACTGGCGTGTGGACTTCTCGTCAAAGGTACGAATCAAAGATTCAAGCGCGTCGTAGTAGACGTGAATGGAATCATGCGACCGGACCATGAGGTCAAGTTGAATCAGACTTCGGACGTCATTCAGAGTTCGTTGCCGATCTGTACAAGCGGCCACGATGCCTTCAATCGTCATCAAGGCTTCATTTCCACCTTCGCCAAGCACGTCCATCAATGCGGAATCACCAGCATCCTTCCCGGGGCGTTTGGCCTCCACCCGCTCAAGCAAAGAGCGCGCTCTTGGATCGTTTTTCAGCGAAGGAAACGCTTTGACGATTGAAGGGAGTTTCGCGGGGTGTTTGGTTGAGCACGCTCGTAGCGTGGCCAGCTCGACGTCAGCAGCCATACTGGGGAAGCGTTCGAGGAGGCGCGACGCCTCAATCGAAAACTCAAGCAGGGAAGCAGCATCGGTTTCGAGAAGGAGGAGTGCGTCCTTCAACGGCGTTGGACGACTCCTGTGCTCGCTTGCGAGGTGCAGCACAGGGTTGTCACTACGGTTCAACACCCGATTGAGCAAACGCCGTGAAAGAACGTTCAGATGCTTCACCTCAGGTGCTTTCGCAAGGAATCCACGCACCGTTGAGCCGTCATTCCGTCCCATAGATCGATGCTGATCTCTTGACGAATTGGCCCTTCAAGGACCAAAGCCAGGTCCTCGTCCAATCGCGAAGGAGTGGTCAACACGTTGGTACCTGCTGTGATGGTGATGGGACGTTCTGTGTTTGGACGAAGCGTGAGACAGGGCACGCCAAGCCATGTGGTCTCCTCTTGGATTCCCCCAGAGTCGGTGATCACACATCGGCTCGAAGCCACACAGGACATGAATTCGAGGTAGCCGAGCGGTGGGGTGAGGTGGAGCCCAGAAAACTGCTCGATTTCTTCCATGCGGCCAAGCGCTTGGATTCTGGCACGCGTTCGAGGATGAAGAGGCCAAATCATCGGTAGCGTAGTTGCATGATTTAGCAAGAGGTCAAGCACGTCAGATAACACCGATGGATCGTCAACGTTGCTTGGACGGTGAAGCGTCACCACCGCATATTCGTGAGGAGCCACGCCGTAGATGCTGTATTGCTCCATGGCTTGGAAAGAAGGAAGCATGCTAACCAAGGTGTCAATCATGATGTTCCCCACGCGATCGATGCGTTCAGGCGCCACGCCAGCTGCAAGCAGGTGCTCATCTCCGTCAGGGGATGGTGTCCAAAGCAAGTCAGCCAGCACGTCGGTCACCAAGCGGTTCAACTCCTCCGGCATGCCTCGATCAAAAGACCTGAGGCCGGCTTCAAGATGAACGGTGAATATCCCGAGTTTCGCGGCCGCAAGCGTGCACGCCACCGTGCTGTTTACGTCACCAATGACCACGACGGCGCCTGGCTTTTCCTCCAATAGAATGGCTTCGTAACGCTCCAGAATCCGTGCCGTTTGCACACCATGGCTTGCGCTTCCAACCTCCAAACAGATGTCGGGTTGGCCCATGGAGAATTGTTCCATGAAAATGCCCGCCATTTCATGGTCGTAATGTTGTCCTGTATCTATGAGCACAGGTTCGAAGTCATCCGAAGACCTCAGTGCTTTGAGCAGGGGTGCCGCTTTCATTTGGTTGGGACGAGCGCCCACAATGACGTGCACCGTGGTCGCCATGGTGATGAAGGCCTCTCCTGCTTTCTATCAACGTTGTTCCATCAAATTCGCACAAGGGTTCATTGGGACCTTGACGGAGTCTTGGGGGCATGGAGGTTCAGTTCTCGGTCGAAGGCCGTCACCTCGCCCTCCATTTCATTCCTGACGAGGAGGATTTGCTCCGAGAGGGCACCCAACGAATCGCCAATCTTTCAGCCCACGTCGAATTGGTCAAAAAGGCCGAAATCGGCGACATCCATCCAGACCATTTGGCCTTAATCGGAATCCTCCTTTCGCACCCTTTTGTCGCCAACCAACTTGAGTTAGGCGTCTCCGTAAGCGAACGTTTCCGGGAAGGAATCTCCACCATTCGAAGGTATGCGGTTTGCTTTGAGACCCAACGGGTTGAACCCTATGTCGCAACCGAAGGATCGCGCCCGGGATTGGCGTTCAGCGGAGGCGTGGACTCTGCAGCAGCCCTGCTTCTCATGCCTGAAACGACGGTTCCTGTCTTCCTCGACCGCCCTCAACAAGAATCCAAGCGCACCCTGTACGACAAATCTGCAGCGTATGCTTGCCTCGACGAAGTCGAACGATTGGGTTGGCACGTCGTCCGCTCGTCGTGTGATCTGGAGTTTCTGCGGTCGCCTGTTGGATTCCCAACAGACATGGCCACGGCCGTACCGCTGTTGGCCAATGCCAACCTCCTCAACCTTGATTCAACGGCCTACGGCACCATCATGGAATCAGCGTATAGGGTTGGACATGCCAAATCCAGGCAATACATGACGTCCGCACACCACCGCCTCTGGGGCCCCGCCTTCCATGGTGCGGGACTTCCGCTAAACCTCCCCGTCGCGGGCCTTTCAGAAGTGATGACAACCAAGATTGTGATGCACTCAGAATTGCATGAGACAGCAAGATCGTGCATTCGAGGCGCTTTCCCGAAGACATGTGAGAACTGTTGGAAATGCTTCAGAAAAGCCTTGGTCGAACGCCGGCATCGCGGCTCACGTGTCACAAACAAGGAGATGCAACGATGGATGCAGGTTCGTGAAGTGCAAGCGAAACTGAGCGCGCATCCAATTTCGCATGAAAACGTACTTGCTTGGGCCCTACAAGGTGACAACATCGAATCTGGAGTGAAAGATGAGCTTCTTGCACGAACAGAGGGGCAGATCCGGGACATGGCGCCCTTTGAACGGTGGTTAGGAGGGGCATCTGCGGCTCTCCATGAACCCTATCGTGAACACACCATACAGCGAATCGCGTCCTTTTGCACCCCAATGCTCCCAGAGGAAGAACAGGCCCTGATTGCTCATGAGATGAGCAATTGGTTGACGTCCGAGGCCGCTCAAAGGGCGTTGAAGTCATTCACCGGTGCGTACCTTTGACCGATTGGTCAACATGGCCACCAATTCTGTTGACCACGGCTCGAATGCATCGGCCACGGTGGGCTCTAAGCCCCACAGCGAGGCGAGGCTGCGTTCAAGTCCACTTCTCGTCCGATCCTGATTGACCACAGCCCACCCTTCTTGTTCGCCAACACGGGTCCGGGCGAGTTGGTCGTCCATCCCAGTGTTCATGTTCGGCAAAAAGAGGGTCGGGATTCGAACCTGCCTGGCCTCATGGAATGAGTTGTACCCACCTGCTTGAACGAGGGCGTCGAAGGCGTTGAGGTACAGCACGTTTGGATAATCCCGCAGGAGGATGACTCGTTCCATGTTCATTTCTAACCTGGCTCCAAGCATCGATTCTCCGAGAACAACCTCGACATCAGGGTCTTCCAACAAGAGGTCCGTGACGGTGCGTATTTCCGAGGTGATGTCGTTGATCCGTCCTGCACCCAATTGCACATACACCGCTTTCTTCCCTTCTGAAAGCCCTAACCTGCGCCGCGCCATCGTACGGTCAAACAATTCATCGCGGTGGTGCAACAAGAATGGAGGCGTGCTCATGATTGGCACGCCGTGGTCTGCTTCGTCGGAAAGAGGGGCGGGCACCGCATCGCCCGGTCGGACGATATGATCGAAGTGCTGGATGCTGTCAACAGGGACGCTCGAACCCTCTCGGAACATCCCACGCCGAACCCAAAAGGAGTGCATGGTGGACTCTTCAGCGATTGCATTCAACATACCCCGATACGGGAAGGCTCCATCGAACACGAAAGCGTGAGGGCGATGGACATCCAGTACGGTACGCAACATGTCTTCCAAGATCCCATTCCATGTGGAGGAAGTCATGTCATCGTGTTTTCCTCGACCGGCCAAGTGGTATGTTGGGATGTCCTCAGAGTACGGAATGTGAAGGGTCGGCATCGAGGTAAACATCACCACGTCCAATGATGGATCGGTTGATTTCAAGCAGCGTGCGAGCGCCAACATACGGGTAAAATGACCAAAACCTACCCCGTTGGTCGGGAAGAGCACGATGGAATGGCGCCGCGGTTGGAGCGCCGGGGCTTCAAGCGCCCGTGATGCCGCAGGTCGACGACCGAGCCGTTCACGCCCCACATTCAGGACGGCCAAGGGGAAGGTCACAGGGAGCGCAATCAATCGCCACGGTTGCTGAACGGCGCGGGTCAAGTGGCGTCCAAGACGAAATGAGGCGGAGGAACGCAACCGTTCACGATCTCGACGAAGACGTTCCACTTCTTTGGTCAACGACCGCACGCGTTCCGCTGAGGAACCCGAGGGCTGTGTCGCCATCATTTCGCTTCAAGCACGGACGCATTTGACGCTTCGGGAGCCCCATCCACTTCTTCTTTGGTTCCGAAGACGGGTTTGACGTTTGCCAGCGTCCTGGCCTGCGTTGCAGGCAAGACGCATTCTCCAACGCCCGAGGTTCCCCAATTAAGCAAAACAAGATCCGAGGGCCTTCATCCTCACCCGCACAAGTCTATGGCGTGCCTGATGGACGAGAGGTCGTGCGCCTGCTGGTTACGGGGGGAGGGGGCTTCATCGGAGCCCACACAGCCGAAATCGCTCTCCGGTCCGGCCACGAGGTCACCGTACTGGATGACCTGAGCACGGGACTCGCACACCGTTTTGCCTCCCTGGCCGATGCGGGCGCTCGCACCGTCCTCGGCGACATCAGGGACCCTGAGGCACGTGCAGACGCGCTCGAAGGGGTCCATGCCGTGGTGCATTTGGCAGCACAAGGATCGGTTCCCCGCTCCGTGGAAGACCCCGAGGCCACCCTGGACGTGAACGTTCGCGCCACCGATGCCCTGCTTGAGGACATGGCCGAACGCGGCCTCACTCGCCTCGTCCTCGCCTCGTCAGCCGCCGTGTACGGTGACCTCGAAAGGGTGCCCCACGTCGAGGACATGGTTGGGGAGCGGCAGTCGCCTTACGCCGACAGCAAGTGGGCCAACGAGCAAGCCGTTCTTCGGCGTCGTCAAGAGGGGTGGGAGGCCTTGGCCTTGCGTTTCTTCAACGTCTATGGCCCCGGCCAGCGGAACGATGGGCCCAACACTGGCGTAATCCCCATCTTTGTCTCGCGCATGTGCAACGGGACGGCTCCAACCCTGTACGGCGGAGGGGCACAAACGAGGGATTTCGTCCACGTTGACGACGTGGCTCGCTTGTTGGTTGATCTGGCGACGAAGCCATGGAAGGCTCCCCCGAGAAGCGTCTACAACGTGGGCACAGGGACACAGACCAGCCTTCTCGACCTCGTCCACACGATTGCCGGCGCCCTTCAGGCACGAGGTGTGGACGGTGAGCATCTCGCACCGCTCATTGGTCCTGCACGCTCGGGTGACCTCAATCACTCCTTGGCGGACGTCGCGGCCATCGCGTCCGACCTTGGTTGGCAGGCCAAGGTCACCTTGGCGGAAGGACTCGACGATTTGGTGGATGCACAGGTGCTGCAAGGACCGAACTAAGTCAAGGCTCGGACCTTTGTTGCGCCATGGCGTAGATGGCGGACCAACGTTGGGCAACGTGTTCCACGCCGTGCTGGGAAACCGAAGCGGCGAGGGCAGAGGGCTCGTGAGGGGCGCTCAAGGTTGATTCGACCGCGTCCGCCCATGAAGCGACCGTGTCCGAACGAGGCCGGACGACGGTGTCGGGCAAGCCCACCAATCCACCATCGGCGACGACAGACACGCCACAGGCGAGGGCCTCGAGCGCGGCCAACGGTTGCCCTTCAAACCGAGACGGGAGCAGAAGCACGTCGGTCGCCTGCAAGAGGTGCAGCCGTTCGACGTCCGTCAACCATCCATGCCGCGTCCAACCGTCCCCTTCCATGGGCTGACCTCCGGTCATGTGGAGGTGCACCTCAGGGTGCTTCGTGCGAATCTGTGCCACCACGTCAACGGCGAAACCACGTCGCTTCACCGGTGCATCACGGCCCATGATCAACAACCGGGTTCCGTTCCTCCGGTCCTCATCATCCAATCCATGCAGGGGATTCACCGGATTGGACACGACCTCCACCAAACCGACCAACGGCTCAAGCAGGGCTTTCCATGCTTCATCCAGCACCACGACCACGGTGACGTGCGCCTCGATGGCCGAGCGAACACGGGCAGCACGTCCAGGTTTGGCTTGCAGCCATCGCGCGGTATCGCCGCTGTGCAGGTGGAGCACCACAGGGTGGTGGCACTGGGCCGCAAGGCGCAGTTTGCGGCGAAGCGACCAATCGCTGGCCGCGTGCAGATGCACCACGGTGGACGCATCTGAAGGCAAGGCGCGAAGAGCGCGTGCTGCCTTCCACGCGGCGAACACCATGCCGAGCGTGCGGTTGGCATGCGACTGCAGCAGCGAGGCCGTCCATCCTTCAGGCGGGTGTTTGACCAAGGTCCGCATGACGGTGCGGATGCCGCCTGGAGATTCGCACGGCCCGACATGGATCACGTGCGGCATGAACAGCCCATGCGAAAGTTGGACATGAGCGCACCGATGGACGGGAAGGGATGAAGGCACCGTGCAGAAAGGGCGGCTCATGCTTTGGGTGGCCTTGGCCGAGGGGGTTGTTGCTCTCTGGTTTGGCCTGCCCTTCCTTGCTCATCGGCAGCGGTGCGCGGCGGCCATGAAATCGCCATGGACGCCGAACACGGAGCCACTGTCACCAGAGGCCATGCCCGAAGTGGTCGTCCTCGTGCCGACATGGAACGAGTCCGGGGTCATCGAACGAAGGCTTGCCGACCTGGCCGCACAACACATCGAGGGGAGAACGCTGGCAGACGCGGGCGTCCGCTTGGTGCTCATCGATTCTGCCTCCGAGGACGGCACCGCAGATTTGGCGGAGGCGTGGATGGTCGAACACAGCGAGGCCTTTGCCGGCCATTCGATCTTGCGCATGGAGCGACGGGAGGGGAAAACGGCCGCCGTGCAACGTGCCCTTGGCCACATTCGTGAACAAACGCCTACGGCCATCGTGGTCATGGTCGACGCCGATGCCCGCTGCTCGCCCGGGGCCTTGGAAGCCCTTGTCCGAGCCATGGCCGAGAAGGAACTCGGTGCCGTAGGAGCGCGTCCTGAACGTCACGGCATAACGGCCTTGGAAGCCAGCCACCGCGGCCTCTTCTCGTGGTTGCGTGAAGCCGAAAGCAGCCTTGGCGCCACCCCCTTCCTTGAGGGGAGCCTGATGGCCTTTCGAGCAGAATTGGTGGACCCTGCCGCTTTGGACCCCACATCAAATGCAGACGACGCGCAGATCGCCACCATGATTGCTGTTCAGGGATTCAGGACCGCACAACACCCAACGGCTGCCTTCATCGATGACGTGCCCACGACGTGGGGCACGCGATGGGATCAACGCGTTCGAAGGGGACGTGGTTTGGTGCGTCTGCTTCGTCGGCAACGCCACGTTCGGACCCCCGAAGGATTCGCACAATCGCTGCGCTTCCAGCGTCATGCGCATTTGCGAGCGCCCTTCTTGCTTCTTGCAGGGTGGCAGCTGGCGGAAATCAGGTGGGGGCTGGGCCTTCGCTCAGGATTGCTGCCGTGGGAAACGCCCTTGGGTGCCGTGCTGACGGTCTTCGAAAGCATGGCCTTGCTGATGTTGGCCACCGGCTTGATCGAACGACCGTGGTTCAAACCCTTCCGCGGCCTCTCGACCGTCATTGGTGGGATGATTCCGTTGTGGGGCGCTTGGTGGCGTGAATGGTTTGGCGGTCCAGCGCATCTGTGGACGCCGAACGCTGAGGCGCGTCAACGGGAGAAATGAGGGGGAGGCCCCCCCGGGTGCCGCAGCACCCGGGAGGACGGCCGCGTCCTTCAATGGACGTGGTTTGTAGGGTGAGAAACCTTCACCAGACGCTCACTGAGCGACGGTGGAGGACTCGTCCATGGTGTTGCCTTCGCGCACGTTGGTGATGGTCACCTCGATGCCACAGGTGGCACCGGCCGTGCAGAGGTCCTGGCCGTTCTCAACGATGGTGACACCGTCGCCGATGGTCCACTCGCTGTCCGTGCTGTCGCCGAACTCGACGAGCTTGCAGTCGGTGTCGACGCCGTCGCCGGAGTCGCGGTCGCAGGTGATCGGAGCGCCGTTGTTGACGCTGATCTTCACGCTCACAGAGGCCCAGTTAACAGCCGAGCCCTGCGTCATGGTGACGCGAACCAGGTTGTCGTCGGTGCCGGTGGTGACGTCGCCGCCTGCGTCTTCGGCGTCGAAGACGTACAGGGTCAGGTCGCCGTCGGTGTTGCCTTCAGCCAGGGAGCTAGCCCAGACGTACAGCACACCAGCGAGCACGACCGTGATCGCGACCATCAGGATGGTAGCGATAACGGGGCTCACAGCCTCATCATTTCGGTTTTCATTGTTCATTTTCAGTCCTTCCTGCCCATTACGGGCTCTACTCCCAAATCAACCGTCTTATTTGAAGACTTCGCCTATCGACTTCGCAAGAGTGCGTCAAAAACGACGTGCTGCGGCATTGTGTTGTGTTATTTTCAATTCGAAGAATGGCCCGCGGGTGGTACAAACCATTTGTGAACAGCCTCGCGGCCGGAGTGAGTTGAGGTGAACAGGGCGAGAGCAGACGCAGAGGGGATGGGATGCACTCAACGAAGCCGGTTCACACCTGTTCAAGTGTTCGTATGCGACCTGCCTTGATAACCCTTACCGGATGGAATCGAGCATCTGAAGGCCGGATTCATTCGACCGTCAGGATCTCTGGGCCACCGGAGGTGACGGCCACGGTGTGCTCAAACTGCCCGATCATGCCGTCGTCAGCGCACGCCAAGACGTGGTAGGTTTCCAAGAAGCGAATGCTGACCAGTTTCTTGACAAGTGCGTTCCACTTGGACTGCCTGCTCGCTTCGTCTGCGTCCGGGAAGGGTTTCTCGAGCATGGGGTAGGCCCAACGCTCTGCAAACGGCAGGGTTTCGTACCGCTCCTCGAGGTTCCGGGCCATTTGGGCCCCCAGGGGCTTGAGTTGCTTCTTTGCACGTGCTTTCCTTGACGTGGTGGCCCCTGTCACGCGGTAAATGTTGGACGAATTGGATGCACCCATGTTCTTGATGAGGCCTTGCTCTCCCGTGGTGTTGAAGGGTTCCACGGCGTAGACGGATCCTTCCTCAACCACACCCTTGAAGCCTTGATGATCTGGGCCACAGCGGTAGGAAGGCACGGACACACCCGCATGAAGCACCCACGGCTTCAGTTGGTGGCCGCAAAGGTTGCGGATGGGTTGGAAGCCTGCATCGAGCGAGGGTTGTGCCGCGGCTTCTCCGACCTTGTGCCAAGGCGTGCCGGGATGCATCATCTCAACGGCTGCATCCCGTGCTTCGCGTGCGGCTTTGATTTGCTCGGTGTGGTTGTTGGTGTTGCCCACCTCATAGGTCAGCGCGTTGTCACCGATGTGGCCCTTGATGTGGACGCCGTAGTCGATCTTCACCAAATCGCCCTTCTGAAGCACCATGTCCCCTTCCCAGCCTTCTGGTGGCGTGACCGTGTGTTCGGTGGTGAAGTGGGCAGCGATGTTGTTCACCGCAATGGTGCCAGGAAAGGCAGGTTTGCCGCCATGCCGGTGAATGAAGCGCTCAGCGGCCTCGATGATCTCGTGCCATGTCTTTCCAGGCTGAAGTTCGTCTTTCATGGCCTCAAGGGTCCGACGAGCCACGTGACCGGCGTCGCGCCAGTACTTCATGCCGTCCTCGAAGTCACCCATGCCATCACGTCCATCGAAGGTACCACGCCCGCCCTGATAACCATTACCTCTGCCTCTTCTCCGCGCCCCTCAAGCCGAAGGAAGGTGCTTCCCAGCCCTCCCGGGCACGTGCCGGGGGCTGCTGCAGTCGGTGGGAGGGCGAGGCGTTCAGCGCACACCAAGGTGTCCAAAGCAGGTTCTTCTCCGCTGACGTTGGCGCTGGTGGCGGTGATTGGCCCCACCGCGTCAACAAGGGCCAAGGCCGTAGGATGCACCACGCAACGCACGGCAATCGCTTGGCCGCCAAGGCGAGCATCCACGGCCTCTCGAGCAGGCAGGATCAGCGACAACGACCCGGGGGGGAAGGCATCGATCAAGGCATACGCCAATGCAGGAACGTCCACCAACGCTTCCGCCTGTTCGAGGTTGCGCACCGCAAGGCTGACCGGTTTCCGGTCGTCGCGCGCCTTCAAGGCAAACACCGCGTCCAAGCCACGGGCCGTCGGCCGTGCTCCCAATCCTGGAAGGGTGCTGGTTGGGTAAACGATGGCCTCATCTGCGAGAAGACGAGCGATGACGTCGTCGAGCTTCATGCCGCTCAATCCGTCTGAATCCAGTGGGTCAGATGGCGTTGTGCCACGTCACCTGCCAACGATTGGTCGTCCGTTTTGACCAGCAGCTTGCCGCTTGGAAACAAGGAAAGGTCGCTTGGACCGGTGAAGGTCCACATCAATCGGGTGCGCAGACCAACAGTGTATCCATCGGCCACAATTCGGGCACCCACGGACTCCATGTCGATGCCATCGCACCCCTCGGGCACAATCTGCCATGCTCCTTTGGAGCCGCATAATTCCATCGAGAACGCGTCTGACATGCCGCTCAACTCTGATCAGGACTTGGTCGGAGGACCGCTGGGGGGTCCTGAGGGAGGGCCGCTTGGAGGCCCCGAAGGTGGACCACTTGGGGGGCCGCTGGGAGGTCCTGAGGGCGGGCCCGAAGGAGGACCGCTGGGGGGACCCGAAGGTGGACCACTCGGAGGACCGCTGGGAGGACCCGAAGGCGGGCCGCTCGGTGGGCCGCTGGGAGGGCCTGAGGGCGGGCCCGAAGGAGGACCGCTGGGGGGACCAGTTGGAGGTCCAGATGGCGGACCTGCCGATGAGGCTGCAGGCGTGGACGGAGGCGTTGGTGGAGTCGCAGCCACAGCAGCGGGGGCGGGCACCGGTGGAGGCGTGGGGGCTGTTTCTGTTGCCTTCGGCGTGGGCGTGAGCGGGGCGAGCAAGGGGTCAGCCACCGGAGCAGATGCTTCTGGGGCGGTCGGAACGTCTGCTGCTTGAATCGGTTGCAGCAGAGGATCGGCGGCAGGGGCCGGTTCCTTAGGTGCAAGCAACGGGTCTGAGACGGGGGGAGTGGCGTCGGAGGAAGCTGGAACTGGGGGCGCCGATTGCCCGGTTCCGCTCGACCATGGTGGCTTCTTCGGGCCTTCTTCTTCCTCATGGCCAAAGGTGCCGGCAGCCCGGATGGTGGTCGCCCCACCTTCGGCGTTCACGGCGCTGAATTGCGTCATCTCAACGTTGGACGCATCGATGAGGCCCCGTTCAGACACTTGACCGAACTCATCGAGTTGCCCTTCAAACGCACCAGCAAACAGGCTTGAGCCCATCGCATTGGCCAAGCGACGTGTTTTCGGGGCTTCATACTCCATGTCGCTGGAAAAGGGCCCCAAATCCAGCGTGCCAGACATGCTGGACGCGACAAAGGACCACTCGCCATGGTCGAGGCGAAGCTGGAAGCGAAGGCTACGTTGTGCACCTGGGCCCAGCGAACTGATCGGAACGAGGGGTTCGAGGTCTTGGGCTCCGGCGACCACCAAACGCGCGTCGATGCCGCCGAGCGGGACCGATGCTTCGTTGATGAGGACGACTTCGATGTCCAGCACGTCCTCGTCGTCGTCGTCGATTTCCATCCGAACCGACTGGAGTCTGGCTTCGATGGAAGCGACGCGCGCGCTGTGCTCCTCCGCCATGCGGCGAGAGAAGGCCACGCCGTACTTGAATGCGGTGCTGACGGGACTCACCGGAGGCCAAGCCTGGTCTCGGACGGGAGGGACCAATCCACCGCAGCGACGGTGTGGTGAGCGCGGTCGACCCCCGTTCGGTATTCGGCGCCGACCGAGCGAGCCTTCCAAAGGTCGCGTGCTCCAAACCAGAACCAACCGATGAAGGGGATTAGGTAGCGGAGTTTTGCTGCAGCACGAGGACCCCAGTGGTCTTCTGGAAGAAGCGTCCCGTCGTCGTGCACCAGAGCAATTCGGAACGCACGCTGCCCGAGGGAACGGCCGTATGCCCTTCCCGTGTACTTCCAGTACAACCAGAACGCCCCGAAGAAGAGGGTCCAACTCACGATGTACCCGGCCACAACGCGCGCATCAAAGGTCTCGAGTGCGAACACGTTGGTGGACAACATCAGCAGGAGTTGCTGGCCTGAAAGGAAGTGAAGAAGCAGGCTCATCACGATCACGTCGGTCATGAAGGCTGCCGCGCGGCGCCAGACCGGCGCGATGAGCATCCCCTCTGGAGCGGTGGCCAACGCCTGTTGAGCCAGCGTGCCCCCGGCCGGGTTGAGGCTGACGGGGGAGGCCATGATGATGCCTTGCACCTCTCCCTGTTGAAGATGTGCCTCACGCTCGCCCGACGTGCCACGCCATCAGGCCGAGTTCTTCGGCCCAATCCAGCCACGCCCTCCATGTTCCGTCACGGCGCAGTGTCTGGGGATGACCGACCATGATCAGGCCCCGACGGGCACGCGTGATGGCCACGTTCAGCCGACGGCGGTCCGCAAGGAACCCAATCTCACCTTTGGGGTTGGAACGCACGGTGCAGAAGACAATGACTTCCTTTTCACGCCCCTGATATCCGTCAACGCTGCGGACTTCCAAGCCGTGAAAGCGCCCACCTTCGTCCAGGCCGCCGCCCTCATCAAAGAGGTCGGTCAGCAACCGGACCTGCGCCGTGTACGGGGTCACGACACCGACGTCGGAGCCTTGCAAATCGCCCGCGGAAAGAAGGTCGTTCACGATTCCAAAAGCGGCAGCGGCCTGATCGCGGTTGGCTTTGGAAGCCCTTTCCGCGTCAAGTTCCTCCTCGCCGTCCACGGGCACAAAGGCCACGGGACGGTCCCAATCCGGCCAAAGGAACCCTGCGGGCGGTGGTCGCTCTTCACGGGCGCATCCGTCCTCAAGCCGCCCCTCGTAGAATCGGGCGCCGGGAAACTCGCGGATGCTGGGGTGCATGCGGTATTGCGTGGTGAGCATGTGCGTCGGCAGCCCGAGGTCGATCAGGCGCTCAAACAGGGAGCGGCCTAGCCCGCCTTCTGCGGCCCGGTCCGAGATGACCGTGGGGGGAAGTTGGCATTGGTCACCGACCAGCACGAGGTGGCGGCACCCGCGGACGATGGGTACCAAACTGCTTGGCTCGCTCGCTTGGGTGGCCTCGTCAACAAGCACGATCGGGAAACGGCGAGCGCCGAGAATTCGGTGACCAGAACCGACCGTGGTCGCGCAAACCACCTCAGCGTCGTCGAGGAGCCCGTCGATCATCTGTTGTTCCATCCGCTGCATCTCTCGTCGCTGCATCGAGAGGTCCTTGTGCGCCAAACCACGCTCTTTTCCGCGCAAGCCGGAAAGGCCACGCTTGAGCGTGTCGTGCTCGTCGCGAAGGGCCGCCAGATCGTCTTGCAAAGGATGGTGCTCAAGCCGAGCGTCCAACGTTGCCTCACGCAACGAAGCGCGCACTTTGACGGGCTGACCGATGCGTACGGCGTTGACGCCGGATTCAAGCAGACCTTCCAGCAGGTTGTCGACGGCCACGTTGGACTCCGCCGTGGCAAGAATTGGGCCTCTTCCTTGGGCCGCCATGGCGGAAAGCACGTGCACCGCAGTGTGCGTTTTCCCGGTGCCTGGTGGCCCTTGAATGAGGGTCAGACGCTGTTGGAGAGCGGCCTCGACCGCAGCCGATTGGGAGGAATTCAGGTTGCCGCTGGGGTCTGCACGAACGCGGCGAGGGCGCCCGCCGATGCTCGGCGAGGAAGCAGCGGAGGCTTCTGGGTCGTGCACTTGCCCAAGCAAGAGGTCGCGAAGGGGCGTGCCGTCGTCGGCCCCTGCGTCATGCAAACGGAGCAAAGCGTCCGCCATTCGGTCGTGCGCAACTCGGTTCGCGCCGCGATCCAAACGCCACACGCCGTCCCTGACCCCTTTGGGACGCTCGCCGACGACCACGCGCACACGCGTTGGTCCTCGGTCGAGCACAAGCCCTTCGATCGTTTTCTCACCCCAAGGACGGGTACGGCTGAGGATGACCATGTCGCCGTGAGAGAAACGGTGCACAGGCAGACGTCCGCCGTCCCTCGCCTCGAAGATCAAAATCGGGTCACCAAAGAGGCGCCCTCGTGAACGGGCCTTCAGATCGTACAAGGTCAAACCGGCCTCGACCAGCCTGGACTTGCTCCAATGACGCCAGCGCTCCTCGACGGTGGCCAACTCATCTTCGAGCTCCTGACCGATGAGTCCAGTGAAACGTTCCAGGTGGTCTTGGCCCCGGTCCCAACGCACCGGAGCAGGCCCGTCGTCCACCTCGCGTGGGACCGGCAGGTCACGCGTCCGGCTGTTCATCCGGCGCACCCCCCCACGTTTGCCCATGACAGGGGTTTGGGTGGGGGGTTTGAGGCTCTGCCGACCGGGGGACGGGGAGGGACGAGGATTAAACCGGAGTCATGGACCCCGCAGAAGGAGGTTGCCTCATGTTCAGGCGGCGAAAGAAGGAGGGGCGGGCAGAAGGTGCCTGCACCTTCTGTGGGTTTGTGCCCGAAGTTCCCGGCCCGACTTGTCCCCAGTGCTACTACGAATTCGACAAGTCCCCACGCGACCAAGGGACGCGCCCAGACGCCGCGGATCAAGCCGACATCCTCGCCTTGTTGGAAGCCGAGCCAACGGCGATGGAAGAGGGAGCCCCGTTGGTCGAAGCGGTCCTTGCGATGGACGACGTCACCGTGGACGTGCCAGCCTACGATGCCCCTGGCCCCGTTGACGAGGACCAGGACGTCGTTGGGGAGCACGAATTCATGGAAAGTTCGGGACCAACGATGAACGAAACCAAAGCCTTCGAAGCAGAAGAGGAAGCCACGCTGGTGCCCTCAGACGTCCGTCCTGATGCGGGAACCTTCGAGGTGCCCACCCACGACCCCACGGAAGAGATCGCTGAACCGGTGCCCATGAACATCGGTGGCCTGCACTCACCTGCTGAAGCCAATGAGCAACAAGAAGACCTGAGTGGACACACGGAACCAATTCCAGACCTGCCTGACCTTGACGCCATCGAGGAACCCATCGAAATCGCAGCCGTGGCGGATGAGGCTCCGGAACCTGCGGTGGCGCCAACCCCTGAGTTGCCTGACTTGGACGACGTGCCTGAAGCCCAACCCGCCCCTCAACCTGCACCCCCCATCCAGCATCCAAACCGATGGATGCCGTGGACCGCCAAGGACGCCTGGACCTTGTCCGCCGCCCAGACCGCGCTGGTCCCCATCTTCGAGGCGGTAGGCGCTGGGCAAGTTCAACGTGCAGCCGCGGACCTTGACCACATCGGGCCGCACCTCCCCGATGACTTGGACCTCATCTACCACGTCGGTCTCTTGCTCAAACAACTCGGTCGTGACGAAGCGCTGCAGACCCTGTTGGTACGCGTCTCTGCGGCTCAACCCGACGATGCTCGCGTGCACGCCGCCGTGCACCACCTGAGATGATACCATGCAAACACCGGCGCTCGAAGCGGCAGGTGGGTTGGTGCTCCGGCCCATTTCGAGCAGCGATCTCTCGGATCTGCTGGAAAGCTACCACGAGTCGCCAGAGGACGGGCAGACCGCCCTTCCTTGGATGTACCCTCGCAACATTGCGGAGCAATTGGCGGATTTCGTCCGGGACATCCTCCGCGCTGCCGACGAAGACCGCATCCATTTCTGGTCGATACGATTGGACGATCAGCACGTGGGAACCATCGGTTTGGGCGACGAATTGCAGTTGGACCTCAGCAGTTGGAGCCTCGGCTACTGGATTCGGGTCTCGCATCAGGGCCAGGGCATCGCCAGTCGAGCCATCGATGCGGTGTTTGCTTGGCTTACGGAACGCCACATTGAGGCCGTCGTTGAAGTGGCCGTCCACCCGCACAACGGACCCGGCCTCGCAACGGCACGTTCGTTGTGCGCCCGCTGGGGCGGGACCCCGCTCGACGATTTTGTGGGCATCGACTTCGGTGGACGAACCATTCCCCATCACCTTCACTTGATCCAAGTCGGAGGCGGCGAGGCGTGAGCCGTACATGGCTGACCGTGGACACCGACGATGCCCACCACCGTCCGTGGCAGCAAGGGCACCCCACCAGAAGCAAGGACCCTGATGGGCTGAGCACGGCGCGTCGGCCCAGCGCAGCATGGCTTGCGGGTCTGCGACGTTTCGGGGACTGGGTGAAGCGGACGGGCCATCCTGTCACGGTCTTCGTCATCGAGGATCAACTGCGCCACCCAGAATCCCGCGACGCCCTGCTCACCCTCGCCGAGGCCTGTGGCGAACATCTCACGTTTGGCAGCCACGGCAGCAGCCATCGCGCCTGGGGCGCTTGGCCCGAAGATTCGGACGGGTTGGCGATGGCGGTGAAGTCTTCGCTGGAGGCAAACGCCGAGGCCTTTGGGCACCGAGCCAAACCATGGTTCCGCGCGCCTTCGGGCTACATTGCCCCGTGGATGGCGCTCCCGTTGGCCGAAGCGGGCATCATGCTTGACTCCTCGATCAACCCCTCACGGCTGGTTCGGAGAAAGGCTGGACCGTCCCGTCGCTGGACCGACGTCGCCCACGCCATGGACGAAGCAGGCGTGGTGGAACGCCCATGGCACGTCCACCGAGGTTGGCCGACGTGTGGTCCGGCCTTGCATCTCCCAGGGTTGGCCGGCCGCGCCCGACGGGCTTGGCGGAACCTTCCGCCCGTCCTGAGCGTCGAGGAAGTCGATGCCACTGTGGTCAACGACGAAGACGTGACCACGGTGTATTGGCACATCACAGATCATGCCCGAAAAAAGGGCACTTGGGAGCCGCCGCTCAAATCGACGTGACGTCGTCGATGTCCTCGAGGGCAAGCGACTCCAGCACTTCGGCGTGAAGTTTCACGTCGACCTCACCGGCACGGACGAGCGCGGAGAGTGTGTCAAGGACGATGCGGTCGGCGTCGATGCCGTAGAAGCGCCGGAGCGCTTCACGGGTGTCGGAGCGCCCGAATCCTTCGGTCCCCAGCACGTGGAAAGCGCCGCCGACCCACGGGCGAATCAGGTCGGGAATCGCCGCCATGTTGTCGCTGACGGCGACGGTCACCGGCACCTTGCCGTCCAACTTCTCGCTGACCCAACTGGTACGTGGCTCCTCGCTGGGATGGCGGGCGTTCCACGCCTCGGCTTCCATCGCTTCACGTCGCAATTCACCGTAGGAGGTCGCTGACCAGACTTCGCAGGCCACCCCGAGTTCTCGGAGGCGTGCGGCCGCAGCCTCGGCCTGAGGCAGGATGGACCCGGAGCCAAGCAAGCGCACCAAGGGAGCCTCGTCGGCTTCAATGCGATGCAGCCCTCGGAGGATGCCCTCGTCAGCGCCCTTGGCCTTGGCGGGCATGACGAAATTCTCGTTGTAGGCCGTGATGTAGTAGATGACGTCCTTCTCTTCGGCGTGCATCTCTTCCATGCCGCGCTGGATGATGGCGGCCATCTCGTAGGCGTAGGCAGGATCGTAGGCACGCACCGCCGGATTCGACATGGCGATGAGCAGCGAATGGCCGTCTTGGTGCTGGAGTCCTT
This sequence comes from Euryarchaeota archaeon UBA495, assembly GCA_002496845.1. Taxonomy (GTDB): domain Archaea; phylum Thermoplasmatota; class Poseidoniia; order Poseidoniales; family Poseidoniaceae; genus MGIIa-L3. Next base: position 17,739 of record DALQ01000001.1, read on the forward strand.
CCCCATTCAGGGTCGTTCGCCCAGAGGTGGCGCCGATGAGGAAGCCGCGGCATCGGCTGTCGGCGGCGGACCACACCAGGTCGCCAATGCGCTGGAAGCCGAACATGGAGTAGTAGATGTAGAACGGCACCGTGGCCGTCATCTGGGTGGCATAGGACGTTCCGGACGCGATGAACGTCGACATGGCTCCGGCTTCGTTGATGCCTTCTTCGAGGATCTGCCCGGTCTTGCTCTCCTTGTACTTCATCAGGACCTTGTGGTCCACTGGTTTGTACAGCTGGCCGTCCGGTGCGTAGATCCCCAAGGCACTGAACAACGGGTCCATGCCGAAGGTTCGTGCTTCATCGGGCACGATGGGGACGATGCGCTCACCGATGCCTTCCGCTCGAGTGAGGTTGCGCAAGAGGCGGACGAAGGCCATGGTCGTGCTGACGGACTGCTTGCCGCTGCCGTCGTCAAACTCCGCGTAGGCTTCCGCCGGCGGCAAGGGGACGCCGAGCGACGAGGTGCGTCGCTCGGGCAGGAAGCCGCCGAGGGCCTCACGGCGTTCGAGCATGTAGGCGACCTCGTCCGAGCGATCCTCGGGCATGATGTAGGGCAAGTCCTCCAAGTCCTCGTCGGTGAACGCCAGACCAATGGTGTCCCGCATGTAATGCAAGGCCGAATCGTCGGCCTTCTTCTTCCCGTGCGTCGCGTTCCGGCCGGCGAAGGTCGGTCCGAGCCCGTAGCCCTTGATGGAGCGAGCGAGAATGACCGTGGGCTGGCCCGTGTGGCTCACAGCGGCGTGGTACGCAGCATGAATCCGAACGGGGTCGTGGCCGCCGACGTCATCGGTCAACGCCTCCAAGTCGGCGTCTGACATGTGCGCAACAAGGGCAGCGAGTTCGGGCGTGTTGAACAACTCGGCCCGGACAACGTCGCCAGAAGCGGTCATCAGACGCTGTTCGTCGCCGTCGGTCAGGGCAGACAGGCGGGCCGCGAGGGCTCCGGTGGCGTCCGCTGAGAAGAGCGGGTCCCACGAGCGGCCCCAGAGGCACTTGATGACGTTCCAACCCGCACCCGTGAAGCGCGCGGCCAATTCCTGCACGATCTTCGTGTTGCCGCGCACAGGGCCATCGAGGCGCTGGAGATTGCAGTTGATGACCATGGTGAGGTTGTCGAGGTGCTCACGGCTGGCCAGGGTCAACTCGGAGAGGGATTCGGGTTCGTCGGACTCTCCGTCGCCCATGAAGTACCACACACGGCTCTGGTCGGTGTCCACCAAGCCGCGGTCGTGCAGGTAGCGGTTGAACCGGGCCTGTCGGATGGCCGTCATGGCCCCAAGTCCCATGCTCACGGTGGGGTACTCCCAGTAATCCGGCATCAAGCGAGGGTGAGGGTACGAGGATAGGCCGGTGGTGAAGGCTTCGCGGCGGAAGTGCTCGATGCGGTCGAAGTCGAAGCGCCCTTCCATCCATGCACGGGCGTACAAGCCGGGGCTGGCGTGGCCCTGCCAGTACACGTGATCGCCGTTTCCATCCCCGTCTTTGCCGCGGAACATGTGGTTCAGACCGACCTCCCAAAGGGTGGCGATGCTGGCGTAGGTGGAAATGTGCCCCCCAAGGCCCTCAAAGTGCTTGTTGGCACGAGTGACCATCATCATCGCGTTCCACCGAAGCGTGTCGCGGATGCGGGCTTCCATGTCAAGGTCGCCGGGATAGGCGGGTTCATCCTCAGGCGAGAGGGTGTTGAGGTAGGGCGACTGGGTCAGGTGTCCGACGTCCACGCCGGCTTGACGGGCGGCCGTTACGGTCGCATCGAGCACCTCATGGGCGCGTTCTGCGCCCTTGCGCTCGTGGACGGCGAGGATGGATTCGGTCCATTCGACGATTTCCTCGGGATCATCCGTGGTGGTGGCCCATGCGCCGGGCACGGCGGAGGCCACCGGCGGCGCGGGAGCAGGTTCAGCCGCAACTGGGGCGGGTGCAGGAGGGGTGTCCTCCTGAGGTTCGGAAGAAGCGGCGGAGCTGCCGTCGCCGTCCCCGTCGATTTCGAATTGGGCACAGACTTCCCCAACTGGAAGGATATCGCCCACGTCACCGCTGAGGTGGGTAACCGTCCCGGTCACGGGTGATGGAATCTCGACGGTCGCCTTGTCCGTCATCACGGAAAGCAGCGGCTGATCTTCGACGATGGCGTCACCGACGGCCACGAACCATTCGACGACCTCGCCTTCAACAACGCCTTCTCCAATGTCGGGCAGACGGAAGGAATGGAGGCCCATGGTGGTCCCTCACCCCACATTGGGGCGGTTGGGCCTCCGTCGGCCTCCCTTTAGGGGTTCGCCTCGGGCACGAGAATGCGCCACGTGCCTCCGCCGTTCATCCAAGGAGCGGTTCCGACATCGGCTTCCTCCCATCCCTCGAGCGTCACGTCGAGGTCGGGGGCAACCACGATGACCGACACTTGGGACAAATCGCCACGGTCGGGCAAGGTGGTGCCGTTCAGCAGTTCGTCCTGCCAACCGGCCTCCGGCGCCCGCCAGTGCCCAACGAGCCCTTCTGGCCCCTCCTCGGAAAGGACAGGATGCATGCTGTAGAGCCAATGCACCGCCAACGTCGGATCGTGAATCAGCAGCACATCGTCGCCCTCTTCGAGGTGCGAAAGCGCCGCCTCAGCCGCATCGTCGGTCCACAAGGTCTGGCCGTGTGCGGCGGCGAGCAGCGCGAGGGGAAGCACGATCACGAAGGCACGGTGAAGCCGTTCAGTGGGAAAAGGCGCATCGCCGCGAAGGTGCACGGCCAACCACACCGAAGCAGGAAGAAGCACCATGCCATGGCGGCCGTTGTTTCCGAGGACCACCATCGTCTTCCACCATGCGAGGTCCCATGCCTGGCCTTCGACGGCCCAGAGGGCCGCGACGTACGCCGAAAGAAGACCAACGAGGATCCCAACCGCCACGAACAGCCCGGGAGCCTCGCGGGTTGATTTCAGGCCTGTTGCGTCACGCTCAAGGAAGGCCCAGAGGCCCGCGCCCAGCAGGAGGTACAGCCCGAGCACATCGAACACAGCGAAGGGCAAGAAGGTCCACCACCACCATTCCCCTCGGACGTCGCTGACGCTTCCCACACCAAGCACGCCCGCTGCAAGGAGGCCAAGCACCACGGTGACCAAGAGACCACGGCGAAGGTCCATCTGGGCGGGAGCGAGGGCCTTTGCTGGCACCACACCAAGCGGGTCGCACCATCCGATGAGCACCACCGCCCAGCCTCCGGCCAACCACGGACTCAGGCCTTTGAGCGCGAGAAGGGCGGCTGCAGCGGCCGTGCTGATGGACACGACGAGGACCATGGACGGCAAGGAAGGACGACCGGCGTCGGGCTTGATCTGCGCGAACAGCCGCGGATGGAACGGCGTCAAGAGCATCACGCCCCCAAGCAAGGCACCCAAGGGTTCGCTGTACCCGCGCCCCACGGCGAACAGCATGCCTGGATGCAGCAGGGCGATGGAGGCCAACCACGGTGACCATGCTGCTTCTGGGTCGCGCCAGCTTGGCAGGCTGCCCAGGGTCCACGCCAGCACCGCCAGGCACGCCACCCCGACCAAACGCACGCCAAAGACACCAAGTCCGAGCGGGTCAATCCATGCCGCTTGCGTCAGGGATGTGCTGCTGTCGGGGTCGCTGGCCAACGGGTCAACGGTTCTTGCCGAGCCCCACGGAGCTTGGCCGTCTTCATCGACGGAAAGCAAGAGGGTGGTGTCCAAGCCGGGCGCATTGCTCAGCAACGCAACGATGACGAGCGCCATCCCCGCGACGAGCCACAGGCGGCCTCGCTGCTCCACGCCCCGTGGCCGCCTTCGGTTCGCTTGACGGTTGGGGTCCGCACGGTGCTCAGCGAGCCTTCATGCGCCCTCGGCTCAAGGTGCGGCCATGTTCCGACCCCTCGAAGGCGTGCGCGTCCTCGACTTGTCCCGTGTTTTGGCAGGGCCGTATGCGGCCAAATTGCTGCAGGACCTTGGCGCCAATGTGCTGCGTGTGGAAGCCCCATGGGGCGACGACACGCGAGGTTGGGGGCCTCCCTTCACCGAGGTGAACGGCGAGGAAGTCGCGGCCTACTGGACTTCGGTGAACCTCGGCAAGCAAGTCATCCGCAGGGACCTGCGGAAGGAGGAGGACCTCGAGGACGTCCGCAGTTTGGTGGCGAACGCGGACGTCATCCTCGAAAATTTCCGCCCAGGACGCGCCGATGCATGGTTCGCGCCGTGGCCTGAGCGCGCGGTGGTCTGCAGCATCACGGCCTACGGCAACGACGGTCCGCGCCGTGACGAAGGCGGATACGATCTCGCCATGCAAGCGCGCAGCGGCCTGATGGGCATCACAGGCGACACAGAAGGTGGACCCGCAAAGGTCGGCGTGGCGGTCATCGACGTCGCCACTGGGCTGCACGCCGGTGCCGCCGTGCTCGCCGCCTTGTTCCGTCGGGAACGCGAAGGCGTCGGTTCACGGCTGACCTTGTCGCTGTGGGATTGCGCCCTTGACCTGCTGATCAATCAGGCACAGAACGCCTTGGTGGGTGGCTCGAATCCGGGCCGGATGGGCACCGCGCATCCCAACCTCGTCCCGTATCGGGCCTTCCAGGCTGCGGACGGAGACGTGGCCATCGCGGTCGGTTCAGACGCCCAATGGGCGAAACTGGTGGCGGCGCTTGAGGTGACCCTGCCCGAAGGGGCCGATTGGGCCACCAATCCGGGCCGCGTCACCGACCGAGAACGTGTCGAGGCCTGCGTGGCTCAAGCCGTGGCGCACCTCACGCGGGCCGAGGTCGAATCACGCTTGGTCGGCGTGCCTTGTGCGCCGGTCAACCGCATCCTTGAGGCGATGGACGATGCGCAAGCCAAAGCCACCGGAGCGCGCATCGAGACCGAGGGCGTGCCGCACGTGGCCAGTCCGCACCGCTTTCACGTCTGATCAAATCTGCAACACGCCAAGCAGCGAGCCATAGCCGACCAGCATCAGGAAGGGCGTGTCCCAAGCGTGCGGCGAATAGGCCTCGGTCAAGGTCATGGCGATGGGGATCACGAGCAAACCGGTGACGAGTTGCGGCGTGGTCAGGTACGTGGCGTGCATCAGCAGCACCACCACGCCGGTGAGCAGCACGCACGCGCTGCCTTCGAGGGTGCGGGTGAACCGCTGTGATGTGAACAAGGCGCGCACGCTGTATTCACGCTTGCCAAAGCGCACACCTACGGGCTCGGCCAGACCATCGCCGACGATGTTGATGAGGATGGGCACCGTGACCAAGGCCTCGTACCCGAGATGACCAAACCACCAGATCATGGGGACCATGACGGCAAAGCCGACCGCGTATTGCGTCCACAGCCAGAGCAACGTGTGAGGTCGGTCTTCCGGACGGTCGAAGCCGTCGAACATCAACTGAAACACCGGGACCTTTGAGCGGACACGCTCAAGAAAAATCCCCAGGAAACAAAGGGTGCCCACGGCGCTGACGCTGAGGTACACCACGTCAGTGAAGGTTTCAGTAGCCAGTTGCTGATCGATGAACACGGGGATGAAGAAGATCGCGAAATGGTTGATTTTTCGCGTGTAGTTGACCTTCATGCCGCGGCGTGCAAGCACGCCAGAAATCAGGAGAACGGCCACCAAACCGACGACTTTTGCGGCACTGGCCAAGGCCGTTGAGTCTGAAGCCATGCCACAAGGTGGTGCTTTGACGCCATAAGGGTGGCTCCAAATCACCGGCTGATGGACAGGAACCGGTTCGTTCATGAACACGTCCGGCCGTCATTCATTCATGGCTGGAGGCCAAGGATTTGCTTTGGCTGGACTGCTTACGGTGCTGCCGACGCCGTGGTTGGCCGTGAACATCGTCTTCGCAGCGGTCCTTTTCGCCGTCCCTGGGATGATGGTCTGGCTTGATCGACGCGGGCGGATGCCCACGGCGTTGCCTTGGGTTCAACTTCTCCTCATCACGCCTCTGTTGGCCTATGCCACGTTGATGATTACCTTCCAGCCCAACAGCTACTGCAACACCATCTTGCCCCATGAAGACTTTCGAGGATTTTACGTTCTTTTCTTGCCCTTCTTGCCGCTTTTGGCCCACATGCTCGGATCAGAAAAGGTGGGCCAGCCGTGGCTGTTTGGATGCATCCTCACGCTCTCCTTGCTGTTCGTGTTTGACCTGACGGTGGCTTACGAAGTGCTGCACATGGTGTACCAGAACCAAGCAGGTGAGGGCGTGGTGTACTCGGGCGCACGAGCATGGGAATGCAACCACTTCAACGGTGAATCCATGCAGGTGGCCTTCCGAGCCAAGTGGCGAGCCAACCAAATCTTCCTGGTGCTGATGCCTGTGTTGCTGGTCGGAGCACGCCTTGTGCAACGATGGCGACGTGACGCAGAGAACGAGGTTCAGAAGGAGAACAACGAGGTCTGACCGCCGCCGAGGCGCCCTCCGTTCTCCAACTTCTCGAAGGCCTCGTCCATGCGGCGTTGGCTGAAGGCGCGTTCCGCCTGCAGGTACTGCTTCAATCCGGCCACGTCCACCGGCTTGAGGACCAGTTGATCCGGTTCCGTCGGGGTGGATGGATGGTCGTGGAAAATGGCTCGAACCTCGGCGATGTTGTCGGGCACATCAACGCCTTTGGCCTCGCACACGCCCTCCAAGGTGCCGTGTTTGTGAAGCAGTTTGAGGCCGGTTTTGGGCCCTACGCCACGGATGCCAGGGTGGAAATCCGTTCCAATCATGATGCCAAGATCGACCAGTTGTTCTTGGGTCAAATCAAGTTCTTCCCGCATTGCATCAAGGTTAATTCGCTCTGCATAAACGGTCCTCCCGTAGCGCTTCGTTCCGTCTGCCATCAGGTTTCGAACGAGAATGGGTGAGCCGTAGAGCAGGGCATCCCAATCTTGGGTGGCCACCACGTCGAGGTGCCCACGTTGGGCCATGACGGCCGCTTGGGCCTCCCCTTCGGCCGCGGCATCGACCCACGGCACGCCAAGGAGATCCAGCATGTCCTTCGTTTCCTGCACCATCTCCGGAGAGTAGTGCATGATGCGCGCAGCCAGTTTCTGTGCCAAGCGGTGATCTCCGGCGGCGCGTGCTGCAGCATACTGCTCCTCGGACTCCTGACGGCGTTCCCGCCGGGCGGCCAGTTCGTCGGCCTTCAACGCAGGAGAATCTCCGTCAAACACGTACACGGGGATGATGCGGTGCTCGAGAAGCGCGCACGTGCGCTGCAAGAAGCCCATCAGGTGGGCCACATAGCGCCCGTCTGGCGCCCGAAGCGGCATGCCGTCGCCTTCTGGTGAACGGTCCCTCATGGTGGTGAGGAATTGGAAGGCCGTGAGAAAGGCATCAATCCCGACCCGCTTGCCCGCCAGGTCCGGAAGTCGAACGCGCTCGCTGACGGCGAGGTCCTTCAGGTTGCAGCCCATGCGATGCCCTCCGTCACCACCCTTTGTGGTTCTTCGCCCCGCCGACAAGGCGTTGAATCCACGGCCCTTCGGAGGAGCATGGCGGGGGCGACGTGCGTGCTTGCCTTGCGCGGCGAGGTCACGGCCCTCGCGTTGGCTGAAGCGGAGGCCCTCGGCTTCCAGACGGACGTCCGGCACGGTCGATTGGCCCTTGGCCATCGTACGGACGACCTTGGCGTGGCTGCAGGCATCTACGCGGTGTTGGACGGCGGAGATATCCACGCATGGACGTCCAACGAAGCCTTTGTGGCGTCCGTGGTGGAACGATGGGAGCCGCCGAAGGGGCGCGTCTGCGTCCGGGTTGAACGCCTTGGTGGCCGCATGAAAGACTCCTCCACCCAAACCATTGCCCGCAGCCTAGGCGGACACCTCTCCGACATGGCGTGCGTGATCGACCTCGACCGTCCAGAACACGTGCTTCGTGTCGTTCTTGACGCCACGTCGCATCACGTGGGATGGGGATGGGACGTGCCCCGTACCACCCGGGAAGGCGTGGGCGCACGCCGTGCAGGAGAGCGCCCGTTCTTCCGCCCCGTCAGCCTCGACCCATACCTTGCCCGGACGGCGGTCAACCTCGCCAACGGCTCACGCGGGGGCGTCTTGCTTGACGCCATGACCGGCACGGGTGGTTTCCTCATCGAAGGCGCCCTGACAGGGCAAGAAACCGTGGGCATGGACCTGGACCCAACGATGGTGGACGGGGCCAAGGCCAACCTCGAATGGGCCGTGGACGGGCGAGCACACCGTGCCTCAGTCGTCCTTGGTGACGCCACCGCCCTTGCCTCTTCCTTGCCTGCCTCAGCCCGAGGGCGCATCACGGGGCTCGTCCTCGACCCTCCCTACGGTCGGAATTCACACGGCTCCCACGGACCGTGGGATTTGTTGGCTCGGGTGTTGGCCAGCACCACGGAAGTGGCGAGCCCGGAAGGGGCAGATTGCTGCCTCATCCTCCCCATCGCGCCGATCACCACAGCAGACGATGGCGTGGTGCATGACTCCACCAAGGTGGAACCGCTCCACGGTTCATGGGAAGACGTGGTGGCCCTGTTCGAGGCCTCTGCGTGGAGCTTGCGACCTGAACGGTGGTCGGTGCGCGTTCATGGGAGCCTTGCGCGGCTCATCCTCCACGCAACATGCGCTCCTCCAAGTTGAGAAGCACCATTGCGTCGTCTTCGCTCGGCGGTTCGAAGCCGTCCGGGTGAGGGCACTCTTCGTCCACCACGGCGTGGTCCTCGTCGTTGAGCACCACCGGGTACATCCGGCACCCCTTGGGTCGGAATTCGTAGATGCTGCACAGGCCCGATGCATCAGGCTCAGCAGAGTCCGTCAACAGGAAGGTGCAGGCGCGTGTCGAGGCTTCGTTGAGGAGCGTCAGCACGCCTTGGTCGTTTTCCCACGTGAACGCCGCGAGGTCCTTCCCGGTGCGGCGGGCGATCTTGGCGGCCTCTTCGCGTGTCAACGGCATCGTCGTGTCCCGGCAACACCGCGAACACGACGCGGTCACGCACGCCAATCGGAAGGCCACGTGGGCAGCCTTGCACCCTCCTTCTTCAAGAGGGGTGGCTGATACGCACCGACACAGGGCGATTAGGGTAGTCTGGATATCCTTCCGGCCTTCGGAGCCGGAGACGTGGGTTCGAATCCTGCATCGCCCGCTTCTATCCTCTCAAGCAGGTGCACTCATGCAGGCATCTGACCCTCGATCAGGTTCGTGATTTCCTCAAGGCGAGCCTGGGTTAACCAGGAGTAAGGCTGATGTGCGGCCAAGGTTGCGTGAATCCATGGCCTCGAATGCCCTTGACGCGCTCATGTGGGAGTCTTTGGCGGTGCTCGCCATCGCCGTGCTGGCGTGGCTGCGCACCGTCGCAAGCGGCCTGGTCACCGTCATGGACGTGCTCTGGGGCCTCGGCTTCGTCGTCATCGCCACGGCCCGCATCGTGGCCTTTGGTGGCACCGATACCGTCGGATGGATCGTGTACGGCGCCGTGACGGCCTGGGCCCTTCGCCTCGCCATCCACCTCCACCTTCGGACGCGCCACCGCGGAGAAGACCCTCGTTACGTGCGTATGCGTGAAGGATGGGGCGACCGTTGGTGGTGGGGCAGCTTCGTGCAGGTCTTCCTGCTTCAGGGCATCATCATGCTCGCCGTGGCGGCTCCCCTCCGCCCGTTGTTGGATGCATCCGCTCGGGCCGCACCCGATCAGGCCGTGCCAATGATGGTCATCGCAGGCCTGCTCTTTGCCGTCGGTCTGCTCATCGAAGCCGTGTCCGACGAGCAGTTGCGCCGGTTTAGGGCGAACGCTGGGCCCGGACAACTGCTCACCACCGGCTTGTTCGCCGTGGTGCGTCATCCGAACCATCTCGGTGAAGCGATGGTCTGGTGGGGGCTTGGACTGGCCGCCATCGCCGTCAGCGGTTGGGGCGCATGGCCAGTTCTTTTCGGCCCGCTGCTGCTCAACCTTTTGTTGCGCTGGGTGTCCGGCGTGCGGATGTCGGAGGTCGATTTGGAAGAACGGCCCGGCTTCGCCGAGTGGATTGCAACCACACCGGCCATGTTGCCTTGGCCTCGGCCGAAACGGTGAGTCAGGCCTTGCGCGTCACGCCGTGGCGTTTCCGGCCACGAGCGGCGTCAATTCGTCCACATCGGCCAACAGGCTCGGCCCGCTCGCAAGGTACACGAGGGTGCCAAGGCGGTCACGCGAGTCTTCAGGGGTGGGAACGTCCTTCGTCGCACAATCGCCCGTGCATCCGTCCGTGATGGCGATGAAAATGCGCCCTTCAGCGTCGATCACGATGTCGTTGAAGTCCAGCAGGTTACGGTTGGAGCCGCCGATGTCACGGCAGTCGCCGCTGTTCAGGCAAATCGAGCCGACTTGGACCGGGTCTTGGGTGACGCGAACGGTTTGGAAGACGGGGTTCTCGTCCAGGGCATTCAGGCTGTAGGTGACGTAGAGGTCGTAGCTCACGTTGGCCGTGGCGTAGTGAGCGTTGCCGTCCCATGGGTTTCCGTCGATGTCCGGCACGCCAAGGGCGCCGGCGTCTTCGCTGCCAAGGTAGGCCACCGCCATCCGACCAGGGTCGCCGGCGATGATTTGCGGGAACACGCTCGAAACAACTTCGACCGGGGAGATGCGAAGGCTGGTCTGCTCCCACGATTCGCCAGAATCGGTACTACGGGACATGTAGACGCCCTGATCACCGCCCGTCCACACGTGGTAGCCGTTGCTCTCGGTGTCGGCGGCCATTTCGGAGTTCTTGCGCGGATTCGGCGTTCCCACGTCTTCGCCCATCGTCTTCTCTTCCCAGTTGAGGCCGTTGTCCTTGGAGACCACCAAGGTCGGCGTGGGAACACGAGGTGGCACGTAGACGGTCCCGTCAGGTGCGGAAGAAATCGCGCCGTGGAGGCCACCGTTTGTGGTGACCAGCCCGAAGGCTTGCCCGCCGACGGCAAAGGTGGCGCCGCCGTCAAGGGAGGTGTAGCAGAAGATGCCGGCGAGTTTGTTGTAGCAGAAGTAGACCGCCGAATCGTAGACCGGGCTGCCAATGGCGCCGTAGCCTGAATCCGTCCACGGGCCGGTGGCCAGTTTGATGTGGTCGTTCAACGGCACCGGTCCAGAGTCGTGGGGGTTGCCCAACCACGTTTCACCGTCGTCGTCGGACCAACCGATCCACGTGGTCGCCAAACCGACCATCTGGACGTTGAAAATGCGGTCCGTGTCCGGATCCACCCATCCCCATGGGTCGCTGGTCGAGGGGGCTTGGGTGACGTCGCCTTCCACGGTGTTGACCCAGGTTTCTCCAGAATCGCATGAGCGCATGACCTTCTCGAGGGCGATGAAGAAAATGCAACCGCTGGAGGTCACTCCGATGCTGGGTTCTGGGCCTTGTTGGCCCACGTCGTTGACGTAGTACGTCGTGCCGAAGGGTTCGACGTCAACCGGAAGACCGTCTCCGCCGGTCACCCATACGCCGTCCATGACCTCGTCTTCGGTCACCGGAGCAGGGGGCTCCTCGCTGCTGATGCACCCCGCCATCGGCGCGAGGAGCATCAGGAAGGTCAGCAGCAAGGCCACGGGGCGCATGGTCGACGCTGGGCCTTGCCCCTCTCAAATCCTCCGCGTGTTGCGGTGATGAACGGTCCTTCAAAACGAACGGGGGCAGCCTCAGGCCATGGTGGACGTTCGCTTGCCGTCTCACCTCGAGGAACGGTGCCTGCGTCATGCGGGCCCGGAAGCTGCATCGCCGCGCTATGTCGTGCACTGGATGCGTGCTGCTTTGCGCTTGGACGAAAACCCGACCTTTGACGTCGCTCGGACCTTGGCCAACGGCCTTGGTCTGCCGCTGCTCGTCTACCAAGGCATCGACGAGCGGTACCCCCATGCCTCCTACCGCCATCATCGCTTCTTGCTGGAAGGGGCCGCTGATGTCGCCCACCGCGCAGCAGAACTCGGCGTGAAGCATCTGCTCCATGTGGCCCGTGACGGTCACCGTGAGCCGGCCCTCCTGCACCTTGCCGAAGAAGCAGCGGTGGTGATCACCGATTTGGTGGACCTCCCTCCATGGTCCGAATGGACCCAATCGGTGGCCAGCACACGCGCGATCATCGAAGTGGACGCCCACTGCGTGTTGCCCAGAACGGTGTTCGGGCGCACGGCCGATCGCCCCTTCCGGTTTCGGGACGCCACCAAGCGTGCGATGAAGCAACGAATGGGGCAACCATGGCCTCGTTGCGGTCACGAAACACTCCCCCTGCCCGAGGCGTGGGAGCCGCCGTTCACGCCGGTTGATGCGGCTGCGGAACTCCGCAAGGACGGGGCTCAGAGCCTGCTGGCCGCTTGCAACATTGACCCAACGGTCATTCCGGTGACGGACATGGTCGGTGGTGCGTCGGCGGGCATGGCCCGATGGAACGCCTACCTCAAGGAAGGGCTGAGCCGCTACCATCGCACGCGTAACAACGCATCTCAACGGGATGGAGTCAGTGGCATGTCGCCATGGTTGCACCACGGCATGGTGGCAGCGACACGCCTCGTGCGGGACGCAGCAGAGCACGGCACCAAAGGGGCGGAGAAATTCCTCGACGAAATGCTGGTCTTCCGAGAGCATGCCTACCACCACGTCCACGACGTGGACCGACCGATGGATTGGGACCGCCTCCCTGACTGGGCTCGGACCTCATGGCGAAGGTCGGCGTTGACCCACCCTGCATTGGTTTCCATGGATTTGGAACGTGGACGCAGCAGCGATGCGCTGTGGAACGCGGCCCAAACCGGGATGGTGCGGCACGGCGTGATGCACAACAACGTCCGCATGACGTGGGGCAAAGGCACCGTGCGGTGGATGGAGGACCCAGAAGCCGCCATGCGCCTTACGCAAGACCTCAACGATCGGTACGCTTTGGACGGAAGGAACCCCAATTCTGTTGCAGGCGTGATGTGGTGCTTCGGCCTCTTTGATCGCCCATTCGATCCACCGGAAGCGCGCATGGGGCGGGTGCGTCGACGCGATCCTCGTGACCACGCGGCTCGCCTCGACATGGACGGTTACCGCGCATGGACCGAAGCACCAAGCGGAGCGCAAAAGCTCAGCATTGGTGTCGTCGGGGGCGGACTTTCCGGCCGGTTTGCGGCCCGGATGCTGAGCGATCTTGGCCATGACGTGACCGTGTACGACAAGGGCCGAAGGGCCAGTGGGCGGCTGTCGGACCGGACGGCGGGCGACGGGACACCGTTCCAACTTGGGGCGCCGAAACTCGACGGTTGGCCCGAGTGGTCCGAACGGCACGTGCAGGACTGGGTGGAGCGAGGCTTCCTTGAGGTCGGCGGAGAACGACCTGAATCGACCCTGCCCCCTCTTCTCGACCACCTTGGCGAAGGGCTCGATGTGCGGCAGCTGCACCGTGTGGATGGACTCGAATCGACGTCGAATGGGGCTCGCTTGCGCATCATTTCACCCGATGGACCGATGGAAGTTGAGCACGACCACGTCCTCGTGGCCGCGCCCTTCGAGCAATCCAGGGCGCTGTTGGACACCGCGGGCATCGCAGTGACGGGACAAAGTGAGCCGTGCTGGGTGGCGTGGGGCCCTTGCCCCAAAGACGACCCGGAGGTCCCATCGGGATGGACGTTGACGCGGCGAGGCCACGGCGGAACCACCCTCGAAGTTCGCATGGATGCCGAAACCAGCGCCGCAGACCTCGAACGGAGTTTGCCGGACATGGCCGCTCACGTGGCCGCAACCCTTGGCGTGGATCCCGAAGGGTGGGCCGCGCACCGTTGGAGGTTCAGCCGCCCCATCGAAGGGCCAGAAACCGTGGTTCGTCACGGGGCCTTCAGCGTGATTGGGGACGCCTTTGGAAGCCCTATCGGAACGGCAGGGGCAGCCTTGGACAGCGCGGCCCGTGCCGTCGCAAACCTTCACTGCACGGTCGGCTGGGAGCCCAGCACCGTTGAGCCCAGCCTTCAGCAGACGGATCTTTCGACGTGGGGGGCTTGAATGGGAGCTTTTCGAGACGCCCTCAAACCCGCAAATTGCGAGGGTGTTCAGCGATGGTGCTACGTTCATCCCGATCAACTCAACCTTGACGTGGGGCCTTGGCGCCCCACGCCAGAACGGCCTCGTTCGTCCATTGGCCTGGTCCTGATCGAAACCTCATGGAAGGCCAACCAACGGCCTTACCATCAACAAAAATTGGCCTTGGTGTTGACCAACCTGCGTCATTTTGCCCTCGAAGCTCAGGAAGCGGGACATCCCGTGATGGTGCTTCATGACGACCGACCGTACGAAACCGTCCTCGCGGCGCAGGCCGACCTGTTGGGGCCGATTCATGCCATGCGATGGGCCGAACGAGAGACGCGCCTTGCCTTGGAACCCTTGGAAGCCAAGGGAGCGCTCATGGTGGAGGAGCACACAGGTTGGTTGACGGATCGCGCGCTCTTCGACCGTGCGGTGGGCAACAAACGCCCGTGGCGCATGGACGCCTTCTACCGTGAGGCGCGGAAAGTCCACGGCATCTTGGTGACCGAAGACGGAAAGCCAATCGGTGGGAAATGGTCCCTTGACGCAGAGAATCGCTTGCCGTGGGACGGAGCCGTGCCGCTGCCAGAGGTGCCAACCTTCCCACCGGACGCCATCACCCAAGAAGTGGTGGAAACGGTGGAGACGCGCTACGCCGACCACCCTGGTCGGGTCACGCCTCATGATTTGCCGGCCTCGGCCATGGACGCTGAACGCGCATGGCGCTGGGCCCTTGACGAAGCCATGCCGTATTTCGGACCGTACGAGGACGCCATGACCGTGCAGCATCGCTCGCTGTTCCACACCCGAATCGCCACGCTGCTCAACCTTGGCCGCTTGCAAGCAGGCCGGGTCGTCCGCGACGTCCAACAAGCGGAATTGGCTCTGAACAGCAAGGAGGGGTTCATCCGCCAGGTGCTCGGATGGCGGGAATTCATTCGGCACGTTCACGACGCCACGGAGGGCTTGACCGAGCACGTTCACGTCGGCATGAGCACGACGTCGCGACCTGCAGGCGGATGGCCCGGCGCATGGCCAGATGCCCCCCCAACCGTCAATGCGCTAGCAGACGACGTCCCGCTTCCTCAGGCCTATTGGGGGGCGAAAAGTGGCTTGGCCTGCCTCGATGACGTGACCCAAGCGGTGCTCGAAGACGGATGGACCCATCACATTCCACGCCTGATGGTGCTCGCCAACCTTGGCACGCTGATCGGGGTTCGGCCACGGGAATTGACCGATTGGTTCTGGGCCATGTTCACGGACGCCTACGATTGGGTGGTCGAACCGAACGTGCTGGCGATGGGCACCTACGCCACGGGTCCGCTGATGTCGACCAAACCGTACGTCTGCGGAACGCCCTACCTGAAACGCATGGGGGACGCCTGCAAAGGCTGTGCCTTCTCGCCGTCCTCCACCTGCCCGATTTCCGACATGTACTGGGCCTTTCTCGCCCGGCATGCGCCCTTGTTTGAGGGCAACTTTCGCATGACGATGCCGTTGAGAACGCTGGCCAAACGTTCGCCTGAGAAACGCGAAGCCGATGCTCGAGTCCACGCCACTGTGGTCGACGTGCTCGGTCAAGGCCGCGCGCTCACCCCCCAGGACGTCAAGCAAGCTCGGGCCGGAGGGCGTGCGACAGAGCCAAGTCCTGCGCAATGAGTTCCTTCCATGGACCCTGAGCGCGATGCGCAATGGCTGGTCCAACGCCTCCGCGAAGAAGAGGACCTGCGCCCCGCGTACCGCATGAAACGCGAGCGACGGTGGGCGTCTGAAGCCACCGTTTTGCGTGACCATGAGGGAGGCATCACGGCCTACACTGAACTTCGGAAGCACCTGTTCGCCGTGGAATTGACCACGGTGGTGGTCGATCCAGCACACCGCGGCAAAGGGCTCTGTCATGCCTTGATGGAAGCCGCCGTGCAATCGACCGATGCGCGACCCCTGATCCTCTTCACGCGAGCGCCTGCCCTCGAGACGGCCGTTGCTCGGCTTGGGTTCGAACAACGGCGCCCGCCAAACCCGTTGACCTTGCTCTCGGTCGGTCTGCGTGCGCTCTCGCGTTGCTTTCGCATGGCGATGGGCGGTGAGGTGCGAAAAATGTGGACGCAAGTGGTCCATGTTCGCGCCTTTCGTTGCTGGGTGCTGACCGAAAAACCCGGTTCATGACCTACTCTTCCTCATCGGCCGCCGGGGTGGCGAGTCCGCACATGCTGACCTCAAACCCGGCCCGTTCCAGCGGCATGCGCAGGGCCTCAAGTGCGCCCGGCGTGGCGTCTTCTGGTCGACGTGGCACCACCACGGCCGACACGCCAAGCATGCACAAACGGCAGGTCCACGTCTCGTCCAGTCCGGTTTCACTGAGGGCGACTTGTACGGCCTGCAGGAGCCATGAACGCTCCACCTCGTCTTCAAGCCCTGAAACGGAGGCAAAGTCGGCGGCGGCCAGCAAAAGATCGCCCCATCGACCTTCGTCCCATGGACCGTCCATCAATGGAGCAAGGGCGGCTTCTCCGGCTTCGGTGATGGAACGTTTCCAGCCGGGGTGGTCGATGTAAGCCGAAGTGTGCCTGGTTTCGTCAGGTTGCCACACCAGCAGAACGGGCGCGTCAATCACGGCCCCTTCAGCGATGCCGGACACGCCTGGCGCACCGGGTTGACGCCTCAGCGCCATGCCCCCGGCCTGCAAGGCCAACACGTCCCCAAGACCGCCGCGGTGCAAGCGTTCGAGGCGGTGGGCCGCACGTGCGGCGTAGTCCGCGTCAGGGGCGCCGTTGGCCTCCAGCACGGCCAACGCAGCAGCCAGAAGACCGGCGGCCGACATGCCGAAGCCTTGGCTGATGGGCAACTCGAGATGAACCTCAAGCCGCCAAGCGGTTGAACGAGGAATGCGCCTGACCGCGCGAAGGTCCTCGATCAGCGTGACGTACAGCGCTTGGCCCTCTGGCCAAAGGGTTCCAAACCGGTCCTTGACGACCACCTCGATCTCACCGTTTCGTGACGGAGGACGAAGCGGGGGGGCAGCACCTGCCGAGGCCTCAGGGGGAAGCGCTGGTTGTGCCTCGGCTCGAACACGGACGCCAGCATCGAGGCAAAGGCCGGCGCCTCGGCTTCCCTGCCGTCGCGGCAAGAGTTCCTCGTCGTGAATGGAAAACAACAGGGTGATGTGCCCGCCAACGTGGGACTCACCGACGGTCATCAACAAACAAGCAGCGCACGCCGTCCATCAAGGTGCGTGAGGTCAAGCGCAACCTGCGTTCAAGCAAGGCCCTTCTCGAGGTCACCCGAGATGTTGATGAAACGCTCACTGAGTTCGCGAAGCGCTTCGTTGATCACGACGTCGGGCGCCATGGCGCCGTCGGACTCGAAGGTGAACACGTAAGCGCCCGGGACGTCTTCGAACACGATGGCCTCACCGAAGGCTTCGTCGCGGCCGGTGCCGGGTCCAACTTGGTGGATGGCCTTCTCGAGATCGTGCACGGTGTCGATGTCCTCAACACGGTTCTTGGTGAACAGCTTGGCATCGATGGCGCGACCGTCGCTGGTCGTCAAGTTGAGGGCAAAGAGGGCCTCTGCGCCCTTCTTGTCCTGAAGGACAGCGACGCGCTGGGGGTGGAAGGTCACCGCTGCAGCCGGAGCGTGCTTGACGTGGTCACGGCCGCGGCCGTAGGTGGCAAAGGCGTAGAACTCGAGGTATTGGCCCTTGGCGAGGATCGTCAGAGGGATGCGCGCGAATTCTTCAGGGATGTCGAACATCGGGTCGGAGAGGGTCATCATGTCACCGACGTGCACGGTGCGGAACTCTTCTTCGTCTTCTGCGGAGGGGCCGCGGGCGTTGAGGGAATAGAGCACCTGGCACTGCATGCAACCGCGCTCGTCTTTGACCAAGGTGCTGCAGTTGGGGCATTCGTCAACGAAGTGGAGCCCTTCGTCGGGGTAGGTGGGGACGGGGAGCATCGCCAGTCGGTGGGCGATGACTTCGTCGGGGAGGGCGTTGACGGATTCAACGACCTCGCCTTGGTTGTCTTGGTTGACCCCTTGGGTGAAGTCCACGAAGGCAATCGCCATCTTGGGAACATCGCTGAGGATGGCTCGGCGGATGGCGTTGACCTGCGAAGCGTCGCTGTCGCTGATGAGGTACTTCGCCTTGCGGCCCTTGGGCCATCCCTTCACGGATTCGATGTTCATGGTAATCCACCTCGTTCAGACGCGGCGACCTCGGCGGCCGCCCTTCTTCTTCGTCCCGTCGTGGGCGATTGGAGTGACGTCTTCGATGCGCGTGATGGTCATGCCGGCACGGGTCAAGGCGCGAATGGCGGCCTGAGCACCGGGTCCGGTCGTGTTGGCCTTGTTGCCGCCAGGCGCGCGGTACTTGATGATCAGTTGCGTGAATTCCTTCTCGCGGAGGTCGTCGGCCAAGCGCTCAGCAGCACGGGTGGCTGCGAACTGGCCGCCGCTGTCGGAAGCGGTCTTGACGACCTGGCCGCCGGAGCAGGTGGCGATGGTTTCCGCGCCCGTCAGATCGGTCGCGGTCATCAGGACGTTGTTGTACGAGGAGAAGATGTGGACGACGGCTCGACGGTCGGACATCAGGCCTCACCTCCGTTGTCGTCGGCTGCGGAAGGTGCGTCAGCAGCCGCCTCAGCGACTTCTGCGGCAAACTCGGGCGTGGCCTCGGGGTCAACCTGCTCTTCGACCGCATATTCGGCTTCGGAGCGACGGTCCTCAATCGCCAAGCGAATGGGATGCTGTGAGTTGTTGAGTTCGCTGGAGGGGTGGTAGGCGATGAGTTCCTCTTCGTCGCGAGAGACGGGGTAGGAAGGGATGGTCACCTTTTGCTCACCAATGACGATTTGGCCGTGGGTGATGAGTTGGCGGGCCTGCTTGATGGTGCTCGCGAGCCCCTTGTAGTAGACCTGAGCCTGGAGACGGCGGTTGAGGATCTCCTCAACGCCAAGGGACAAGATGTCGTCGAGGCTGGATTCAGCGGTGACGAGCCCCTTCTGGTGGAGGGAGTGGAGGAGGTCTTCCATCTCGCGCTTGCCGTGGCCTTCGGTGGTGTCCACGTTACCAATCAGGCGCATGGCCTGACGGCGGTGGCGGCGAAGTTGGGACTTGGCCTTCCAAATCTCCTTCATGTTCTTCAGGCCGTGGCTCGCACGGATGGCGTGCTCTTCCTCGATGCGGTCGGCCTTCCACGGGTGGGAGGGCGTGTCGTACTTTGGTCGCGAGAATTTTGGTTCACCCATGATGCCTCACCTCAACCTCACTTCTTTCGCTGGACACCCAGCGTCAGGCCGAATCGGCCGTTGGAACGGCCGCGCTGGCCACGAACCTTCTGGCGGTTGGCGTGGCGCACACCGCGGTACGCCTTGATGGCGCGGAGTCGGTCGATGTCGTCCTTCTGGACGAGCTTGACTTGCTGCCCGGTGAGGTGGAGTTCCTCGCCGCTCTCGATGTCGCGCTGGCGGTTGAGCATCCAGAGAGGGACCTTCTCCGCGTATTCCTCGACGGCTTCGAGGAGCGACTTCTGCTCCTCGGCGGTCAGGTGGCCGGCCATGCGGGTCGGCTCGAAGCCGGTTTGGCGGCAGATCTGGATGGCGGTGCGGTCACCGACACCGTTGATGGACGTCAGGGCCGAGGCAAGCGGCCGAAGGCCGTCCACGTCCGTGTCCGCCATGCGGATGATGTAGGAGAAATCGTCTCCGAGGTCTTCGTCCTTCTTGGCCATCCGTGGTGCCTCCATCGCGTTCGACATGGTGTCGAGCAACGTGCCGACCGAACTCCCCTATTTGAAGAACGCGGCGTGAGGGAGGGTGGCTCTGAGGCGCAGCATCGCGTTCAGCGCGCTCCTTCTTGAACGGCGGGGTCGACGCAGAGCAAGTGCACTTCAGGGCCTTGCCCTGCATGGCACAAGAAGGCTTGACGGCGGCCATGTCGACGGGATAATTGCCGGTCCAATGAACCCTGAAGTTTTGGTTGGAGGTCCGCAGGAAGGGCGCATCTGAGGGTCAGACGGGCCACGTCGTGTTCCAGCGCCAACGCGACCAAATCGTCGACGGTGTCCTCGTTGGGCGCATGGTGCACCACGGCCGCAACACGGCCGGTGGCCTGAACCAATCCACGTTCGTTGGAAGCCAGCACAAGCGGAACGTCATGATGCACTTGTGGGCGGCGTCCGTCCACGGCCGTCCACGCAAGCGACGCTTTCTCGCCGAGGTGCCCGCGCAACCACGGCTCGACCAGGCCTGAAGCGAGAAGCGCCGCGTCGATCAGGCTGACCTGTTCGCCGCGTCGAGGAGGGCGACGCACCTGTTGCGGTAAGTCGTCGCCAAGCGGAAGCGCACGTCCGCCTTCGACGATCAGCGGCTGGCTTCCGTCGGCCGGGTACCGCACAAATCGGCGGGCGACGTCCGGCGTAGAGGCTCCACCCAACCATGCCGAGAGACGGTCGACGCGTCCTCCGCCACGGGAACCCCACACCCAAGTGCGTTGGACGCCCGGAAGATGGGTGTCGACGACGGCTTCCACGGCCAGGCGTTGGTCATGAGTCAAGCGGGGAGAGAGGTCCAACAGCACCGCTTGGCCGTCGGGCCCACGGGCGAGATGGGGGGCCCATGCGGCCAGAACGGCGCTCGGAGAAGGTGCCATTTCCTCAAGGTCGTGGGTGCGTGAATTCCGAGGTCGTGCGGGATCAAGTTGCAGCAACCCGATGGATGCGCCTTCCACGACGTGAAGCACATCCTCTGCGGCGGTCCCGTCGCCGACCAACACCCGCGAGGCAAGGAACCACGGCGCCTCAAGCGCGCCGAACCACGCCGCCACGGCACGGAGGTTGTGGGCGCTCGCGCGAGCACGGCTTGGATCGAGTTCGACGCCGATGGCCGGGCGCTCAAGGATGGCGGCGAGGGCCGCCAACTGCACGCCGCTGCCGCAGGCCACATCGAGCACGGCTCCCGAAGGTAGGCGTTCAGGGTTGATCATCGCGGCACGTTCGGCCGCGACTTGCCACGGCGTGGCCAGGGGTTTCGCAGCCTCGCCGTGTACGAAGACCAGCCCGTCAGGGGCCGTTGCATCCCGAACGGCGACCAGCGCATCGTCCGCCTCCAGCTCGGCTGGAACGAGGACGTCATGCGTCATCGGATCACCCTGTGATGTCCGAGCGCACAAGGAGGCTCTCGAAGGGAATGCCCGCGGCGGCAAAAGCCTCGGCTCCGCCTTCCTGGCGGTCAAGGATGGAGATGACGCCGACGACGTCGCACTCGGTTTCGTCACGCAACCGCTCCACGGCCTTCACCGCGGATCCGCCGGTGGTGGTCACGTCCTCAAGCACGACGATGCGCCCGCCGCCTGACAGGGAGGAGCCTTCCACACCTGGAGGATTGTTCGTCTTCCGTCCACCGCGCCCCTTGGGTTCCTTCCGGACCATGATGCCACGAAGCGATGCCGGGGCCTCGGCGTTGGCGATGACCAGCGCCGTGAGCGGTACAGCACCCAGTTCCAGACCGCCGACGACGTCCGCTTCGTAGGCCGAAAGACGGGTGCAAATGAGGCCACCAATGAGGCGCGCGGCCTCGGGGTGCATCATCGCGGGCTTGAGGTCGAAGAACCAGCGCGACGAGCGACCGCTGGCCAAGGTGAACGCGTCGTCGCTGCCGCCGTCAAGGAAGGAAAGGTCGCGCACGAGGTCGACGAGACGCGCCCGTCGTGGGTCCTCGGCGAGGCTGGCGTCCACCGTCATGGCTCCAAGGCCATGCCGTGGGAGCATCAACCTTCCCGACCTCGACGTTGGTTTGATGAACGGTCGCCCGGACTGTTCGGTTATGGCGTCGACCGAACCCGTCGGCGCCCCATTGCATGACCCGCTGGTCGGGCTTGACGTGGACCGTTTGCAAGCGGAAATGGACCGCTACCACCTCTGGCTGGACGAGCGCACCGAGGAAGCCTACGCCATCGCAGAAGAGGCCCGGGCCAAGCGCTTCGACCCTCGCGACCACGTGGAAATTCCGCGTGCTGCGGACTTGGCCAGCCGAACAGAGAAGTTGCTTGTCGAGCACCTCGACGGACACCCTGTGGCCGACGACATCCGTGCGATGCTGGCGGAACACGACCGTGAAACCACCTCCATCCTGATGGCGCAAAAGGTCGCTGCGGCCTTTCGAGCCAACGGCTACGACATGGTCAAGAGCATCGATGTGGGCCTCCGCGTGGGCCTTGCGGTCCTGACCGAGGCCGTCCTCGTCGCTCCACTGGAAGGGATTTCCGAGGTCCGGCTGTTGAGCAACGTCGACGGGTCGTCCTTTGTGTCGGTCTTCTTCGCCGGACCCATCCGAGCAGCGGGTGGAACGGCCCAGGCGTTGGCCGTGCTCATCGCGGACATGATCCGGCGAGAATTGGGCATCGACCCGTACAAGCCGACCGACCCAGAAGTGGAGCGTGTCAAGGAAGAATTCGGGCTCTTTCGCGGCAACCTCCAGTACCGTCCGTCCCCGGCTGAGATCGAAGAAATCGTTCGGGCTTGCCCCATCATGATCAACGGCGAATCCACGGAACGCATCGAATGTGCCGGATACGGCCGGGTGCGTAACGTCGACGACACGCGCATTCGCGGTGGTGTTCTGCTGGTCATTGGCGAAGGCATGTGCCTGAAGGCTCCAAAGATCCAGAAGCACACCGAACGCCTGAAGGTGCCGGGTTGGGATTTCATTTCCAAGTTCGCTGCAAAAGGAAAAGAGAAGGAAAACAAAGGCGAAGGGGCCTTTTCGTCCCGTCGTGTGGCTCCCATTTCCAAATTCATGAACGACATCATCGCCGGGCGTCCAGTGTTTGGCGCGCCCCTCGAAGCCGGCGGGTTCCGGCTCAGGTACGGTCGTGCGCGTCCCTCGGGATTGGCAGCGGCCAGCGCCAATCCCGCCTGCATGGCTGCGATGGACGATTTCATCACCGTTGGGACGCAGATGAAAATCGAGCGGC
Source organism: Euryarchaeota archaeon UBA495 (assembly GCA_002496845.1). GTDB lineage: Archaea > Thermoplasmatota > Poseidoniia > Poseidoniales > Poseidoniaceae > MGIIa-L3. The sequence goes on from DALQ01000001.1 coordinate 40,699, forward strand.
CGGGCAAAGCCTGCGCTATTACCCCATGCGACGAGAGCGAAGGGCCGTGGGTGATCCTCCGTGACGGCACGTTCCGACGCGTGGACGACCTGATGGAATACCGTGGCCTTCGAACGGACGTCGGCTCGGTGTGGGACAACGGCGAGCTGGTGCTGGGCTACGGCGAATTCATGGAGAACAACAAGCCGTTGGTTCCCGCCGGCTACACCACCGATTGGTGGGCCTCCGATTTGCTCAACCGATTGGCCACCGAGGGCGACCTCGAAGACCTCGCGAAAACGCTTGGTTGCTCCCGTGCCACGATGCCTGACGGCCTGCCCGGGCAGACGCCTGGCGAGGACGACACGGCCCGAGCCTTGGCCCGAAACGCATGGCACCCGTGGCTTCGCAGGCAACGCCTGACGTGGGCTCAGGCGAAAGCCGTCTGCCTCCGCTTTGGCACGTCGTTGGCTCCACCAAACAACCCGTGGTTCCTTGATTTGCCCATCGAATGGATGCCGGCATGGTTGGACCTTCTCGCCGCGGCACACATCGAAACCGACGGCGAACACCGTTCCCTCCGTGTGGCTGGGGGAGTGGCGAACTGGACGCCCGACGTCATGGATGAACTGCGTCCGGAAACCGAACCGGCCCACGAAACGCGGTCGGTGCCGGGCCCGGACCTTCGTCCTGAGGCGGGAATTTTCGAAGACGGGACGCCAGAATGGTGGGCCTTCTTGCAGCATGGCTTGGCGAAAGGCGCCGCCCTCTTGCTCGGTGTGGAACACCGCCACGAGGGCGAGGATCTGATCCTGACCGGCGGCTGGGAAGCGATGCTCGAGGGCTTTGGCTTCGGCATGGAAGGCGACCGGCCGTTGGCCGTTGAGGACATGGCAGGGGCGGTCAAGCGCCGCATCGAAGAACTCCGTGACGCAGCGGCCCTTTTGGAAGCGGAACGCGCCCGAGAACGGGATCTTGCGGCCGAGCGGGCCATCGTTCGCATCGCCGCCGAAACCGATGCGCGTCAGCGCGGCCTCGGCATCGCTGAAACGGACGAGGTGGGGCGTACGGCGGCTGCTGAAGTGCCCGACCCTGGTCCTGCAGATCCCAAGGCCTACCACGCGGCGCAAACCCACGAAGACGACCATGCCGTGGACGGTCTGCTTCCGCTGGTGCGGAAAGCCTCACGTTTGCGGTGGGAGCACAGCGCACCCATCCGCGTGGGTTGCCGCATGGGGCGGCCTGAGAAAGCCGCAGCGCGGATGATGAGCCCGATGTCCCACGCCCTCTTTCCCATCGACCTCAACGGTGGAGCACAGCGGCTGCTGGCCAACGCCGAGGAGAAGGGAAACATCCGAGTTCAGGTCGGTCGGCGGGTGTGCACCGTGTGCGGAAAGGAAAGTCCTCAGCTCAACTGCCATCATCGCAAGGTGGACGACATGGGCCGGCCACGTGCCGGAGAAACGTGCGGTGGCCCAACCGAAATGGCCGGAAATGCACGGTCCAACGGACGACGTCGAGGCGAACTGCAAACGGTGGAACTCGACACGCTCCTCGAGGACGCTCGCATCCGTCTCGGGTTGGACCGCCTCCCGAAGCAGGTCAAGTGCGTCAAGACGCTCAACAGCAGAAATCAGACGCCGGAACCCATTGAGAAGGGCATCTTGCGAGCGCACCACACCTTGCCCGTGTTCCGTGACGGCACCGTCCGCTACGACATGAGCGACGTCCCTGTGACCCACTTCCGGCCCAAAGAAATCGGCACCAGCGTGCCGGCCCTCCTCGATTTGGGATACACGCACGATCACCTTGGGGCTCCTCTGGAGCGAGGCGACCAGGTGCTGGAAATGTTCCCACAGGACTTCATCGTCGCCGCCAACGCGAAGGAGTTCTTCCTTCGCACCGCTGCGTTCGTTGATGATCTGCTCGTTCGGTTTTACGGCATGCCGGCCTATTACAACGTTCGAACGCCCGAAGACCTCGTCGGCCACCTGATCTGCGCCCTTGCGCCGCACACCTCGGGTGGGGTCTTGTCGAGGATCATCGGCTGGGCCGATTGTTCGGGCGGCTACGCTCACCCGCTCTTCCACGCCGCCAAGCGACGCAACTGCGACGGCGACGAAGACGCCATCATGCTGCTGATGGACGGATTGCTGAACTTCAGCCGTGACATTCTCCCCGCCAACCGTGGCGGCCAAATGGACGCGCCTTTGGTGCTGACCACCCGACTCAACCCCACAGAAGTCGACAAGGAGGCCCTGAACGTCGATTGCGCGTGGTACTACGAAGCGGCCTTCTACGAAGCCACGCAACAGCAACCCCATCCCAAAACCGTGCTCGAGATGATGGACATCGCCGAACGCCGGCTCGGTTCGGTGGCCGCCGTTCGGGGCTACGGCTTCACCCACGACTGTGAAGCGATGGACAGGGGTCCTGCACTTTCCGCTTACAAGACCCTCGAGACGATGATCGACAAAATGAACGGGCAGCTGGATTTGGGTCACCGCCTTCGCGGTGTTGACATTCGGCTTGTGGCCAGCAGCGTGATTCGCTCCCACTTTTTGCCCGATTTGCGTGGCAACCTCAACGCGTATGCACGGCAAAAGGTGCGTTGCGTCAAGTGCGGCCACTCCTACCGACGCATGCCACTTGCCGGGAAGTGCATCCAACTGACCAAGGTCGGGGGACGTGGCCTTGCCGCGCACGGCGTGTCCCGGTCCGAAGGCGATCAGTGCGGCGGAAACCTCGCCTTGACCGTCTCGGAGGGCGCCGTGCGGAAGTACATCGAAGTGACACGTCACGTCATGGAAACCTACGGCGTAGACACCTACACACGGCAAAACGTGGAATGGTTGGCCTCTTCGGTGGACAGCCTGTTCAACAACGACCGCGCTCGTCAGATGTCCCTCGCGGATTTCCTGTGATCAGCCGCGCATGGGCGGCGACCATTGGCCTTCCATTCCGACGGGGTCTTCGTCGATGAGCGGTCGCACGCCTCGGAACCCGATGGGAACCGCTTCGGAGGAATCGCTGACACCACGAGCATCAAGCCACATTCGGATGCCCCGGTCAGCGAAGGCGAGCACGACAAGGCCGAGGGTGGCCAAGAGATGCCCTTCGAGGCGCATCGGACCCAAGGGCTCGAGGGTGAGGGTCATGTACGCCACCACTTCGTCGGGTCCAGAGCACGTCAGGACGTATTCTCCGGGCGCGAGAGAGCCCTCCCACGACGAGGCTTGGTCCTGAGCGGTGCCGTTCCATCCGGCAATGCGGGTGCCGTCCGCTGAGGTGATGGCCCAGCCGACGTCGGCGGATGGATCCACCATGTGCTCGAAGTCCGCTTCAAACACGGCGGGCAACGAGCCCTTGGCCCCAAGGAGTCCTTCGATGGGGATTGGGACGTTTTCTTGGAAGGGGTGGTCAGCGTCGTTCAATTCCCTCACGGCTTCTCCGTCGACCACAAGGGCCCAAGCCACGTTGACCACAGCGATGGCGACCGCCCAAAGCACCACTCCACGAAGGAGGCTGGATTGGACCATCCCTGTACAATCAACGCTCATTGCCTATGAGTTCTCGTCCTGAGGCAGCGCCTCGTGCATCACTCCAAGACGGTGCAAAACTTCGGCCATCCAGGTCAATTTCTGCAACTTCCTGCTCGGGTCGGTCACCCCAGACCACGGTCCAACCTTGTCCAAGGCGAAGCCAACAAAGGCAAGGGCGTCCAGAGGAACGCCCATCCAGCGCAGGAGGCAAACGGCGCGATCTCCGTCGGTAAAGCCGCCGGGATTGTGCAGACCTGCCACAGAATCCGGCACTTGGTGGGTGAGCACAAGGGGTGGAGGCGTTTCCAAGTCGGCCCACACCGCAAGGTGCTGCTCCCATGTGGAACGGTTGTCGCCGTGAGCGTGAAGGACGACCACAAGGCCGCGTTTGACCGCTGCATGAAGGTGCTCTCCGCCGTCAAGGTCGCTGATGACGGCAAGAAGTGGAAGATGCCCAGGGACCGCTCCGGCGGCCCCGTCAGCAGCGATGAACACCGTCCCCGGCCCGGATGCGGCCGTGACCTCTTCGACCGTGGCGGCGGCCCCGACCACCACCACCCGTTCCGCGGCTCGGCACATGGAGGCCAAACGCTCGAGGTGAACCTCGCGAGCCTCAGACGACCAATGCGGCACGCCAAAGGGCTCGGGGGAACGCATGCAATCGCTCAAGTCGTGGGCGCTGCGTTGGTCTTCACCCAACGACCAGCCGAAGGCGGCCCGCACCTCGTCCTGCACGGCCAAGAGCGGCGGTGGAGGGGGCGGGAACACGATTCTGCCGCGCGTCGTCGGTCCTTGAAGCGGGCGGTTCGCGTCGAAGGCTGATAAGCGGTGGTCGCCCACCTACCGGTGTGCCCGTCCCACGCGAGCCTGAACCGGTCGAAGACGTGGTGACGCTGGCGCGTTACCCCTTCTTGCCGCAGGCTTCGCCTTGGATTGCGGCCTTGGCCGGCCAGCACCGCATCACGCTCGATGAATTGCTGCAAGGCAGCTTCATGGAACCCGCAAGGGCTCGGGCAAGGATCCGGCTCATCGAAACGGTCGAGGCCGAGGAAGGCGTCAGCCTCTCAGGTGGAGATTTGCACAGCGAGAACGGCCGCCTGGTCGAGGCTTTTTCGTTCTACTACGCGCGGCTGGTGGTGTGCGCCACGCGCGACGAACGACTCGTGGCCAGATGGGCGTTGGCCGAAGCGCAGCGCGCCGAACGCCTGCTTCGAAACGACGAGCGGGCGCTTTCCGTGGTGGCCAGGACGTTTTTCTCGGAGATTTCATCGCGCGAACACCGTGGACCCTCCGGCCGTGGCGACCGAGGAACGGCGCTGCCGCACCTCGAATGGGCCATTGGCATGCCAGATTTCATCGAGGTCTGCCCGAAAATCACCGGCGATCGCTGGCGTCTGGCCAACACCGAATTGTCCGATGGAAGCATTCGGCTTCACAGCGAGGCGCAATACAGTTCGTCGGCCAAAGTCGCTCGGCTGCTCAGGGAACGCATCAAGGCCAGCATTGAAGCGGACGCGTTGGAGAAAGTCGCCGAAGTCAACGACGATTTGGCGGAACAATTGGCCCTTCCAATCGGCATTGTGCGCAACCTGATGGAAGCGCGCGTGCAACAAAGCATCGCCCTGACCGGCGCAGACGAGGCGGATTGGCCGCCGTGCATGCGGCGCATCGTGGCTGATTTGTCCAACGGGGTCAACGTCAACCATTTCGGTCGCGTCTTTCTGGCCTCGATGGGCTCCACGATGGAGTTGCCACAAACCACGACCGTGGATTTCTTCCGTGGCGCTCCTGACTTCAGCGAAGCCACCACCTCGTACCAAGTGGGTCACGTCTACGAGCAGGGCTACACGCCTGCTGGGTGTGCGAAGTTGAAGGTCAACCACAACTGTCCTGTGTTGCCCGGTGACGACCGTTTGTGCGATCGTGAATGGCTCACGCATCCGCTGAAGTACGTGCGCTCGAAGCAACGTTGGAAGCAACGTATGGAAGAGGAGGCCACACCGGTGGTCCAAACCGACCCGGCGCCCGCCACCGACGTGTGAAGCCCGCAGCGTTGGCCGTCGCCTCAGAACCGGCCTTAGGAAGAGGATTCGACACAGGTCTTGAAGGGAAGGAGCCCCCTCGTCGGGTCAGAGCCGACCATGGACCGTATCCTCGTCCTGACCGTTGACCGTGACGATGACCTTGGCAACAAGACGTCCATCCGCGGTCCTGTGGTCAACCGAAGGAACGTCCTGACCGCCGCCCTCAAGCTCGGGATGGCCGACCCAGAGGAAAGCGACACCAACGCCATTCTGGGAGCCTTGGCCCAATACGACCGGCTGCTCGAATCCAAGGGCGCTGAAGACGAAGTTGAGGTGGCGGTGCTCACCGGCGACGAAAAAGTGGGGCAGCGCTCGGACCGCGCCATTTCAGCCCAGCTTGACGAGGTGGTGAACGCCTTCCAGCCGGACCGTTGCATCGTCGTGACCGACGGTGCAGAAGACGAAGCCGTGCTTCCCCTGATTCAATCCAGGGTCAAGATCGAGCACATCGAGAAGATCATCGTCAAGCAATCCAAGGGCATCGAAGGCACCTACTACTACATCGTCAAAGCGCTGGAAGACCCAAAGTGGCGCTCTCGATTCATGATTCCCGCCGGCCTCATCTTGGCCATCCTCGGCCTTGGCGTGATGCTGCCTGACGCCATCGGCAGCGTGGTGCTTGGCGGGTTGCCGTTGCTCACCGGATTGTACATCTTCGCCAAAGGCGCAGGCATCGACGACAACGTGAACCGCGTGATGCAAGAGATGCGTGAGAACGCAGACGCGGCCATGTTCACCTCCTTGCTTTGGACGGCCACGCTGTTCAGCGCGCTTTTCGCCTTCGCGGAAGGGTGGCGTCAATACGAGATCCTGACCGAAACCACGGGCGCTTCGGCGTCCGTGTGGCTGGAAACGTTGCACAGCGCTCTCGCATGGATTGTCTTGGCCTTCCTGACGTCCACCGCCGGTTTCATGATGCTGCGAATCAAGCGGGGGAACTTCTCTGGGCGCATGGTCATCCTCTCCATTTTCGGCCTCGTCGTGTACTCCTTCGTCGATTCCTCCCTGACCATCGCCAGCGAAGTGCTGGCAGGGGAGTTCACCTTCGAGGTGCAAAGCATTCTCAGCGAATTGACGATGCCCATGATTTGGATCGTCGTGCTGTGGTTCGCCATGGTGGTCAACCGCAGCCTCAAGGAGCGGCAACCGTACAACGTGCCCTACCGTGGCGTTTGAGAGACGGCCGCGTCGTGCTGTGTGCCTTTGTTGGGGTCATGGCGACCACCTTGGCCTTCCCACCAAGCCTGCCTGACATGAGCGAAACCGAGCAAGCCTGAAACGGAATGGGGCCAAGGTGGCCTCATGGTCAGCACGGAGGACCTCGTACGGCTCGCCTCAATGGCAGGGTATGACCGCATGTTGGCCATGGACGCCGTGGCACGAGCCAACGGCGTCACGGCTGCCGACGTGCAACGCGCCCTTGACGCCCATCTTGGCGGGGCCCAACCGAGCGATGGAACGTCCACACCGCCACCGTTCGCCACCGTACCTGACGTTCCTGCTCCACCTTCGGCGGCAGAGAACCTTGACCTCTCAGAATACCGGTACGGATACGACCCCACCACGGACGCCAAAACCCGCCGATCGCAGGTCAGCCAAGCCATCCGTTGCCCGACGTGTGGAGCGGCCCTCGGTATTCCTGACGTGCGCCCGATCAAGGTGACCTGCCCTGCGTGCGCAGCGACCCACACGTTCACCGATTGAGCGCGGCATTGATGGCCAAGCAGCAGGTCGATGCAACATGGACGGACGCAGCCCTCGTCTTTGGCCCTACAGTCCGGCTTCATCCCCCGTGGCCCTGCCCGAAACCGACGTCCTGCACACGCCTGAAGCGACGTGGACGCTCAACCCGCCAGCCGCAACCGACAACGGCACGTTGGAGCTTGAAGGGCTAAGGGATTGGGCAGCGTCCTACACCGATGCACAGGGCGTGATGCTGTCGGAGCTGCTGAAGGCCAAAGGGGCCGCACCGCTCGAGCAACGCTGGCCGCTTCTGTTGCTTGGCGAATTGGCCAACCCCTACCGGTTGGCTGCCTTGCAGTGCGAAGTGGTGCCCATCCTTCGCGTGCGCCTCTCTGATCTGTGCAGAACATGGGCCGATGGACAGGACGCACGTCACATTCAGCCCGGCCTTCATCACGTGACCATGGCACGTTCACCCGGCTGGTGGGAAGTGGCCCACCTCGGCCTGTTCACGCGCCCAGAAATGAAGCGCCTCACCATGTGGCTGGGCGAAGACCGCCCTGGAGTCTGGAAACCCGTTCGACCCGCAGAAGGAAGCCTTCACGTGGAAACAGGTGCGCTTGAGCACCCCGGCCGCGATGACATCCAATGGAACGGAGAAGAGGAACGCGTTGAACGCCCAGCCCCAGCCGCCACGGGGCCCGCGATTGACTTCTCGATGGTGATGGTCCCCGTGCACGTTCGTCGAGGATGCTACGATCATCGTGGCCGCCTCGCACGCTGCGTGCACTATCCGCAACGCCCCTTTCACGAAAACGTGTTTCGCCGAGGTTCGGCAAGAAATTGGGACGATGTGCTGAACGTCCACCGCTGAATCGATGGGACATCCCACGGCAGGTTGAAGTCCTCAGGCGTCGATATATCTTCATGAACGGCAAAGGATCTCAGAAGGCAGCTCGATTGGAACGCCTGAAGGACGAAATCCTGGCGTACGTGGAAACAAATCCCAACTGCACCGCGGCGGACATCGTCGATCATTTGGCCAACGTCCGCCGAATGCGGAACCATGGACTGACGGCCCGCAAGGTGGGCTACTTCATCCCGAGGTACCTGAAGGAAGCCGTGGCCTTCACGATGGACGCCACCACGGGGAAGCGCCTCTACCGCGTTGCGGCCTGAGCACGGCACCTTGATGCAGCGATGCGCCTTCACGGGTGCATGGCCCCCCGCCTTCCCACGGCCGAGGACGTGTTTCCGAGCCTGGAACGCGGCGAAGGCCCCCGCTTTCCGGACGGGCCGGTGTGGACCTTGCTGGACACGGAGTCAGCAGACGGATTGCGCGCACAGCTTACAGCGGCCATCGCTCAAACAGAGGGGCTTGTGGAAACCCACGGAGACCACTACACGGTGGACGAGCGCAACGGGCGCGTGGCCGTCCACCGTACCGCCGTCATCGAAGCGGCCGCTCACCTCATCGGCCCGTGCCTGATCGAAGCGGGTGCGGTCGTCCGCCATGCGGCCTACGTTCGCTCGTGGACGTGGGCCTGCAAAGACAGCGTCATTGGCCATTGCACCGAGGTGAAGCACAGTGTCCTTCTTCCCGGAGCCAAAGCCCCGCACTTCAACTATGTCGGTGACAGCATTCTCGGCGCGGGCGTGAACCTCGGTGCTGGGGTGAAATTGTCGAACCTCCGTCACGACGGAGGCGAAGTGCACGTGTGGATCGACGACCAACGCGTGGGGACGGGCGTTCGGAAATTCGGCGCCGTGCTCGGCGACGGCGTCCAAGTCGGCTGCAACGCCGTGACCAATCCTGGCTGTGTTCTTGCCCCGGGTTCAACCGTGGACCCGAACACCACCGTCAACGGCGTGCACCTTGACGCACGGCGGCATCGTTGAGGTGATCGCGTGAACCTGTTTGGGACCGACGGCATCCGCGGCGAAGTGGACCTGAGTCCGTGTGGAACACGCGAAGCGATTGATGCCTTGATCGACGGGCGTCGCCTCACGGTCCCTCTTGCATGGCTTGCAGGACAATCCCTCGCCAGAACGCTCGATTGCGAGGGCGCGTCCGTGGTTATCGGATGGGACGACCGACCCGGTAACCCTGCCCTCGTCCAAGCCGTGAAGGATGCGTTCTGTGGTGCTGGATGGGAGGTCACCCTTGTCGGACCATGCGCAACACCGCTGGTGCATCACGTGCTTCTCAACCAAGGTTCGACCGCTGGAATCATGATCACAGCCAGCCACAACCCGGTCGAAGATTCGGGATTGAAGGTCTTCGATGAGGCGGGTCGCAAATCCACCCCAGCGATGGAGCAAAGCATCACACGCACGATGCTGGATCTCGCCCAGGAGGACCATGACCTCGTTCACCTGATGCAAGGTTCGGTCAAACCCCTGCCCAGCGACGTTGACGTCGATGAGGTGCACGGGGCATGGTTGACCGCCAGAATGGACGACCTTGAGACGATGTTCCCGGAAACGGAAGGGGCCTTAATCCACGATGCACATGCTCCGCTCCTGCTTGACCTGAGCCGGGGATCGGCCATCGGTTGGCTCCCCGCTTGGCTCGAGGCCAACGGCCTCGACGTGCAGGAAGTCAGCCATGCGGCCACGGCCATGAACCGGCATTGCGGCGCAGGCGAACTGTCGCCCGGACAACGGTGGACGTGGGCTCAAGCCTTGCAGGAAGACCATCTTCTCCTCCGGCAGGTGCGTGAAGCGCCTGAAGGAACCATGCTTGCCGCTGCGCTTGACGGAGACGGGGACCGATGCCTCATGCTGGTCGCTGAAACGGACGGGCCGGCGGTGGTGGACGGCGATGCAATGGCGCTCCGTTTGCTCAAGGCAGCCGCCAAGGACAGGGCATGGACGGTCGCGGCTTCGATCGAATCAGACCTGGCCTTGACCAGCCGTGCATCGGCCATGCCGCACGTGAATCAGGTGCTGGAAACCGCCGTGGGCGACCGATGGCTTTCCGTGGCGCTTGCCGAAGGCAACACGGCCGCGTTGCCGGCCGTCATGGGCGTGGAGGATTCCGGCCACCTTGTCCTGCCTTCTCGCCGCGAAGGAGGCTGGTCGCTTGTTGGAGACGGAGCCGCCAGCCTCGTCGCGGTGCTCCTCGCCGGCCTTGGCCGCCAAGGCGGCGTCCAACAAACCGGCGGCTGGAAGCGGCGGACCTCCATCGCACCGTCGGACCGCTCACGTTGGACGGGCA
>DALQ01000001.1:51627-63662 GCA_002496845.1 Euryarchaeota archaeon UBA495
TGGTGCAAGGCACCTTGGACGGAGCGAGGTTCAGTTTTGGTGTTCGCAACAGCGGCACACAAGCCAAAACCAGCCTCAGTGCACGCACGGACGACCCACGGCTCGAAGAGCGAATGGTGGCCTTGCTTCAGGCCGTGGACGAAGCGCTTCGACCGGCGCTTTCCCCGTCCTGATCAATCGATGGCGATCTCGTCGGCGTCGCGTTGCGTCAACCATGTGACGATGGACAGCAAGGCCACGGTGATGACGAGCATCACAAGGACCGTGTTGGTCGGGGCGCCAGCGACAAGGGCCATGCCAAAGCCGGTCCAGGCACCCAAAAGGTCGGCCAGACCAATCACGCGCCACGACCTGCGCAAGACCAGGATGCCGATGACCCACGAGCCACCGCTTAGCACCAACAAGGCGACCACAGCACCTGACAAACCAAACCCGCTCCACGCGGCAGGGATGAGCAAGACGTGGCTTCCCTGCAAGGCGGCGGCCAACCACAACGGTTCGTCGCGAACCACCGTCCAACCGGCCACGGCAAGCGACACGCCTCCCATGAACAAGGCGGCGGGGATCAAGCCGGGCAGGGTCAGTCCCAAGGCCGGGCCAAGCCAGAACACCAGCGAGGCCCACGCCACAGGAAGGGCGATGCCAGCCAACAACGGAACGGCGGGTTGCCGCCACATGATGCCACGGCGCAGCCCAAGCAGCAAAGCCAGCAGGCCTGCGGGTCCAAAGGACAAGGCAACTGGAAGCAAGGCCGTCATCGCACGGCCTCCCGCACCACGCTGGTCTGGAAGGTCACGCCGACGGCGAACGCCTTCGACCCACTCGTGGAGCAGCACGAGGGCGATCAACGCTGACTCGAGGACCATCAGGGGCAGGATCCACGCCATTGGTTCTCCTTCGAACGGATCGATTTGCAACGGAACCGGCACCTCGCCGCCGACAAAGAGCGTGACCACACGCCCTGCCACGAGGGTCCAGAGCAAGGCGTCCGCAAAGGCCGGGAGCCGGAGGCCAAGCTGATCTCGCCCCAACACGTGCATCGACGCCACCAGCAACGCTCCGACCACAAAGGCCAGCACGTGCACTTGATCGTCCAACAGCACGACAAAGCCCCCGACGCGGCCTGTGATTTCGACCAACAGCAGTCCAGCGAGCCCGACGGCCACAGGTGCATCGATGCCCAGCAGTTGGGGCAGGGGCATCTCCAGACGGTCCGCAGACCATCGCGCAAGCCCGATGAAGGCGGTGATCAGCAACGCCGTCATCGCCAACGTCAGGGCGTGGTTCACGCCAAGCCAAGCCGCGACGGCGCCGCTCAAGGAGGTGGCGCCAATGAAGGCCATGAGCACCGTTGGACGGTGTTCCAATCCGTCAAGGTCCTCGTCTGAGGTGCGTACCGTTGGACGGTGGGCGGTTGAACGCTCGGCCGTGCGCCGCAAGGCTGCGGCGTTGGCGACGTCCAAGGAGGACCCTTGAGTGGTGTTGTCCAAACGATGCATGGTCGAGCCGTCCGAGTGCCCGATTCGCTCAACAAAGGCAGCCCTTCGCGCTTCAACTTCCGCGTATTCCTCGCGACGTTGTTCGATGCGAGCGGTCGTTTGCAGCGCACTCCGCATTTCACCTTGGATGCTCAACCACCCGCCGGTGAGAACGAACATCAAACCAAGCGCCCCTTGGAGCCAGAGCAGGGCGGCCTCAAGGCTGACCAGCAGCATGGCGACCAACAGGCCGAGCGCGGTCAACACGTTGGTGATCAAGCGCCCACTCAACACCTCTCGACGCACAAACAGGGCAAGGGCGAGCGCGGTGATGAGGCCCAAGCCGCCAGCGTCGCTGGACAGGTTGAGGCCGTCAAGCGTGCCTGATTGAGGCTGCAGCCAGCGGACGAGGGCCATCAACATCAGGAAGCCGAGCAACAAAGCGTGCAGGCCGCCTTCATCGACGTCCATGTCTGCCAATTCATCGAGGTTCTCGACGCGTTCCCGGCGGCGGGTAGCGTCCAGCATCAGGACCACGATGGAGAGCAACAAGGCTGCAGCAAAGACGGACGCATGCCCGAGGTTCCACACGACCATGAGGGACGCCACGCCGGTCAACGTCAGCGTGCGGCGTGGGTGATGCCGGCGGCCACCAAGCGCAGCGACCGAGGCCTCGACCAACACGGGGACAACCATCAGCAGAAGGCCGATTTCGAGGGGGAGGCCTTCGCCGATCAGGGCGACCAACACGGTGAGCAGGGCCAGGGCTGAGCCGGCGGTCCAGAGGTCCAAACTTCCAGCATCACGAAGGCGGGCGCTCAATTCGGTGCCCCCTGTGAAATTCCGTCCCAAATTGACGCCCGTGTCCCCCAACCGGAGGTTGACGACGTAGGTGATGAGCAGCGAGCCTGCGAGGAAGGCCCCCAACATCTGGCCGGTGAGTTCGATGGACACGATGTCGCTGGAGAGCAAGCGGTCGTCGAAATCTCCGACAAACAACATGGCCCAAACCCACGGGCTCAACACGGCCGTTCCCGCCAGTGAAGGAGCATCACGCCGAAGGGCCAGCCAAGCAAGACCGGTCCAGACGATGAGCACGCCACCCACCAGCAAGGCCTGCCCGGCGTCCTCTGATCCTGCGGGCACGAGCAGGGTCAACAAGACGACCAGCGCCACCGAACCGACCCAAAGGACGTGATCGGAGACGTTGGCTTCGTTCTGAAGGATGACCACCGAAGTGCAGACGACCATCAAAGCAGCATGCAGGGCATACACGGACCACCCACCCACGTTCGCCTCAAGGGCCACGAGTGGGATCAAGGCCAAGGTCAGCACCGAAGGCAGCCACAGCACCCAGGCCTGAAGCGAAGGCCATGCCACGCCACGCACCGCGAGGTAGGATCCTGAAAACGCGGTCAGCAGCAAGGCCACCTGCGCCAATGCATACCCGACGTCTTCACGGTTCGCGGCCACCGACAAAGTCGCCCCGACCATCCCGAGGCCGACGGAGACCGCCCACAAACCTGGACGCCCCACGCCGAGGGCCTCGAGGGCCGAAGAAAACCAGTTCTCGTGCTGAGCAAAGCGCGTTGCCATGACCGCGTTCATGCCGGTGATGGTCGCCATCAGGAGGAAGGTGAGAAGGCCGTCTTCGAGCGGCACAAGATGCAGCCCAAGCACAACCCAGCCGTCGGAGAGTGCATGCACGCCCACCCAGAGGTAGGAGGCTGCGATGCCGAGGCTGGCGAGGTTTCCCGTTCCCCTCAACAAGGCCATTCCATGAAGGACCATGGTGCCGAAGGCGATCATCACGACCACGCCAAATTCGCCGTACAGGCCGCCTGCTGCGCTTCCGACCAGCAACAGAATCAGCGTTGCTTGAGCGGCGATGGCGTCGTCGTCATGGCGTTGCGCCAACGCCACGTTGAGGCCGACCAAGGCCAGCAACGTCACGCCCAGTCCCAGCCCAGCGTCTGGAAGAGCGTCATACCAACCCCAATGGTGTGCGTCGAGAGCAAAGCCGTACAGGATTTTCATCGAGATGATGACCCATGTGACCCCAAGCAAGCGCATCGAGGGACGAGGAATCCAACGTTCACCGAGCCACAAACCAACGGTGCCGAGGATCAGCAGACCCGGGGCTGCAATCGCCGGAGGCAACGCGGTCCCCACGTAGGCGGCCAAGGCGGAGTAGGCCACGACCATCGCCACAAGCAAGCCCTGCCCAAGCCGGCGTTCACCTTCCACGGCGATTCCCGTTACGACGTCCTCCGAAGGACCGTCGACTGCCGAGGGCGCTCCGAACGGCGAGTACACGTCGCCAATCGCAGCATCGACGTCCTCCGGTTCAGGCTGAACGTCCTCCTCAGGAGACGGTTCTTCCTCCACGTTCAACGCGAATCCGGAGAGGTCCAACCCTCCGGCCCGCTGGAAGGCCCGCTCACGAAGGAGGTCGTCCTCCTGCGGTTCTTCCATGCCCCGGTCTTGATGTTCGGAACTTCAAGGCTCGGGGCGTGTGCTGATGCTTGTGCTGAAAGAAGGGCCCGGATGACGTGTTGAAGCGGTGTTGCTGCGCACACCGACTCATCCTGACCGCAAGTCCCTAAGAGGGTCGGTTGAACCGCTCGTCATGCCCGCCACGCATGGCAGCATCAGCGGCGACCTCAGCCAGCACGGCCTCGCGCCTCAAGGCGACGTCCATTGGAACCTGGATGCAGCGCAGCTCATCGAACTCGCCGTCGAACGTGGCGAGGGTGTGTTCTCCGCCCACCGGGCGCTGGTGACCGAAACGGGCGAGCGCACCGGCCGCTCGCCGAACGACAAATTCATTGTCGAAGAAGCGAGCACCAGCGAGGACATCAATTGGGGCGACGTCAACGTCTCCACCGATTTGGCCACCTTCACTGCGCTTCGAGCGAAGGTCGTCGCTTACCTCGAAGCACGCGACACGTTGTTCGTTCAGGACCTGTATTGCGGCGCAGAATCAAGCGAAGCCCTCCCCATCCGCGTGGTGACCCACAACGCTTGGCACAGCGCCTTTGCCCGGAACATGTTTGTCCGCCCAAACCAGGATGAATTGGCCGATCATGCACCACAGTTCACCGTGCTTCACGCACCTCACTTTGAGGCCGTCCCAGAGGTTGATGGCGTGAATTCCCACGTCTTTGTCATCGTCAATTACGCCGCCAAAGAAGTGATCATCGGCGGAAGCCGATACGCTGGTGAAATCAAGAAGTCGATCTTCTCTGTGATGAACCTCATCCTGCCGAAGAAGGGCATCCTCCCCATGCACTGTTCGGCCAACACCAACGGCGAGAACACGGCCATTTTCTTCGGTCTTTCCGGCACCGGAAAGACCACGCTTTCCGCAGATCCCAAGCGCGCCCTCGTCGGTGACGACGAGCACGGTTGGGGCGCCAATGGCGTCTTCAACTTCGAAGGAGGGTGCTACGCCAAGCTCATCGATCTCTCCGAAGAAGACGAGCCGGCCATCTTCGGCACCACCCGTCGCTTCGGCACGGTGCTGGAAAACATCGTCCTCGATGAGGGCGGCGTGCCCGACTTTGCTGACACGAGCAAAACGCAGAACACCCGTGGCTCCTACCCGATCGAATTCATCGACAACCGCACCCACGACTCCAAGGGCGGTCACCCGCAAAACGTCATTTTCCTGACCTGCGACGCCTTCGGCGTCCTTCCTCCCATCTCTCGGCTCACCCCAGAACAGGCCGCCTACCACTTCATCTCAGGTTACACCGCGAAAGTGGCCGGAACTGAGGTGGGCGTCAAAGAACCACAAGCCACCTTCTCCGCGTGCTTTGGTGAACCGTTCATGCCCATGCATCCCGGCGTTTATGCCGACCTCCTTTCGTCCAAGATGGCCGAACACGGCGCCACCGCCTGGCTCATCAACACGGGCTGGTCCGGCGGCGCATACGGCGTTGGCGAGCGCATGAAGATCCGTTACACCCGCGCCATGCTCAACGCGGCGCTTGACGGCGACCTCGACAACGTGACCTACGTCACCGACGGGCGCTTTGGCTTCGAAGTTCCCACCTCCTGCCCTGGCGTTCCTGAAGACGTGCTTCAGCCACGCGGCACATGGGCCGACGGAGCGGATTACGACGCGACGGCGGACCGGTTGGCGCGGATGTTCAACGACAACTTCGCCCGCTACGCAGAAGGCGTCAGCGACGACGTCAACGCAGCCGCGCCGTCGCCTCTTGCTTGATGATGGAAGCCTTCAAACCAATGCGCCGTTATTCGGCCATATGGATGGATTTGTCACCCCGCTTGACCGTCTTTCCGAGATTTGCTGGAGGTTGGGTTATGTTGCCGATCGCAACCTTGCGGCGCACGACATCGAGGAATGGACGTTCCGCAAAGAACAGGACAGCCTGATTGTCACCATCGCCAATCACATCTTCGAGGCGTATGCCATCGGTGAGTCTGATGAAATCGTCATTCTGAGGATGGTTCTTCCAATCTATCCTCTGGTCCGTAAAACGTTCATGAACATCGATGAGGACACCGCCGACGCCATCTCTTTTGATTTCTTTACCAACGCCATCCATGGCTCGGAGCGTACTGGTTTCCTGCCGGACCCTATTGCGGCTACCACCATTGACGCCGCAGATGCCCTTGTTGTACGACAAAAATTGCTCCTCCCTCACGCTGACCATGTCGTCATGCAACGGGTCATGGACGCGATTCAGGAACTCCTGTCGCGTTACAAATACCTCGAACGAGAATTGTTCAGGGCCTTCTTGGCAGCCTGGTCGCACCTCCCTGAAGACGATGAAGACAACGCCGAGGACGAAGGGGACGAGCCTGGATTCGATGGATTCACCGATTTCAAACCAGGATGGCAACACCGCTTGAGTTGACGCTCAGAGCAAGGCGGCAAGGTCCAAGCCGTTGGTCAGCATACGGACGAGGAACAACAGCACGCCACCGAAAAGCACGGCTCGAACAGGAGCAGGCATGCCTTCTGCGTCCTTCACGGTGTACAAGAGCAAACCAGCAACAACGGCCAGTTGACCTACCGTGGCAAAGAACAGCGAAAAAGCACCGTAGACGGCTTGGCGGCGGTCGTACTTGTCCTGGTCTTGTGCAAGATCGTCGGAAGCTTGCTGCAGATCTTCGAAGGTTGCGTCGTCGTCCAATGGGTAGTCCAACTCAGAGGGCGGATCAGCAAGATTTGCAAAGAGCACCAAGAGGGCCGTGAGGAGAAGCAGTCCGAATCCGGCCATCACGATCATGTGGGTCAGCGGCGGCCATTCACGCGGCTCTTTGGCAACAGGGACAGGCACCTGAACCACGGTCGCGGCCTGCACCGGCACCATGCCCGCTTGCATCATGACCTGTTGTCCGCCAAGGTTGGCCGTCATGGGCTGAACCGCAGCGGCGGCAACGGGCTGCACAACGGCTTGGGCGACCGGTTCGGTCGCCGGAACCATGCTTTCGGCGGGAGCGGGCGTTGGCATCGCCCCACCGACGGGTGGCATCGGCAAACCTGGCGCGACCGCGCCACCGGCTTGCGCCGGAGGGCCCGGCATCGGCGGAGCCACGACGGGAGCGGGAGCCGTGTCGAACTCGTCCCAAGGATCGTCATCAGGAGGAGGGAGGGGGGCAGGCGGGGGCATCATCTGAACGGAATTCGTTCAGATGTCCTATCATCCTTGCTCGGACTTCACTCGCTCTCTGCGGCCATCTTCGCGTACTTCGCGTCTTCCTCAGCAGCGATGCGCGCCCCTTCTTCGACGTCGACGAACCACGTGAGAATGACGCCGAACACGATGAGGAACATGATCGACAAAATGGCGGTTCGTGCGTCGGCGATGCCGCTGACACCGAAGTACAACGCAGGCCCAATGAAGGAAGCTGCGCGGCCAAAGAAGCCAATGAAGCCGAAGAATTCAGCGCTGCGTGACTCGGGCACCATCTGACAGAAGAGCGACCGGGCCATCCCCTGGGAGCCTCCAAGGAGGAACCCGGCCCCGATGCCAATGAACATCCATTGGATGGAAATGCCCATGTTCAACGGTTCCCAAATCAACTGCCGGGCCTTCTGCGGGATGAAATCAACAGGCCCATCCCCGAGGCTGGTTGGGTGATTGGCGCCCGCGTAGAATCCTGCCATGCTGCCGTTTTGCACGCTCAAACTGAACCGCGAATCGTCAAGATGGTCTAGGAGGGTCGCAAGTTGGGTCGCGGTCAACACCCTGGCTTCACCTGTGAACTCATTGCGATCACGATCGGCATTGTACTCCTCGAACGGAAGCAACCCTTCGGTGGTTTCACGGAATTCTTGGTCGGAACCGAGTGGCGCCATCATGAAATCCGTCGCGTTGACGATGAGGTACGTGCCGTCGTCTTGCAGTTCAACCTGGAAATCGTGTTCGTCGTGAGCGTCGAGTGGCAGGGGTGCGAAAGCAATGGCCATCAGCACCACGAAGACCCACAGCGTGCACGTGATCATCACGGTCGTCTTGGTCGATGTCCACTTCGCCACCCTGATGAAAAAGGCGGCTGAAGGGAAGGCGACGAACTGCACCAACAGGATCACGGCCATGTTGGCCACCAGCGGCACCCCAAGCACACCGGCACCATAGGCCCCGGCCAAACCGGTGACGGCGTTGATGCCATCGATGAAGAGCAGGTAAGCCAGAAGATAGAGGCCAAGGATGCGGTAGGTGCCAAAGAAGTCTCCAATGGTCCCTTTGACTTCAGAGATGGCCAATTTGGTGGCCGAACCGAGGGTGAGTTTCTCTTCGAGTTCGATGACGATGGGCGGCTCGGGGACCCGGTTGAAAGTGTACGTCGCGAAACCGAAGTACCACAGACCAGTGGTGGACAGCGCAAACGCGGTCGCCCAATCAGCGTATCCGGTGCCAATCACCAAACCAAGGTGCGTGGCGAGGAGAAGACCACCGCCGATGTAGCCGTACATGTAGGCGCCCGTGGAAATGCGGTCAAGCTCTTCCTCGTCTTTGCAAATATGAGGCAGCAGGACGTTGTAGTACACGTTGCTGACGTTGGTGCCGATGTTGGCGATGAGGTACATGATCGCCAGCCAAGCCCACCGGATTTCGATCGGGAGGAACAGCGCGAGACCAAGCAAAACCGTGGCGCTGCAGGCGATGATCGTCGCCCATCGGAGCATGAGTTGTTTGATTGGAATGCGGTCTGCGATGACCCCCAAACCTGGAGAGATGATCGCAACAAACAGCGCCGCAGAAGCCGTCACCAGCGCAAAAATCCCGTCAGCGGTTTGGGTCATCCCAAGGAAGGACATTTCCTGTCCGTTGGCCGCGATGAACAGGTAGGCGAACCATGCCGGCAACACCGCCACGACGACCGACGTTTCGAAGCCGGACTTGGCCCAGTCGTACATCATGTAGCCGCGATGGGCGCGGGTACGCTCCTCATCGGTCATCGTAGCCGCTGTGGCTCCCATTGGTTGGGCATCCATGCTTCGCATCTGAGCGCAGAGGTGATGACTGTTTTCCCGTTCCTGCTGCAGCGGTGACGAAGGTCGGCCCATTGATGCGGGCCGGGGCCATGTTTTTCCGTCGTGGTGTGTAATTTACACCATGCGCGCGTTGCTGGTTGAAGGCGGGGGTGTCCGCGTCTTCGGTCATCTCCTTCCTGGCTGCAATCATCGTGTTTCGGTTCATGCCCAAGGGGAAGCCTCGGTATGCGGACGATGACGAGTGACCCTCAAAGCACGTCTGCGGGTGATGTTTGAGGCTTGAAGCGAACGATGCTTCCGTCGTTGCTGACGAGGAACTTTTCGAAATTCCAGCGTACGTCTCCATGGTGTCCGTCTGCATCGGCGACGGCGCAAAGGGCTGCGTAAATGGGATGGCGGCCAGATCCATTGACCTCGAGTTTGGCCGACAGGGGGAAGGTCACGCCGTACCGCTCTTCTGTGAAGGCGCAAATCTCCTCGTGCGTGCCCGGTTCCTGAGCTCCGAACTGATTGCACGGCACACCAACGACGGTGATGCCGTCGTGGTCTGTGTGGAGGCGCTGCAGGTCAGCGTATTGCGGCGTAAGACCGCAGGCGCTGGCCACGTTGACCACCAAGACACGCCCATCGCCAGTGAGGGTGCGAAGGGTGGTGGTTGAGCCGTCGATCATCTCAAGGTCGTGGTCAAGGAAGTCGCTCATGGTGGTTTGAAACGCCACCTCCATTTCAACCGCTGGTTTCTGCGCGCGAAGCCTCAAAGAGCCCCTCCTCGTCGAAGAACCATGCAAGTCCGCATGGAAACCAGCGCCGGTGACATCCTCCTAGAGCTCTACCACGGAAACGCGCCGGATACGGTTGCGAACTTCGTGAAACTCGTCGGCGACGGATACTACGACGGCCTTCACTTCCACCGCGTCATTGCTGATTTCATGTTGCAGGGAGGTTGCCCTCACTCCAAGGACCCCATGTCCCGGCGCGCAGGCACCGGTGGCCCCGGCTGGCAGATTCCCTGCGAACCCTCTGCCCTCGCCCTGAAGCACGACCGCCCCGGCATTCTGTCGATGGCCAACGCTGGCCGTGACACCGGCGGATCTCAATTCTTCATCACCACCATCGCGACGCCGTGGCTCAACGGCAACCACGCCGTGTTTGGTGAGGTCAGCGAAGGCATGGACGTCGTCAAGGCCATCGAAGCGTGCCAAAAGATGCCGGGCGACCGACCCAGCACCCCGCAGAAGATCATCCGCTGCACCCTCATCGAGTGAGGCGGTCGCATGGCCCTCCTGGCGCTGCATGGCGGCGCAGGTGGCGATGGGCCGTGGCGTGGCATGACTCCGATGGACCCACAGCGCGTGGCGTGCATGCAGGCCATCTTGGAAGACCTCGGGCCTCGTCTTGAGTCCGGTGAACTCGATGCGTTAACGGCGGTGCGGCTCGCCGTCGAAGCCCTCGAAGACGAACCGGGGTTCAACGCAGGCATCGGCTCCGTGTTGGACGCAAACGGGCGTGTTTCGATGGACGCATCCATCATGCGGGGCGACGACGGTGCAGCCGGTTCAGTGGTCGGAGTCACCAACCTTCGACATCCAATTCGTGCGGCTTGTGGCCTTCTTGAGCAAGGATGGCCGGCCATGATGGCCGGGCCTGGTGCAGAAGAATGGGCGGCCGCTCAAGGCTACGAAACGGTGGCCTCAGAGGCATTGGTGACCGAACTTCGCACCGCGCAATGGCGAAAATGGCGGGACGCTCGTTTGCGCCCCGGGGCCACCGACGAAGACGATGCGGCCTTGGACCATGACCTCGGTGAGGAGGTCGACGGGCCCGGCACCGTCGGGGCCGTAGCGCTCGATGCTCGCGCAAAGGTGGCGGCGGCCACCTCAACTGGTGGCATGACGGGCAAGCCGCCTGGACGCGTGGGTGACACACCGATCATCGGCGCCGGCACTTGGGCCGACCCTCGCGTTGCCGTGTCATGCACCGGGGTTGGCGAAGCGTACCTCCGTGCCTGCGCAGCCCACGAGGTCGGCGTTGGGATGCGGACCGAGGGCGCCAATCTTGCGGAAGTGTGCGAGCACGTGCTCGATGTGGTTGAACCGCTTGGTGGGCGCGGCGGACTGATCGCGGTCAGTGCGGACGGTCAACTCGCCTTGCCCTTTCGGGTCACGCTGATGTACCGTGGCGTATGGCACAACGGCACCATCAGCACCGGCATCGGTCCAGATTCTTCCGAAGGACAGCCATGAAAGAACCCATGCGCTTCATAATCCGGTGGTCAGACACAGTGGTGTGAAGCGGAGCAAGGCGCCGTTGCTCGAGGCCGTGTTCGAACGCACGGCCACGATGATGTCCGAGGCATTGGAGCGCGGCACGTTGGCTTGGCCGTTGCCAGCCCCGCCCCTCATCGATCCTGATTTTCCACCCATGAGGCCAAACGCTCCTGCGGACGTGACCACGTCGGCCTTGTCCCTCCTCCAAGCGGACCGAGGGACGTTTGAGCGCCATCTGGACGAGGTCGTCGAACTGGTCGTTCCACACCGCATGAGCCTCTCCGACGACCCGTACGAGGTTCATGGCCGCTGGCTCGCCAAGCGAACAACCAACATCGCCGGCCGTATCGTCTACCGGCTGACCACCGCTTGGTTGGCCCAAGCCTTGGACAGAGAAGCTCCCAACACGGACCGCTGGTGGCTTGCCGTGTCGTTACTAAACGGCCTAGCCCAAGCCGCTCACGGCCAAGCCGTGCACGAAGGCTACCATCTTCTGGAGTCGATTGCATTGGCCCAACGCCCTGGAATCTGGCACACTCAGCCCGACGTCGGCCCACAACACATGGGCTGGAACCCCCATGCCGTGGTGCCTCGCAACACGGAAGTGGAAGCCCACACCGCGGGAACCGAAGCGGCCGCTTGGGTCCTCACTCGCTTGGAGCAAGGCGACCTTGACCGACGACTTTTGCTGATCCGTTGGGTGCAGCTTTTGTTGGAGCGCCCAGGTTTGGTCGAGCCGCTCGCGCTAATTGACATCTTGCTGCGTCGTGCTGCTGACCCCGAAGCAGAAGTGGCCGCAAACGTGTGCACCTGCCT
>DALQ01000054.1:0-3231 GCA_002496845.1 Euryarchaeota archaeon UBA495
TAGGCCCCTTTGTCCACCGCCTGACAGGATCGGCGTTTGATTCCAAGACCAAAGGAATTCAGTGTAGCCATAGGAGTCTGTACATTTGTGGCAATGAAGGCCATCAATGGATGTCACCTTATCTAGAACAACCTCTGAATCCCATCTGATGGTTGTCATCCTGTGTCCACATTGCAGCCGAAAGGTGGAATTGGCTGATGGGTCACCAGGACGCTTTGATTGCCCGCATTGTGGGGAAGAATTTCAATGGGGGGAAATGGATGAGGAAACTGATCATAGCATCTTCACTTGGTTGGACTGGGCAGCGTCAACAATCTACCTGCAAATTGGATTTTTGTTTATTTTGGGACCTGTGACGTTGTTCTATCCAGATCTCCTTGGCGTATTTTCGGTATTTTTGTTTGTACCTTTCATCAGTTGGAGATACCAACGCACAAGGCGGTTGTGGCAAGAGAGTCAGGATTTCGCAACAGAAATTCTCTCAGAACTCGGTGATTCTGAGCATGATTGAAGTCCGGGCACCTCATGGGAAGACCATGACCTGCAGCGTGTTCGTCAAATTCGTGTCCGACCCTGAAACCGATCCTACCAAGGCCGTCGTTGGCCTTGCCTGTGCCGCGCAGGCCGTCACCGACGGGCACGACGTGGACGTGTTCTTCGCGGCGGCCTCCACACGCATGCTCGTGCCCGGGTACCTTGAGGGCCTCATGGAGCGCATTGGTGCGCCCCCTGCCATGGCTCAACAGTTCGTGCAAGTCCTGACCGACGGTGCCCGATGGCACTGCTCCTTCAACTCGCTCAAGGCCACCGCTGACATTGAAGAGGGTCAAGGCGGCATCATCGTGCCTGACGAGGCCATCGCTTGGAGCGGCCCGCCGGGCGTGATCGCGTTGGCCACCGCAGCGGACACCGTGCTCTGCTACTGAGCCGTCTGCCATACCGGCTCGAAAGTGGCATGCCGGCTGGATTGATGCCCCATGGGTTCGCATGATGTTGCGCACCACGTTGTGCCTCTGCAGCCTTCGCTTGGCGCTGTGCGTTAGGGGTGAACCAGGAATACTTTCAATTTTTAGGACGCCCTAAATTTATGTGCTGGAACGACCCCGTGGGTGCATGGCGGCCTGTCCAACCTGCGGGGTTCACCCTCCGGCTGGGTTTTCGTTCTGCCCTGATTGTGCATGGAACAAGCTGACGTCCTTTGAGCAGGACACGACGAAAGGTTGCTCAGGGCGATGCGGTGGATGCACCAAAAGTCAGGCACAGGCGGACGAATACTTGGGTCAGTTCGAAGGGAGCGGTCTGTCGAACAAGATGTTCGAAAAAGGTCCCAAGTCCGAATGTTGCGGAAAATGCCATCGAAAGCAGAAACCGAAGACGTGCAGCCGATGCCCGTCGCTGATTGAGGCCATGGGGCACGATCCCGAAGAATTCCGAATGGCCGTTGAGCGTCGCTCAGTTCGTGCACCATGAGGGCGCCTGGCCCACGTGTTCATCCGTGTATGCAACGTACGCAGGGATGTTGTTCGCCTGCTTCGCATCAATGAGGAGAATGCAGGCCTCTGGCGGATCCATGGTCTCGCCGTCAACCGTCAGCGTCGTCCACCGGAGCCAGAGGTATGCACCGTCCTCCTCCATGGCGATGCGACCGCTTTGGATGATCACAGTTGCAGGGTCTTCAGCACGGCTTTGTTGGTCGGTCCACACGACTTCAAGCACGTTTCCGTCAAGGGACCATGTGGCCTCAAAACCACTGCGATCCACGTATTCACCTTGGCCGGCGAAGGTGATGATCTCCCCATCGGACTTCATCCAATCGCCCTCCAACGGGCTCAGTTGAGCAGGAATCTGCATGGCGAGGGCGGCCAGCAAGAGCACGGCCACCAAACCAACAGCTGCCATGACTTTCTGGCGGTGTTCGACGATGCTGTCTCGCATGGCTTCTGCAAGCAGGATGCTTTCCGCGACGAGGTGCTCGAGACGGAATCCTCCTTCGTGGTAGATGGGCCATTCGTTCATGTCCTCGTCGAGGAAGGACGGGGGTGGAGGCGGTTCAGGGAGTCGGTCGGTGAAGTCGGGGTAATACTTCTGCGTGTAGGTCAGGGCGTCTTCCTTCGGGTATCCCTTCTTGATGAGGTTCTCGAAGTACGCGCGTTCCTCGGACATGCTGTTCCCTCACTCGGTGCTGGTCTCTTCAGTCTCCCCGGTGTTCCAGTGGAGGAAACCGCTGGTGGCCAACAGGCCCCACAACAGCAGCGGTGGAGCCAGTTCGATGTTGAGCTGGAATTTGTAGACAAAGGGCGGTGAGAGTTCAGCGGTCAGTTGGAAGTCTCCGCCTTCAGAGATGAGGCTGAGCATCAAGATCCAGGAGAACACGGCTGCACCGACCACGCCGGTCATCCTGGCCATGGGCGCGTCTTGGGTGAAGACGTAGATGCTGATCAGCACCACGGCGATCACAAGCCCATAGGAGGCTGAAATGAATTCATCCGATCCTGGTTCTGCTTGCATCATGGGCACAAGTGAACCAAACAGGGTGTGGGAGACAGCGACGATCAGCAACCAGACGCTCGGGTTCAGGATGCTCCTCACATCGGCGTCAAGGATTCTTTTGACTGCGTTCATGCTTCCACCTC
Source organism: Euryarchaeota archaeon UBA495 (assembly GCA_002496845.1). Taxonomy (GTDB): domain Archaea; phylum Thermoplasmatota; class Poseidoniia; order Poseidoniales; family Poseidoniaceae; genus MGIIa-L3. Next base: position 2,634 of record DALQ01000054.1, read on the forward strand.
AGGGTTCTCTTCGTTGATGTCCACGGCTTGCTTTTCTTCTGGACCCGCGGTTGAGCTGGCCTTCAGGAAGCGTTGAGCAAGCAACACGAGGCTGATGCTGATCGTCGAAGACAGAAGCAAGAGGACAAGCAGGTTCGACGCGTTCAACGTCATGCTTTGCTCGCCCTGTGGGGCGTCGACGTTCGAGCCATCCTCCCCGGCTTGTTCCTCGCTGGTGGGGATGCCGGCAAACCGAGGGTAGCGGTCAAACACGTCGAGGAACCCGTCGTTGTCGTCGTCTGTGTCTCGGTTGTCACCGATGCCGTCCCCGTCATAGTCCGACGTTTCAGAGGCGTTCAATGGGAAGGCATCGATGGTGTCGGGTGCCCCATCGTTGTCGTCGTCGAGGTCCACAGAATCAGCCATTCCGTCCCCGTCGAAGTCTTCGCTGTACGTTGCATCACGCGGGAAATCGTCGTCTTGGTCAAGGATGCCGTCGTTGTCGTCATCGGTGTCCGCATTGTCGCCGATGCCGTCCAAGTCGTTGTCCGACCATTCACTTGCGTTGAAGGGGAAGGCGTCGTTTTCATCGAGCACACCGTCGTTGTCGTCGTCGGTG
>DALQ01000054.1:3562-14309 GCA_002496845.1 Euryarchaeota archaeon UBA495
GCGTTGTCACCGACAGCATCGCCGTCGAAATTTGCGGTCTCAGAGGCGTCTTTCGGGAATGCATCGAGTTCGTCGTTGACGCCGTCGTTGTCGTCATCCAGGTCCTCATCGTCGGGGTACCCATCACCGTCGTGGTCCGAACGCTGCACGTTCTCGTCGTCAAACGTCTGGTCTTCATCGTCGTTGACACCGTCGTTGTCATCGTCGTTGTCGGCGTTGTCCCCGACCCCGTCACCGTCGGCATCGTTGGATTCGTTCGGATCCAGAGGGAAGGCGTCCTGATCATCGGCCACACCGTCGTTGTCGTCGTCCCGGTCGGCGTTGTCTCCGAGGCCATCACCGTCGTGGTCCGACCACTCTGTGGCATCGTAGGGGAATGCGTCATTGGCGTCTTCAACGCCGTCGTTGTCATCGTCGGTGTCGGCGTTGTCGCCGACGCTGTCACCGTCGAAGTTGTACTGCTCGTTCGCATCGTACGGGTAAGCGTCGTCTTCGTCGACCACGCCGTCGTTGTCATCGTCGGTGTCGGCGTTGTCGCCCACGCCATCGTTGTCGCTGTCGACCGATTCGTTGGCGTCTAAGGGGAAGGCGTCCGCGCTGTCGCTCACGCCGTCGTTGTCGTCATCGTCGTCAAGATTGTCGTTCGTTCCGTCGTTGTCGGTGTCCACGCCGCTGGAGCCTCCACCGCCACCTCCGTTGCCGGGGGTGCCGCCGTTGCCGTTATCATCGTCGTCGTCGTCATCGTCGTCGTCGTCGTCATCGTCGTCGTCGTCATCGTCTTCGGCTTCTTCGCAATCCCCTTCTCCGGGTTCTGCGTCATCGTCATCTTCGGCTTCCCATTCACATTGTGGATATTGATTGCAAGACGTTTCGTCGTCCTCAAACTCTTCGCAAAAGTCGTCATCGTCACGGCCGGAGGTCCACTCAGGATGCGCTTTTCCCTCCTCCAAATGCCCGGGATCGAGGCCAGGTGCAGCCATGCCGAGGAAAAGGGCACTGAACAGCATCAGCGCCACAACACCGGCCAAGGTCCGCACGGTCATGGGCTTCCGAAGTGCTCGACGCTTTAGGCTTTTTAGGGCGCCCTAAAGAAACAAGGCCCCCAGCCGCTGTTCTGAAGCGGTTTATGTTCCTCATCCTCTTCACCTGAAGTGGGTTTGTTGAGGCGCTCCATCTGAAGGAAGGCATAAGTGGGGGTGTCCAAGTCAGGGTCATGCTCAACGACATGGATTGGGACATGGCGGGTGCGTTCGAGCGTCTGCTTGAAGCACTGAAGGAAAAAGGAATGACCGCCGACGAGGCGTTTGAACAACTGGACACCGACGACGACGGGAAGCTCAACGGCCCTGAACTGCTCCACGGCTTGTCCTCTCTTTTGGGCGAGGACCTCGACCCGTCCAAGGTCTCCCGGATCATCACCTCCTCCGACGTCGACGTCGACCACCGCGTTGACCTGTTTGAGTGGCGCGCGATGCTCGGCCCCTCCGGCGAAGAAGAGTGAAATCTTCGCTGCCTACAGGCGGAAGGCCTTAGAGGGCATGCGATGGGCACCCCAACATGGGTCGCCCTCTGAATGACGTGCTCGCCATTCCCGACACCTTGCTTGACTTGTCCATGGTGGACGAACTTGAGTTCTGGATGCAAGCCATCATTGCTGTCCTTTTCATCGGTTTTACCGCCCTCTTCACCAGCAAGGTCATCCTTGGTCTGCTAAGGAAACTGGCCGGACGAACCCAACCCTCCTGGGACGACGACCTTGTCGAAATCGTCTCCACTCGCGTGTTGTTGAGCGTCACCTTGGTGGCTGGCCTCTTCATGGTGCAGTGGCTTTTCGACGACTTCGGTGAGTCTGCGCCCCCCTACGTCTACGCCTCGTTGATCCTCATCTCAGCATCGGCCCTTTCTTCGACGATCAAGGTGGTGTTCACCACTTTCCTCGACAACATGCAAAACAAGCGTGAAGTCAAGGTCGAAGGGTCAAACCCTCTGCTTGTCTTCCTTGCACGCGGTTCCGCTTGGGCCTTTGGTATCGTGCTCGCTGCTGAACAGTTGTCGATCAACCTCTCCGGCGTGCTGGCTTCACTGGCCGTGTTCTCCATCATCATCGGTTTGGCCGTTCAGCACACCCTTGGTAACATCATGAACTCCTTCATGCTCTCCTTGGACCGCCCCTTCGATAACGGCGACCGCATCGTGGTTGACGGCATCGAAGGCACCGTCATGGCGATGGGCATGCTGTCCACCAAGATCCTCACCTTGGAAGAGGAATTGGTGATCATTCCCAACAACACCCTGATCAACACCACGATCACAAACATGGCCCGCGGTGGTGGCGACGGACTCCCCCGTCGCGTGGTGTTGAGCGTCGACGTTGGCGTGGATTACGCTGAGAAATCCGCCCACGTCAAGCATACCCTGCTTCGCGTTGCCCGTGATTCAGAATACGTCTTGGCCGACCCCGCACCGCACGTGGAATTCCTGGAGATGTCCGATTATGCGAAGGTCTACCGCCTCTACGTGTGGCTCGCATCCTTTGCCGACAAGCGCATCGCCAATGACCAATTGCTCAGCATGATCGACGCTGAATTCACGCAGGAAGGCATCATGATTCCCTTCCCGGTCGCTGTGGAATTGGACAAGGCTCCTGCGCCAACCGAAGAGAAGCTCTCCCAGAAGCGCGCTCGCCAACACGCTGCACAGGCCCGCATGAAGGTCATCGACCGGCGTACGGAACGTCAGCGCACGGCCATCCGCGAGGACATCAACATCCTCACCGAGCGCCTCGAGGAACGCATCGGCAGCAAGGAACGCCGCTCCATCGAAGAAGAGGTCACGCGTCTCGAAGCGGTGTTGTCCAACCTCGACATCGACTGAGGCCTTTCGATGGTCCGCACGGTGGTGCTCGGGCGTTTCCAGCCCTTCCACCGGGGTCACGCCGGATTGGTCGAGGCCGCCCTGCAGCATGCTGGCCACGACGATGTGATGGTCGCCGTTGGTTCCTCGACCGCCGAAGCTTCGATGCGAAACCCATGGTCGGCGGAAGAGCGCGAGGCCATGATTCACGCATGGGCAGCCGGTGCGTGCAGTCCTGAAGACCTGGCTCGGCTGAAGGTCTGCCACGTACCCGACATCAACGACCCGCCCGCTTGGGTGGAGCACGCGACCTCGGTGCACGGCGAGGGCACCTTGCTGACTTCCGACGAGGAAACCGCGGTGCTCTACGAGACGGCAGGATGGGACGTGGTGCGTGCGCCGCTTCAGGCACGCCGTGACTTGGAGGGGTGGCGCGTGCGGGAAACCGCCCGGATGCTTTCGACGGTTGGAGACGACGACGCAGTGCGTGCGGTCCTCACACCCAGCGTGCCCGAGTCGGTCATCGAGTGGATGATCGAGCACGACGCGCTCTACCGCCTCTCGCTTCTGCACGAAGGCGCTGTGGTCGGCTGATTCACGCCGCTACGACCACGCGGCTGGCTTGCAGCACACGGTCGTGAAGCATGAATCCCGCCTCGAGTTCCTCGATGACCTGTCCTGCAGGATGGTCCTCTGAGGCAGGAACCGTCGTGATTGCCTCCATGGTCGATGGATCGAAGGGTTGGCCTTTGGCCTCGATTCGAACCACGCCTGAGGCCTTCAATTCGGCCGTCAAACGATCGTGAAGGAGGCGCAGAGCTTCGGACGCGGGGCCGTCGTCGCCTTCGGTTGTTGCCAAGCCCCGTCCCACGTCCAGCAGAACGCTGACCATGCGACGCGCGAGGTGTTGGGCGCCGTACCGGGCAAGTTCAGCACGGTCTTGGGCGAAGCGCTTCCTGGCGTTTTGGAGATCAGCCTCGCGGTACGCGATCTCCTTCTCGGCCACCTCGGCCCTCGCGAGGGCCTCGGTCAACGGATCGACGGGCTCAGGTTCGGTTTCGGGTTCGTCCACGGTCACTTCGACCGCGTCCTCCTCTTGGAGGTCTTCCGACATGGTGCAAGCCTCCCTGCTCCCGTCTTTCAACCCGTCGTCAATCGACCGTCGGTAGGCCATGCTGCAGCACGGCCGTGAGGTTCCACGGGCCGTGGCCCCAAGCCGTGGCGGTAAGGTGTTCGCGCCCAACGACGCCGACCAGATCGGGTTCGTTGGTCAGCCGCTCAAGAGCGTGAGCCAGCGCTCCTGTGGCTCGAACGTGGGCCTCATGGGTTGGGAGAATGCGTGGGTCGCGGTGTTCGTCCAAGGTTTCCCCGAGCGCTTCACGCCGGCTCATCCAATCGAGAATGACCGCTTCGACCAACTCGGTTTCCGTGCGCTTTCCTGCTTCGGCCACGATGTCACACCACGTGGGTTCTGCGTAGAGGTCATCCACGTGGGCGACTTCCCGGCCCAGAAGGACGTCGAAATACAGGAAGGCTCGGCCTTCCCAGACTTCCCATGCGCCCGGGCTGCACCATCGCATCAGGTGGAGCAGCCCCTCCTCTCCTTCCTCGCACGCTGCGAGGCCTTCAAGCACAGGCAAGGAGCGGTCAACGTCGGTTTGAGTTTCCGACCAGTCGAGCCATTCAGCTTCTGCGTCGATGTCGAAGGGCCTGACGAGCCGTGCATCGGCCGTGGAGCGTGAACTTCGCAAACCCCCGGCCTCCATGGTGGCGTCCACGTCCTCCCACGTGTGTTCAAGCAGGGTGGCCAAGCGAGGTTGGTCCACGAGGAGGAGCACCAACTCGAGGCCCATGCGTTGAGCGCGTGCGCCGTGGGTTTCAAGCCTCGCTCTTCGGCCTGTTCCAAGGGTGAGGTTGAAGCCTGACTCGCGGACCACGCACACGGGGACGACGCATGGCGACGATCCAGGAGCAGATTCAGGCGCTCCTGGACGAGATCCATAAGACGCAGAAAAACAAGGCCACGAACGCCCACATTGGGAAGTTGAAGGCCAAAATTGCCCAACTCAAACTCAAGCAGGAAAAGGCCGCTGCGTCTGCACGCAGCTCTGGGCCAAGCAAGGGTTTCGAAGTCAGGAAATCCGGTGACGCCACGGTCGCCCTCGTCGGTTTCCCCTCCGTCGGAAAGTCGACCCTCATCTCCAAGGTCACCGACGCCCACTCGGAGACCGGCGCCTACGCCTTCACCACGCTGACGTGCATTCCAGGTGTGATGGAGCACCGAGGCGCGAAAATTCAGATCCTTGACCTGCCCGGTTTGATCAAAGGCGCATCAGAAGGCAAAGGCCGAGGCAAGGAGATTCTCGGTGTCATCCGGGCGGCGGACATGGTGTTGTTCATCGTCGATCCGTTCCAAGACGGCCACTTTGACGTTCTGTACCGTGAGCTCCACAACGCAGGACTCCGGCTCAACGAACAACGTCCTCCCGTGTTCATCGTTCGCTCCGACAAGGGCGGCATCGACGTGCGGAGCACGGTGGAGCAAACCCACCTGACCTCCGAAGAGATGGGCTCCATCATCCGGACCTTTGGCTACACCAGCGCCATCGTGACCCTGCGTCACGACACCACGGCCGAACAAATCGTGGACGCGTTGGCCATGAACCGCGTGTACGAGAAAGCGGTGGTCGCCATCAACAAGATCGACATCGCCACCGAAGACCAACTCCAGCATGCCGAGTCCATGCTCCCACAGGAGTGGCCCATCATGCGAATTTCCGCCTTCAAAGAACAAGGGCTTGAGGAACTCAAGGACTTCATCTACGACAACCTTGGATTCATGCGGGTGTTCCTCAAACCACAAGGCGGCGAGGCGGACCTCGAAGAGCCCCTCATCGTCAAGGACACGTCCACGGTCGAAACCATCTGCACCAAACTGCACCGCGATTTCGTCCGCAAATTCCGGTATGCCAAGGTCAAGGGTCCAAGCGCGAAATTCGATTGGCAGCGCGTCGGATTGGATCATTTGCTCAAGGACGGCGATTTGTTGACCATCGTCGTCAAGCGTTGAAGCCACGCGCCATCAGCGCTGCGCCAATGAGCCCGGCGTTAGGCCCAAAGGTCGCTCGTCTCAGCGGCGCACGGGCAACCAGTCGGTCAACAAAGGCGTCCCATTGCTCCGTGATGCCACCGCCAACCACGATCATATCCGCGTCCACGGCCTCTTCCATGACCGCCAAAGCCTCGTTGAATCGGTTCGACCATTCGGCCAAGTCCAAGCCGTTCAGCCGTCTTGCGCGGCCGCTTGCGTGTGCCTCAAGCACCCCGCCTCGGGTCGGATGAGGGAGACGTCCGAGTTCAAACCCGGGCACCAAAGCTCCGCCTCGGTGAACGCCGCTGCCCAGCCCTGTTCCCACGGTGACCATCAGCACGCATCCCTCCTCTGAGAAGGAGGATCCCAACCGCTGTTCCGCGACCGCGGCCGCGTCAGCATCGTTGAGCAAGACGAGTTCGGGTCGTTCCAACGCCGAAGCAAGGTCGGTGCCGGGCCATGTGGAACCAAGGTTGGGCGCACCCAAGACCGTCGTGCCTTCGACGAGCCCGGGAAAACCGAGGCCAACGGGCAGCGAAGGATGGTTGGCCAAGGCTCCACGGAGGTTGGCAAGGATGGTCTCGGCCGGTGTCGACAGGTCGTGCTCAAGGCGCAGCACATCGCCTTGCACGGTGCCTGTGTCCACGTTCACCACGGCGATGCGGCACCCGCTGCCTCCGACGTCCACACCAATGGCGTGCATGTCAGCGACCTCGGTCGTGGGCTGCCATGGCGTAGGGCATCAGGACGTCCGGTTCGAAGGGACTGACGCCTTCTGGCGCCACATCGCTGAAGCGAGGCGCGACCCATCGTGCGGGGCCGTCAAGCAAGGCCTGCAGGCCAGCCTGATCCGTCAAGAGGCCGAAGCAGGCTTCGTCCTCTCCTTCTCGCTCGCTGGACCAACGGAGCCGCCCGAGGTCGGCCCCCTCAGGATCTTCTCCGTGGACGACAAATCCGACCGGCAGCTCGTCGGGAAGGTCATTGACGAGTTCAGCGTTCATTCCTTCGCCAAGACCGAGCACGTGTGCTCGCCGCACGTTCGTCAGCACGCGATGCGGCCATGCTTCAGCACCTTGTTGCGTCCAGGCTTCAATCGAGGTTGGCGACATGGTGGACGGGACGTCAAGCACGACGATGACTTGACGGGCGTTGGCGTGGTGCAACACCATCTTCCAACCGATCTCAAGTTGGAGCTGGAGGCCAGCGTGATGGCGTACGCGGTTGGCGTCCACCTCCACGCTGAGGTTTCCTCCTTCGGGACGGTAGGCTTCTGGCCACGTTCGCCAGTCGCCGCCTTCCGATTCAGCAATCGTGGCATGAACGGCATGATGCACGCGCCACGGTTCTTCGGTCAGCCACGCTGTGATGTGTTCGTCATCGATCTCAACGTCCTCCGCCAAGCCTCGATGAAGGGCGGGGTCGATGGCCAAACCAGAGAGCGGAGACCTGTCAGCATCATGCGCTGCGAGCGTTGGGACGCGCCACAGTCCGAGGCCAAGGTCGGCCAAGAGGTCGATCCATCGGAACGCTGCTTTGCGCACATCGGCGACGCCATCGCCCGCAGGCAGGCTTCGAAGGTCAAGGCCAACGCCCGCTCGTCGCACAACCAACGATGGCGGGCTTCGCTTCAAGGCTCTGGCGTCAATCCCAGATGCCCATGTCCATGCGAGCGTCTTCGCTTGCGTGGACGCTTGGGTCCCATCGTGGGGTCCAGACGAGGTTCACGTGCACCGAGGTCAGTCCGCTGGTCAAGGCTGCACGGTGGGTGGCTGCCATGATTTCGGGGGCGGCTGGACAACCAGGGCTGGTCAACGTCATGTCGATTTCCGCGTGAGGGCCTTCGTCCCTGGGTTCGATACGGACCGCGTAGACCAGGCCAAGTTCAACGATTGAAATTTCCAATTCTGGATCTTCAACCGTTTGCAATGCATCGAGGACCGCCTCTTCATTCACCATCGCTCATCGCCTCCAGCTTGGTTGTGACCATGTCGAACATGGTGCGCACTCCGTTGGACCGGCTTGGGGTCAATGAATTCAGCACACCGGCTTCCTTGATGTGGTCCACCGTCATGGCTTGTGCCACCTCGAGGGGCTGGTCGTGCATCCCGAGCGCAAGCAACCCCATCAGGCCCTGCACCAGCCGAGCATCGGCTCCACCACGGAGGTGAACATGCCCGTTTTCGATGCGGACCTCGAGATGCGCTTGTGACTGGCACCCCTTGACGCGGTTGGTCTCGGTCCAATCGTCCACCGGTAATTCGAGGACTTCATCGGCCAGATCGAAGATGAATTCGAATCGTTCCATGCGATCTTCAATTTCGGCAAGTTCCTGAATGACCTCAAGCAGGGCTTCAGAGATCATGCCGACCCTCCGAAGCGCTCCAAGACCGTGGTCAAGGCTTCGACCAAACCTTCGGCCTCCTCCATGGTGTTGTAAAGGTAGAACGACGCACGAACCGTGCTGGAGATGCCCAAGCGGTGGAGCAGGGGTTGAGCGCAGTGGTGGCCCGTTCGGACCGCGAAGCCTTGAGCGTCCAGAAGGTGCGCCATGTCCTCCGCGTGCAGGTCTGGGTGGAGGAAGGACACCACGGCCGAATCCAAGTCGTCGTGCCGCCCGTAGACGGTGCAACCAAGCTCGCGAAGGGCATTGGCCGTCCACCGGGCGATGTTGAGCAAGCGGTGATGTTCCGCGTCCAAGTCGACGCCTTCCAAGTAATCCATCGCGGCCTTCCAGCCGATGGCTTCGGCGATGCGCGGCGTGCCCGCCTCGAATTTGTGTTCGTTGTCTTGGTACGTCGATCCCTCGACCGTTACTTGGTCGATCATGTCTCCACCGCCCATGAACGGCGCCATCTCAGCAAACGCGTCCTCCTTCACCGTCAAGCAACCGATGCCGGTTGGACCGAGCATTTTGTGCGCCGAAACGGCGAGGAAATCGACCTCCAGTTTGGTCACGTCAATGCGCGTATGCGGTGCTCCTTGCGCCGCGTCGAGAAGGACCCTGGCCCCGGCCGCATGGGCCTGTTCGATGATGTGTTCCACGGGGTTACGAACGCCCAACACGTTGGACGTGTGGACCACACAGACCAGTTTCGCCCCCGGGAGTGAGGCTTCGTAGGCTTCCATGTCGAGGGTCATGTCATCGAGCACGGGGACATAGCGCAACTCAACCCCGCGTTCTTTGGAGAGCATCTGCCACGGCACGATGTCGCTGTGGTGTTCCATTTCCGTGAGCACCACGGCATCGCCTTCGCGCAGGTTCGCGCGGCCCCAGCCGTGGGCCACCAGGTTGATCGCTTCCGTCGTGCCGCTGGTCATCACCACGCGCTCGGCGTTGAACCATGACTTGAGGCTGGTCCGGCAGGCTTCGTACCCGTCGGTGGCTTCACCCGCGAGCGTGTGCACCGCGCGGTGAACGTTCGCGTTGCTGTTCGTGTAATACTGGTTCATCGCATCGATGACGGTTTGCGGTTTCTGGGTGGTTGCCGCGTTGTCCAGGTAGACCAAGCGCTTGCCGTTCACCTTCCGCGAGAGGATGGGGAAATCCGATGCGTCGACCATGCGGTTCCCTCAGGTGATGCGCGCACAATCGAGGTGCACCGTCAAGCGGTCCCGGAGCGTCCGCCGTGCTTCAGAAGCAGCGAGGGGTCGGAACGCGTCGGCGAGGAATCCCTCGACGATCATCGCTGATGCTTCATCGAGGTCGAGGCCTCGGCTCATCAGGTAGTGGAGTTGGTCGTTGTCGATGCTGGCGCTGGCCGCACCGTGGGCGGCCGACACGTCGTCCGCCAACACCTCAAGTTCCGGGATGGCGTCAGCGCGTGCGCCTTGGCTGAGCAGCAGGTTGCGGAAGACCTGCCCGGCGTCGGTACCGTCGGCTCCAACGTCGATGACCAAGCGCCCGGTCCCAACAGACCGGCTTCGTCCACCGCAGGCCACGTTGGCGACCAGTTGGGACGTAGTGTGCCCTTTGTGGTGGTGGATTTCCACGTGGTGGTCGTCATGCCGTTTTCCCTGTCCGTGGACGGCGAGGCCGATGCGGACGGCGGCTCCGGTGGCGTCGAGGTGATGCCGGAGGTCTGATTTTCGCCGGAATCCTCCGACCGACAAGGTGCCGGTTTCGAAGGTCGCATCCCTGCCAACCCGCCAATCGTCGCATCGAACGACGCGCGACTCCAGAGGAAGTTCGTCGGTGACGATCACGCTGAGGCTGCAACCGTTGGCCACTTGACCGGTGAGGTGGAGCCCGCACCAGCCTGCATCTCCTGACATGTGGAGATGGACCACGGCCCGTCCATGACACGCGATGTGAAGGCGGCCCACCGCCACATGACCGGCTGCACAAAGGTCGACGTTGACCACCGTCTCAAGGTCCCCTTTCAGGTCAAGCCGCATGGGCGTTGCATCGAGGTTGGCCAACGTGTGGCGTGCGATGTCGTCCACGTCGGGAAGGGAGGTCTCTGGGCCGTCGACGACGACAGGAAAGAGGTCTGGCGAGCCCGAGGCGAGGTTTGCTTCACCCGTTTCATCCACCGGATGAAGGACCATGCGAACGGACGTTGGCTCCGTTTCGTCTGGACGCATCCAAGACCAAGGCGTCGAGCGCCAGAGATGGACCGCGTTGGAGGGGTCCTCCATCGCGGTGCTCATCCGATGGCTCCCTCCATCTCGATTTCGAGGAGCTTGTTCAGTTCAGAGGCGTATTCCATCGGGAGTTCGCGGGTGAAGGGTTCGAAGAAGCCGTTGACGATGAGCCCCATCGCTTCCGCTTCGGAGTGGCCTCGGCTCATGAGGTAGAAGAGT
>DALQ01000054.1:14629-14764 GCA_002496845.1 Euryarchaeota archaeon UBA495
CATGAGGTAGAAGAGTTGGTCGCCGGCAATTTTCGAGACCGAGGCTTCGTGCTCCAGGTCCGCGGATGCGTTGCCGACTTCCATCGTCGGATAGGTGTCGCTGCGGCTGTCCGCGTCAAGCATCAAAGCGTCACA
>DALQ01000054.1:15069-18447 GCA_002496845.1 Euryarchaeota archaeon UBA495
CGTCAAGCATCAAAGCGTCACAAACGACCTTCGAGCGGCACCCTTCAGCTTTCGGGCGGACCTGCAGCATGCCGCGGTAGGTGGAGCGACCGCCGTTCTTCGAAATGGATTTCGAGAGGATGTTCGACGTGGTGTTAGGAGCAAGATGGTGCACCTTGGACCCCGCGTCTTGGTGTTGACCTTCCCCTGCGTAGGCCACTGAGAGGATCTCCGCGTGGGCGCCTTCTCCCTTCAGCAACACGGCAGGATACTTCATGGTCAACTTCGACCCGATGTTCCCGTCGATCCATTCCACCGTGGCGTTGGCATGGGCGATGCCACGCTTGGTCACAAGGTTGTACACGTTGGACGACCAGTTTTGGATGGTGGAGTAGCGGATTTTTGCCCCGTCCAAGGCCACAAGTTCGACCACGGCGGAGTGCAGGGAATCGGTGGAGTAGGTGGGTGCCGTGCAGCCCTCGACATAGTGGATGGACGAGCCTTCGTCCGCGATGATCAGGGTCCGCTCGAACTGACCCATGTTCTTCGCATTGATGCGGAAGTAGGCCTGAACCGGCAACTCGACGTGGACGCCTTTGGGCACGTAGATGAACGAGCCCCCGGACCACACCGCGGTGTTGAGGGCGCTGAACTTGTTGTCCGTGTACGGCACGACGGTGTTGAAGAAGCGCTTCACCAATTCAGGGTGAGTGCGCAGTCCCGAGTCCATGTCGAGGAAGAGGACGCCTTGTTCTTCCAGATCCTCGCGGATGCTGTGGTAAACCGCTTCAGACTCGTATTGCGCCGTGACGCCACCCAGCCACTTCTGTTCCGCGTCGGGGATGCCAAGGCGATCAAAGGTGTTCTTGATGTCCTCTGGGACGTCGTCCCAGTCGCGCTCGGTGCCTTCTGAGGAACGGAGGAAATACGTGACGGCATCAAAGTCGATGCTGTTCAGCAAGGCTTCGTTGCCCCAATCCGGCATCGGGCGCTGGATGAAGTGGTGGTAGGCTTTGACGCGCAAGTCGGTCATCCACTCAGGTTCGTCCTTGAGGGCGGAGATGTCGCGCACCACTTGCTCGCTCAACCCCTTGTCGAAGCGAATCGTGGCCACTTCGGGGTCATGGAAGCCGTAGCGGTACTCGCCCACAGCGTCCCTTGCTTCGTCGCTCATGTTCTCCCCTCACAAAGCAGGCGTCAGCCATTCATAACCGTCTGCTTCAAGCCGCTGAGCCAATTCTGGACCGCCGCTTTGCACGATGCGTCCGTCGATCATCACGTGGACCCTGTCAGGGACGACCAACTCAAGCAATCGATTGTAATGGGTGATGAGGAGCACGCCGCTGTCCTTGGACAGGCTGTTGATGCCCTCCGCTACAGCCTTCAGGGCATCGATGTCCAGCCCCGAATCCGTTTCGTCGAGGAGGGCCATCTTGGGTTGGAGGAGAAGCATTTGCAGGATTTCAAGGCGCTTTTTCTCGCCTCCGCTGAACCCATCGTTGACGTAACGGCCGAGGAACGAACGGTCCATCCCAAGCACGCCCATCGCCGCCTGAAGCTCCTTACGGAACTCTCGCGCCTTTGGGGCCTCGCCGCGTACGGCTGCCACGGACTTGCGCAAGAAAGTTCCAACTTGGACGCCGGGGATGGAGGACGGATACTGGAAGGACATGAAGAGGCCGGCGCGAGCACGCTCGTGCACCTCCATCGCGGTGAGGTCCTCGCCGTCGTACTGAATGCTTCCTGCGGTAATGGCGTAGGCTGGGTGGCCCATGATCACCGAAGCCAAAGTGGATTTTCCTGCACCGTTCGTGCCCATGATGGCGTGAACTTCACCGGCCTTGATGTGGAGGTCAATGCCTCGGAGAATCTCCGTCTCCTCCACGGTTGCGTGGAGGCCTTTGACGTCGAGCAGTCCGCCGGCCATGGGGTGTGGTCAAAGCCCGTTCTTATGAAGCGGATGGTTTCATCAGACCCACTTCGTCCGCGCCTTCAAAGGTGATACGAACCTGCGCCCATCATGGACGCGGAGGATTTGGTAGCGATGTATGCTGCTCAAGCAAAATCCTCCCTTGAGGGAGAGGCCGAGAAGCGGCTCCAAGCGACGCTTGATCCCGAAGAGGAAGAGCGCCTCCGCAATCTACCTCTCATCGATGCCGTGGGGACGCCTCATCTCGTCCCAGCGTTGTTGGCTCGACTTGGTTCCGTCAGGGCCGCCCTTGACGGGCATGGTGGTGGCATCCAAGCCACGTCATGCGAGGTGGGCGAAAACGGTCTGGACCTTGTGCTCGATTTGACCGGCGCCTGCGTTTCGTGCGGCGCCGCGCCGGGCACCCTGCAGGGCATCAAAACGGACCTCGAAGGAGACGACGAGGTCGCTCGTATTCGGTTTGATGCGGTGTTGTTGGACACCTTTGACGACCTCGGCCGAGATTTCATCTTGGCTCATGGCGAGGTTGAATTCGTCACGGTTGAGGTGGAGTCATGAGGGAAATCCGCCTACGCTACGGTGCCGACGTGCTGCAAGGAACCGAGTTCGTGCAACAACTCAACCGCATCGAGGAATTTGAACTGCTCAACACCCTCGGTCGCTCCGACGCGAACGATGCTGTAACGGTCATGGTGCGCCTCCGCCTTGCGGACAACGCTGTCGTGGAGGACATCGAAGACATCGAATGGCTGTCCATTGATGAGGTCGTTCGAACCGAACCGACCGTTGACGGCGAAGCCCTCTACGCCATCGTTCGCTTCACCCATCCTCTGGTCACCATCCCGCTTGAAGTCGGAGATGCGATCATCAGCCCAGGGACGCGCATTGGACGGCGTGGAGCAGAAGTCATCCTTCGTGGTTCAAGCGACGGATGTCAGGCTTTGGTCGCCGCTTTCCGCCTCTGGAACGACCGATGCACGGTAGCCGTGGTCCGTTCGGGTGATGCCGACCACGACGCTGACGCCGGACTGACTCCACAGCAAGTTGAGGCAGCACGATTGGCATGGTCCATGGGCTATTTCGACGTTCCACGGGGCTGCGCCCTGAGCGATATTGCCAAGGCCGCAGGGGTCTCAAACGCCACCATCAGCGGCCATCTTCGTGAAGTTGACCGAATTGCGCATCGTCGTCTGCTCGACTGGATCGGCGAATGACGTACGGCGGTAACTCCAAACAATACCGAGCAGGGGATGAGGCCGATGAAAGAGGTCAGGATGCGCTATCCCGGCCATGCCATCGCCAATTCTGAATTCAAACATCAACTGGCCATTTGCCAAGAAGCGGTGCTGATGGCCAGCGTCAGCAGGAACAGCCAGCACGACACCATCGTGTACGTGCTTCAACTGACGCTGAGCGAAGGCATGACGGTCGAGGACGTCGATCGTGTGCCGTGGTTCACGCTCATCGAG
>DALQ01000019.1 GCA_002496845.1 Euryarchaeota archaeon UBA495
AAGGCGACGTCATAACCCCTAGACCACGAGCCCTCGCAAGGCGAGCCACCGCAGGCGCCTATTTATCCACATCGGTGAGGCAGCTCAACGGATGATTTTGGAGATCTTGCCAGTGCACCCTTCCTGGGAACAGAACCCTGCCATGCGGACTCGACCGTTGGCCATCTGGACTTCCTTCCCGTTTTTGATGTCCCCATAGGTTTTGCACTTCAGACAAAACCCCTGAACCTTGGTGCTGGACATGGATGGTGGTCATGCGCACTGTTCAAAGAGGTTCTGAGCAGGAATTCAACAAAATCCCTCTTCTCCCCCCTCCTTGGCGTCGGAAAATTGGATTTTTTGCTGGAAGTTCATTTCCATCGGTGGAAAAACATGGTACTGCGAGCCTTTCTGACGATCTGAATTCATCCTAGCCAAGCCACAGCAACGACAAATCGCGCATAATCCACCTTATGCGTCGTCACCGACGTCTTCGAGACGGACATTTGGACCCTCAAACGCACCGACCAACGGTGGGCCGGACAAAAGATGCTCAAAGGCGTCTTGTGAACCAAAGTGTTCCTCCATTGAATCCGAGACAGCACGCCAAGTGGCTTGATCGACGTACCAGCTTTGAACGAGGAACATCGGCTGTCCGTCATGGGATCGCGACACCCAAGAAGCAAAGCAGCCTGATTGACGTCGCTTGTAGGCCGAACGCGCTTCGAGCGCCCGCCGTAACCTAGCATCCTGACCACGGCGTGCCGAGCAAATGACGGTTTCAAACCAGCCTCTGTTGATGTCCACTTTTGCCATTTTCAAACACCTTGGACGCCAAAGACCGATGGAGAAGGATGCAATGTATTTTCATGAAGTGTTGGGATTCCATCCACAACCGTCATGGAAAACGGGTCGTGCCCTGGAGAAAGGCACCATGATTCCCACGTTGCGCCGTCCAAGACGTTCAACGAACCTGCGGCCCCGACCGACAACTCGCCGTGCACCAGCCCATCACTTCGAGGGACGCTTTGAGCAGCCGAGGTGGTGACGGCTGCAAGTGCAGCAGCTGGTGTCAAGCCTGCATGATGGACGGCCAGTGACGCAGCGAAAGGGAGACTGAGTGTCGGGCAATTTGGGTTGAAGTCGGAGGCAACGGTGAACGTACCCGGCGTGCTGGATATGGAAGGCATGGGGAGGTTCATCAGATGAGGTGTCCCCGGCAAGTATCCTGTGATCACACCTGCATCAGCCATGGCTTGACGGCCATTTGGCGTGGACTGCAGAGCATGGTCCGCTGTGACAACTCCCAGTTCGGCAGCAAGGGCAGCACCGCCTCCATCGACGAATTCGTCGATGTGCAACCTTCCTGAAAGGCCTGCGCTCATCGATGCTTTCAGCAATGATTCGGTGGATTCCAAAGAGAACCAACCAGGTTCGCAGAAGACGTCCGCACTCTGAGCAAGACCTTGTTCAATGACCGCAGGAAGTTGCTCGGCCAACAAACGTTCAACGGTTGTTGTTTCATCATCGCCTTCGGGGATGGCGTGTGCACCAAGCCATGTGGTATGGACGCCTGGCAAACCTTCCAACAAACCCACTTCATGTGCGGCTTTGATCTGATTCAATTCAGCCTCAGTTGAAAGACCGTAACCAGATTTCGCTTCCATATACGTGGTGCCAGACCGTCGAGCGACGGCCGCCCGATGTGCGCCAATGGAGCGAAGGTCGTCCAACGATGCCGCGGCTGTCGCACGCACCGTTCGGCCAATTCCTCCTCCTTGTGCAGCAATGTCGTGGTAACTCATGCCACTCAATCGCTTACCAACCTCATCGCTTCTATCACCAGCCCATATCAGGTGTGTGTGCGCGTCGATCAATCCCGGTATGATGGCCCGATCTCCAACGTCCAAGACACGAACATCGGAGGAGATGCCGGTCGCATCATATTCTTCCACCAAGTTTCCTGAAGATTCGATTCTTTCGATACGACCTTCATGAATAAGAATGTCCGCTCCAACGGATTCTAAGAATTCATCATGAGATGCCATGGTGACGACCTTCCCGCGGGTGGTCACCAAAAGCCGCATGACCCAACCAGAAGGTGAGGGTTGATGAATCATCATCTCAACCGATGGCCATGAGCGGTTGGGTCCTTGGCATTGAGTCAACGGCCCATACCTTGTCCTTCGGAGCGGTCCGATCCGATGGCACAGCGCTGCCCGCTGCCATTGACACCATCCGGCCGACCGAAGGTGGCATCCATCCTCGTGAAGCCGCAGACCACCACAGGGACGTGGCGGCCACTTTGTTGGACTCCTTGATGGAGATGCACGATCTTGCGCTGACGGAGCTTCAAGCCGTGGCCTATTCACAAGGGCCCGGCATGGGGCCGTGCCTGCAGGTAGGAGCCGGAATTGCCCGTGCCTTGTCAGCAGCACATGAAATTCCGTTGATTGGCGTCAACCATTGTGTTGCCCACATTGAGATTGGGCGTTCCGAATGCGATTGCGATGATCCCGTACTGTTGTATGTCTCCGGTGGCAACACCCAGGTGATCACCCGTCTCGATGGCCGATACCGCGTTCTTGGCGAGACCTTGGACATCGGCATTGGGAACATGCTCGACAAGTTTGCTCGCAAATTCGGCCACCCATTCCCCGGTGGGCCGGTGATTGAGCGCCATGCTCGCACGTACCTTGAGGCGAATCCAGACGCAAGCCTTGAGGGATTGGAATTGCCCTACGCTGTTCGAGGCATGGACATGGCCTTCTCAGGCATCATGACCGCCGCCGTGGCCATGGTCCATCGTGGCGTTCCCTTTGACGCGGTGTGTTGGTCGCTGCAAGAGCACGCATTTGCTGCCTGTGTGGAAGTCGCTGAGCGCGCCATGGCACATGCAGGAAAGTCCGAACTCTTGCTCGGAGGTGGTGTGGCGTGCAACCAACGCTTGCGGGACATGTGTACGATTATGGCCAAGGAACGCGACGGAGAAAGCCATGCGCCACCGCGCATGTACTGCATCGACAACGGGACCATGATCGCCCAACTCGGTTGGTTGGAATGGTCCTCAGGTCGTACGACATCACTGGCCGAATCAGCGGTTAACCCGGGGCTACGCACGGATGCGACGCCCATTGCATGGTGAATCACTCGGCCAATCCTTTTTATCCCGTGGTCAGGGGCAACCACTGAGGAAGCATCGTGCAGGGTCGTGGTGGTCGAGGACGTCGTCGTGAACCACTGAACCCATTTGCTCAAAATGCAGGCGCTGAACGACAACGCAGGCGTGAAGAAAACGCCAAGCGAGCTCGAGATGCGGAAGCACAACAGCAACGTACGGCAAACGCGCGACCAGGTCAACAAAATCAAGGTCAGGACGAGTTGCGTCGCAAGGCCATCGAGGCACAGAAGGCCCTCCAAGACAAGGCATCAGGAAAGGTCGAGGTCGAATCAACCGTCTCCACCACGACGCCAGCCGCTGCCCTCCCACAGGAACCGGTTGAAACCGAGCGAGAACGCCTTGCTCGCCTTTCGCAAGAAAACAAAGCCGCTGCACAATCAATCCTGAAGGCCAATTCGCCTGCTGCCGAAGCTCCAGTGGTCATCTCCGAAGCCACCAGCACGGTAACTGCAGCCGCCAAGACGGTCGAGCCGACAAGGGAGCTCCCAGCCGAAACGAGGGCCTCAGAACCAGTCACGTCAACGTCCGCCGGAACGCAGAACATCTTCAAGCAAATTGACGTCAAACCCGTGGCCAAAACCACGGGGCAACGAAAGCGCGGATCCCGTGACAAGAAAGGCGGTGGACGCCAAAAGCAAGTCAAGAAATTGAACCGTCAAAAGTACCTTGAGTACAAGTACGCGGCTCGGGACTTGCTCGCTGACCCTGGCGTGCCTGAAGAACACCGCTCAAACCTCCTTGGACAGATCTGGGCCAAGGGTGAACGGATTTCATTCGATGCGGCCATCGAGTACATCGGAACCAAAGAATCCGAAGGCATTCTTCCACCGACGGTTGCCGCTGACCTGCAGCGCCTCATCAGGCGGATGGAAACAAGGAGATGAAGCGATGGATACGATTCAGAACAACGCTGTTGCGTCGGTGCACTACACAGGCACGTTGCCCGATACCGGAGAAGTCTTCGACAGCAGCGAAGGGCGCGACCCGTTGGTCTTCCTCGTTGGCCACAGGCAAATGATTGCCGGATTTGAAGAAGAAATGATGGGCGCGAAAGTTGGAGAACGACGTACGTTCACCCTTGAGCCTGAGCGGGCATATGGCCACCGGCAAGAGGAGAACGTTACGACGTTTCCACGGGCACATTTCGCTGCCGTCGAGGCTGAAGTTCCGCTCGAAGTTGGAATGACGTTGGTGGCGGACATGATCGACGGACCCCGGCCTTTCTCCATCCTGGCCGTTGACGAAGAAACGATCACCGCAGATTTCAACCACCAACTCGCTGGAAAGAGCCTCACCTTCTCGGCCGAGGTCGTCGAACTCCGGGCTGCCGATGAAACCGAGGTTTCCCACGGCCACGTTCACGGCAAAGGCGGCGTCATCCACTGAGAAGGACGAGGGTTCAAGGGGCGCTTCGGTCGCCTCAATGACATGGACGAGCCACACGGCCGCACACTTGGCGGCCTACCGCTGGAATTGTTCAGCACCCCCCAGAGTGTTCCTGAGGACCACCACGGTCTCGGTGAACCCGGAGCAGCCCCGTACGCTCGAGGCATCCATCGAACCATGTACACACAACGTCGTTGGACCATGCGACAATATGCAGGATTTTCATCGGCAGCTGCAACGAATGAGCGGTTTCGCCTCTTGTTGGATCGTGGACAAAAGGGGCTCTCTGTGGCCTTCGATCTGCCAACCCAACTGGGCCTTGACGCGGACGACCCCCTTTCGATGGGCGAAGTAGGTCGAGTTGGTGTGTCCATTTCCACCTTGGATGACATGAGGGAATTGCTCCAGCAAATTCCACTCGATCGTGTATCGACGTCGATGACCATCAACGCTCCAGCGATTGTGTTGCTGGCGATGTACATCGTGGTGGCCGAGGAACAAGGCGTCCCTTCCGACGCGATTTCCGGCACCATCCAAAACGACATTCTGAAGGAATACATCGCGCGTGGAACCTACATTTTCCCCCCAGAACCAAGCATGAGGCTCATCAGTGACATCTTCGAACATTGTGCAGCTCATGTTCCACGGTGGAACACGATTAGCATCTCGGGATACCACATCAGAGAAGCAGGTTCCACCGCTGCTCAGGAATTGTCGTTCACGTTGGCCAACGCCCTCCAGTACGTCGACGATGCAATCGCCCGTGGTCTCGACGTCGATGCCTTTGCCCCAAGGCTCTCGTTTTTCTTCAACTGCCACAACGATTTTTTCGAAGAAGTGGCCAAGTTCCGTGCGGCACGTGTGTTGTGGCATGATTTGATGACAGAACGCTATGCACCAACCAATCCCAAATCATCGATGCTTCGGTTTCACACTCAGGTGGCAGGTGTCTCGCTTACCGCTCAGCAACCGCTCAACAACATTGCTCGGGTGACGATTCAAGCCCTTGCGGCCGTGTGCGGCGGGACGCAATCCCTGCATACCAATTCCTACGACGAAGCCCTTGGACTGCCGACGGAATCCTCAGCCACAGTCGCGCTCAGGACGCAACAAATCATCGCAGAGGAATCAGGAGCCGCAGACGTCGTGGACCCGCTTGGTGGCTCATACCACGTTGAACGCCTGACGAACCTGATGATCGATGAGGTTCGTGCAGAATTGGGGCGTATTGCTGAGAAGGGTGGCGCACTCAAGGCCGTGGAAGCCGGATACCAACAGCGGGAAATCCACAAGGCCGCATTCGCTCATCAACGATCCTTGGAAACCGGTGAACGCCACATCGTTGGCGTGAACGTCCACACCATGGACGAATCGACCTCACCTCCCGTCCAAACCATCGATGCTGACTTGGCGCGGGCACAAGAAGCCCGGCTGAAGGACGTTCGAAACAGACGAGACGGGGCGCGTGTCACGGCATCCCTTGCGGCGCTTGAAGATGGCGCGAAGGGTACCACGAACCTGATGCCACTTGTGCTTGAAGCCGTGCGCTCAGAAGCAACGGTTGGAGAAATCTGTGGCGTACTTCGAGGCGTCTTTGGAGAATACACGCCACCAAGCGGATTTTGAGGGAATGAGATGCCGTACGGACCCATCACCTTGGACCACATTGGAATTGCTGCCCCAGATTTGGAGGCTGCAACGCCGTTTTGGACGCTGCTTGGTCTTGCCCAGGGGGAGCATGATGAAACCGTCGAGGATCAGGGTGTGGTCACCAGATTCTTTTCCACCGACAAGCAAAACGGACGTCATCCTGCACGCATTGAACTCCTGGAGCCGACCGCTGAAGACACACCCATTGGCCGTTTTCTGGAACGGCGTGGGGCTGGTGTCCAGCAAGTGTGTTTCAGGGTCGGAGACCTCGAGGGCCTCATTCAACACCTCTTGGACCACGGGGTTCGAATGATCGATGAGGTGCCGCGGAAGGGGGCCGGTGGCATGCGCATTGCCTTCGTTCATCCCAAGTCAACGGGTGGCGTTTTGGTCGAGTTGGCCTCCAAAGGCGATTGACCATGAGCGAAACCTCTGACGCGATGCCACCTTTGGTGACGCTACGAGGAGTCAGCAAGAGGTTCGGCGATGTCGTGGCCCTTGATGACGTAACGACGGATCTCAACAGGCACACCAGCACTGCACTGATTGGAGGAAACGGTGCCGGTAAAACGACGCTGCTCAGGATCCTGGCCGGCGTCTACAGGCCGACGGAAGGATCAGCCACCTTCACGGAAGGCGATCTGACGGCCCACCGACGAAAAATCGGCGTCATGACGGAATCCACAGGACTCCATCTTCGACTTACTGCATGGGAAAACATCCGATTTCATGCACGTTTGTTCGGCATTGACGATCACGTCGCGCGAGAACGTAGCGAGGCGTTGGCTATACGTCTTGGATTAGGGGCGGCACTCGATCGACGAACGGAAGGATTTAGCCGCGGCATGCGGCAAAAAACGGCCCTCATGCGTGCCCTTGTTCACGAACCAGAACTGTTGTTGCTCGACGAACCAACGGCTGGCCTTGACATCACAAGCGCGCGTGCTGTGCGTGCCCTGATCGAATCCTTGGTTGACGAAGGGCGCGGCGTGATGTGGTCCACGCATGACCTGACGGCCGCCAACATATGTGGACGTGTGATGGTCATGCACAACGGACGGCTCGTGGCCGACGGGAGCCTTGAAGGCGTTCTTGAGGAGCATGAATCTGATCACCTAGAAGACCTGTACCTCACGTTGACAAACGAAGCTACGCCCGAATTCAAAGCCGGAATGGAGGCGGAATCATGACGGCACGACGAAGGGTCGTTGCCATTGCTCAACGCGAACTCTTGGATTTCATTCGTGATTGGAGAACCATCCTCATGATGGTCCTCATCCCACTGCTCTTGTTCCCGTTGTTGTTCATTGGTCTTCCACTGGTGATCGGTGGAGAAGCACAGGAATTGGCGGCCACAGACGTGAACGTGTTGATCCGTGGTGAAGACGTCCCAGGTGATCTGTTGATGGCCTTGGAAAACCGCTCGGTCATCGTCACAACAGCAGAGGCCCTCGATGACGTGACTGTTGACGACGATGCGATCAGGAACGGTTCAATGCATGCCGTGATGCTTTGGAACAGCAGCGGAGAGGTCTATGAGGTTCATTTGCGCCATCTGTCAACCTCAACCTTGAGCACAGACGCACGGCAACGCATCTTGCTATCGGTGTCGGAATGGGAAGTGCAGGAGCGCGAACGGAGGGTGGCGGATGCTGGTCTCAACGTGACCGATACACTCGACCCCGTTCGCCTCGATCAAGGGTCGACGGATTTGGCATCAGACCGTGAGGTGCAGGGCTTGGTCCTGTCCTCGTTCATCCCGCTGATTTTGACCATGTGGGTGGTCACCAGCGCGGTCCAGCCTTCCATCGACATGACCGCAGGTGAGCGTGAGCGCGGTTCGATGGAAGCCTTGCTGTGTGCACCTGCACGACGATGGGAACTCCTTGCGGGTAAATGGGCGGCGGTATCCACCATCGTGCTCGTTGGCGTCATGCTGCAACTTGGTGGGTTGTTGTTCGCGCTGACCTTTTTGGCGGGTCCAAGTCTGTTGTCCACACCGGACGTCGGAGCATTCGCGGTGCTGCTGTTCTTTGTTGCTGTGTTGTTCTTTTCCGTGATGGTTGTGGCCAGTGAACTTGCGTTAGCGATTCGGTCCAAATCCGTCAAGGAGGCGGGGGCCGTGCTCGCGCCGGTGAGCCTTGCGGTGATCATCCCCGCAGTCATTGTCCAAATCATCAACCTCGATGGCGTGGAAACCTTCTGGTTTGCTGTCCCGGTGGTGAATGTCCTCTTGGCGATGCGTGAGTTGTTGTTGGACCGTGTGGATCCTCTCCACACCATTGTTTGGCTCACCACGACCACGATGTACACCGGGCTGGCCTTGTGGTACGCACAACGGCAATTCAACCGGGAGGACCTGGTGTTGAGTCCTTCGTGAATATTCTGCGAATACTCTAAGAATACCCTGTGCCACCGAGAACCATGCCTAAGGTCTCCTTGGACATGCCTTTGGAACTGAAAACGGACCTCGAACGTCACGTTGGGGACGCAGGGAAGTTTGTCAGTTTGGCCGATGCCATTCGTACCGCATGCAGGAAGATGTTGGATCATCTCGATGAAGTCGATCTTCGGGCCGGCCGGCGTGGAGGTGAGGCCTGATGGTTGATCGAGACGAAGCAGAAATCGCCGTTCGCACGCTCTTGAATTATCTCGAAGGAGACGAGGGTCGCGAAGGCACAAACCGTACGCCAGAACGCGTGATTGAGGCTTGGGATGAGATTTTTTCAGGCTACAAGGGCGATGCCTCTTCCATCCTGAAGGCCACGTTCAACGGCGAGGGATACGACGGCATTGTGCTTCTGAGCAACATCGAATTTCACAGCACGTGCGAACATCACCTCCAACCCTTTTCTGGTCATGCGCACGTCGCCTACATTCCGGTGGACCGCATCGTTGGCATCAGCAAATTGGCCCGCTTGGTGGACCTGCATGCGCGACGCTTGCAAAACCAAGAACGAATCACAAAATCCGTGGCGGACGATTTGGAACATCACCTCAACCCCTTGGGAGCAGCGGTGATTCTGGAGGCCCATCACGGGTGCATGCGATGCCGAGGCGTGATGAAGCAAAATGCGACCATGACCACGAGCTCGATGCGTGGCGTCTTCTTTGACAAGGCGGAAGCACGTGCAGAAGTCATGCAATTGATTCGTCGATCGGATCCCTGAGGCGGTCGCATGACCACCTATCCAATCGTCGAAATTTTCCACTCTGTTCAGGGTGAGGGATTTCACGCAGGCATGCCGCACGTGTTTGTTCGGTTTGGGAACTGCAACTTGCGTTGTTCATGGTGCGATACAGATTTCCTGACGTACCAAGAAATGCACGTGGATGATGTGGTCAATCAAGTCCTTTCGCACGGTTGCGATCGGGTGATTTTCACTGGCGGAGAGCCTGCGCTGCAGGATTTGGCCACCATTGGTGGCCGATTGAAGGAAGCAGGATGCACCCTGTCCATCGAGACAAACGGCACGGTAGAAGTGGATCCCATCATCGATTGGATTTGCGTTTCTCCAAAGGACCAAGTCTACCCTGGTGTCGCGATTCGACAAAGGAACGGTGACGAATTGAAGGTCGTCTATGTTGGCCAAGATCTTGGGATCTACGCAGACTTGAGGGACGGATTTACCCATCATTTCCTTCAACCGTGCTACTTGGACGAGGCTTCTGTGGAAGACAACGGTCGAGCCTTCGCTGCCGTTGAATCCGTCGTGAAGCAATCTCCGGGATGGAGGCTTTCGCTTCAGACCCACAAATGGATGGGGGTTGACTGATGCAACCTCCCGCCGTGATGGCCCTGTCGGGTGGAATGGATTCGACGTGCTTGCTTCTCCGCTTGCTCCGTGAGGGGCATGCGGTGACGGCGCTTGGCTTCGATTATGGTCAACGGCACCGACGTGAATTGGAGATGGCTCAACGCAACGTGACGGCCCTCCAAAACCATGGCCATCCTGTGACGTACAACCTTGTCGACCTACGAAGCGCCATGGCCAGCCTCGAATCCTCGTTGACCAACCACGAGTCAACCATGCCAGAAGGCCACTACGCTGAGGATCAGATGAAGCAGACTGTCGTACCAAACCGGAACGCCATCTTCAGTTCCTTGCTGTTCGCCACTGCCCTCAGTCTCTCCAAGGAGCATGGCGGAAATGCGCGAATCGCCTTGGGGGTTCACAGTGGCGATCACGCAATTTATCCAGACTGTCGGCCGGAATTCTACACCGCGATTGAACAGGCGTTCAAAGTCGGCAATTGGGACGCAGAATACGTGAACTTCGATTTGCCGTACCTTCACTTGGACAAGGCTGGTATTCTGAAGGACGGTTTGGCGTCATGTGATGCGCTGAGCCTTGACTTTGACACCGTCCTTGGAAACACACTGACGTCCTATGCCCCGGATGAACAAGGGCGCTCACTCGGCACGACCGGGGCTGACGTCGAACGAATCCTGGCCTTCCATGACATTGGCCGAGTGGATCCTGTTCCGTATGTTGAGGCATGGGAAACCGTGTTGAGCAACGCACTGAAATTGCGCGCTGCGCACGAGGGGGGATCGGCATGAGCACCAAAACCGAACAAGAATGGCGAGAACTCCTTTCGCCCATCGCTTACCACGTCACACGCGAAGGCGGCACTGAGCGCCCACACACAGGTGAACTCATCGCGGAGTCACGGCCAGGCGTGTACCGCTGCGTGTGTTGTGAACGTGTCCTCTTCACCTCATCAGGTAAATTCCACAGCGGTTGCGGTTGGCCGGCCTTCCATACGGAAGCAGAACAAGCGAACATCGTCCGAATCGAGGATCGTTCTCATGGAATGCTCAGGACCGAAGTCCGCTGTTCAGCATGCGATGCCCACTTGGGGCATGTGTTCAACGATGGTCCACGCCAGCATGGTGGGGAGCGATACTGCATCAATTCCGTTTGCTTGACCTTTGAGGAGGATGAATCATGACCACGACCATACGACGCTGGGTGGAAACCGATACAGGTCACAGGGTGCCAAATCACAGCAGCAAGTGCGCTCACCTACATGGACACAGGTACCGCTTCGAGGCAGAAATCAGCGGTGAACTTGTGGGCGATCCAGACGCCCCGGACGTTGGGATGGTGTTGGATTTCGGTGACGTGTCCCGCATCCTCACGGAAGAGATTCACGACGTGGTAGATCACGCCTTTTTGGTCCAAGACACGGACGTAGAAGGCCGTGCAGCATGCGAAGCCATGGGCCCTTCCCACCGTACGGTGATCCTTCCGTTCCCGCCAACGGCCGAACATTTGGCCGCATGGGCCTATGCACGCGTTGCAAAGGCCATGGAAGCCACGTACGGCGACCGATTGCACCTTGATGCACTTCACGTCAGAGAAACGCCGAAGTCCTGGGCCACGTATCGACCCTAATTCTCATCCTCTGGCGAGGGGAGACGGCGACGGCGTTGCTTCAACCACGATTCGTCTCCAGACACACGCTGGAGGGCTGTTGTCGCGTCAAGGTAAGCGCCCAAGAGACGCGTCATCTCATCGTCGGAGGCTCCGCCCTTAGCCGCCATGCGTGTCAAGACCTGTCGGACGCTCTGCTTCCGTTCTTCCAAGCCTGGCAGAACATCTGCAAATTGCTCCAGACTCTCGTTGAACGCTCGTCGGATGTTCGGGTTGTTTCTCGTTTGCAAGGGGACAACATTCGGCAACGCCGGATCACGTCCTTGACGATCGAGGACGCGTGTACGATGCAATTCGTACAAGAAAATCGTCACAGCATGGCTGAGGTTCGCGATGGGATAACCCTCCCAGGTGGGCAAGGTGGCGAGCATGTCACATCGGTCCAAGTCTTCGTGGGACAGGCCCTTGCCCTCCTCACCAAAGACAAGCGCGACGTGCCCTTCTCCACCCTCAAGACGTTGGGCGAAGTCCCAAGGATAGAGGAAATGGCGGAACACTGTTTTCCTCCCCAGTTCACGCTTTCCTGACGTGCCCACCACCAAGGTTGCGTCGGAGACGGCTTCCTCAAGCGTGGCATGGACTTCAGCGTCATCGAGGATCCGTCCAGCATGCTTGGCTCGGCTGCGAGCCTCATCGTCAATGTCGCACTGCGGGTTGACCAAGCGCAACCTGTCAAACCCATGATTCAGCATGCCCCGGCACACAGCCCCAAGGTTCCCAGGATGCGACGTTCCGACCAACACCACCGTCAAACGGTACGGGTCCGTGGGGAGAGGAAGGTCGCTTCTTTGTCCCATTCACTCCACCTCCTCGATGGCCTGAGCCAAAACCCGCGGATCGATGGGTGCGTAGAGAAAGGCGACATAGCCTCCGTTTTCGCGGTCCGGCATGGGAATGGACCGTTTCTTCAGCCCGTGATGCTGTTTGAGGTAGGCGAACAAGCGTTCGAGCTCCTCCGCCAACTCGGCATGGAGGCTGACAGGGTCCTGCGTCCAATCGACGCGGATGTGGGGCATGGGCCGACCTCAGTCGGTTCGGCGTTGGCGGTAACGGGTCACGTAACCGGCGATCCAGTTGCGGAGTTTCTTCGAATCGACGTCGGTCAATTGCTGAACCATCAGCTTGTTGTGATCGAAGTCTTCAGTGAACTTCTCGCCATGCTGCTCAACGAGCTTGATGGCACGGATCTTGATGAAACTCGGTCGAATGTTGCCCATACGAATCACTCCTGAGCGAGGGTTACCTCGATGGGGAAGTCAGGCTCATCGTGACGGGTCACTTGGAGCTTGATCTTCCGGGGAGGGTGTTCAATGCCACGGGCCCAGATGTGCTCGTTGACGGAGGGGTCGATGTAGATCTCTTCCTCAGGGGTGACCTTGAGGTGGCGGATGACCTCGTTGCGGATGATCTGGATGGCGCGTGGGGCCCGCTTGTAGCGGGTGATGTTCCACGCGTTACGCAGGGGGACAGTGAGTTCAGAAACAGCGGCTCGGACCATATCTCTTCACCTCAGCGTTGGAGCTTGCTTCGGCGCCAGTGGTGGCGCTTTGGATGGCTGACCGTCTTGCGGTTGGTCTTGAGCATCACCCAAACAGGAACACGGCGGTTTTGCTTCCCGACCTTCATCAGGCGGGCTTTCTTCGCGGTGGGCTTGATCTTGGACATGATTTCACCTCAGTACTTGTCCAGGCCGGGGTAGGCCTCGAGGGCTTGCGGAAGGACCGCATGGGCAACCTCGTCCAGGATTTTGTGTCCTGCGCCAGTGACGACGCGACCCTTGTAGAGCATTTGTTCGCCGTCCACGCCTTCGATGGGCTTGAGTTCAACCAGTTCAACCAAGCCAGCAGCTTCGAGCTGTTGCATCGCGGTGCGAATGACGTGGCGGGAACCGGCGGCAGGGGTGTTGGGCATCGAGCCGTTGTCCTTGTAGCCACCAAAGGCTTGGGAAAGGGCGGTGATGCCGATGGGTCCTTGCCGAGCGACCTTGCGGAGCACGGCCGCCGTGCGGATGTGCCACCAGTTGGTCTGCGTGGGGGGACGCTCGCGGGTCACGCCGGTCTTGGCGTAAGCAGCCCACTCGGGGGCAACAATTGCCTCGACGTCCCCCAGCCGGTCGGCCAAGGCGGGGATGAACATGTCCGCGGGAACGTCGTGATACGTCGTCATAGGACCACCGAGCAATCGGGCGACCGAACGCCCCTATATCAAAGCGACGGGGCGGTTCCGGCACGCGTCGGCGCTGTTCCATGGGTCGGTGAACATGTTCTTCAACGGTGGGTTCGAATATCAAAGCATGAGGAAGGCCCTCGCGCAGAACCCAAACCTGCTCAGGACGCTTCTCGGCCTTTCCTTCACCCTCATTTTCATGCTCTCATACGCCGTGTACGCCAACACGATCGACACGGCTTACTACACCTACACGACCGAAGCCACGGTGACCGCTCAATCCAGCGACGAAGGCCTCATGTTCGAGCGAACACATGACGAAGGCGATTCCACCACCACATGGGCTGCGAACGTGACCATCGATCGGAACAACTTGACCTGGGTCAACGTCACCGCTGAAGATTTGGCGGATGGAGCAACATTGACGGTGTTTGATGCTGCAGGACTGTGGACCCATAGCCTGCTTGGCACGGAGGATGCAAGGGACTTCTCCTGCTCGGAAGATTGTCGTTTGAACCAAACCACAGTCCTCGATGAAGAGGACGGTTTGGCCATCTACCATGGCTTGGCCGTGACCGAGCCAGGAGCGCGGTCGAATGGTACGGTTGTGGCTGAAAGTCAGGAAGAAGCTGAATCGATGGCTTCCAGCATCGTGAACAATCGACACGGTTCAGCCATCTTGCGAATTACGATCATTGAACCTGGCAACCGAAGCACAACGCCTGCGTTGAACATTGAAATGGTCAACGAAGCACTGGATGAGGTTCAACCGTTTACCGTGGATGTCGCTTCCGAATTCATTTGGGCGCTCACCGCGGTGTTCGCATGCTTCGCCATTGTGTTGTTGCCGGCCTTTGCCATCTATGCGGTTTCGCGACGTCGTGAGCAGGCCAATGAAGCACGCTTGGCGGAAGCAGAAGCCGAGGATGACGTTGGGGGCGCCGATGCTCCCCCCGAAAATGGAACAAAATCAAGCGATTAAATCGCCGCGCCCGATAAATAGGTCAGCGATGTTGACGGTTCATGCGGCAGGCGTCGACGGTCCTCGTCCTCCTGTGCATGTTCCTTGCCACCGCTGCACCTCTCGCTCAAGCCACCGGTGCTCGTTCGAACGGTGTCGACCTTTCGGTGGAGGGTGTCTCCTTCACGTACAGCACGTCAACGGACGAAGGAAAATACCGCATGTTTTCTTCAAATCACCCGATTCCCGGATTCAACCGGCCTGCGAGTTTGTTCGTCATCGATGGCATGGTCGACGTCCCGATCGATGTCGATGTGACTGTCAGGAACACGGGCACCCTCGCTTCGTCCGTCACCGACGTCCGTTTGTTGGTGTTGCACGATGAATATGAGCGATTCGAAATCACGAACTTGACCGGCCCTCTGAACAGCGTCTCTGCATCGTCCAGCGGCGTCATCCAATTCCAATTCACGCCAACCTATGCCGGAAACCACAGTTTGCAAATTGAAGTCCTCTCCGCATCACCCGACAACAATCCTTCCAACGACGTCTGGAACGGTCGCATCACCATTGGCGCCTTCTATTGGAATTGCGACACGCTCCAGAATTGGACGACGACGGGTGAATGGTCGCTAAACAGCGACACTTCGGTGTCCCTCGGGAGTTCGTGTCACGCAGGGAATGGAGAGTTCTCGTCCTACAGTGCGAACACGATCTCGAGATTGACGACCCCAACGTTGGATTTGGCAGATGGCCTGAAATCAGGCACGCGAACGATGGGGTTGAGCTTCTTTTACACGGGCAGTGTCCTCAGTCCAGACCGGTTGAGCGTCGAAGCAAGAACATCCACTGGCGTATGGGAAGAACTGACTGGGCTTTCAGGCACCATCGACCAAGACTTCCTCACCGACGGTGCGAGTTGGAATACCTTCAGCATCGCATCAGGAGGCCACACCACTCCACTTGTTCCAATCGTCCCATCTCGGCACTTGCACGCCAACTCCGCCCTTCGCTGGACCCTCACCAGCGATTCGAGCAACGAGGACATTGGCATCTGGATGGACGAGTTGGTCATGGTCTATGACCAAGCGGCCCGGGCGGAATCCTACGGCGTCAGGGTCCAAGGCCAGGGCACCACAGGCGCAGCACCGGGTTCATGGGGGAACGTTGACCTGAAGGTCGTCAACGACGGAGAAATTTCCACGGACATTGTGCCTCGCATCGATGGCCTACCGCAAGGGTGGGACACCTACACGACCTTCATGGACGGAAGTTCGGTTCCAAGCACAGGGTTCAACCTTCTTCCAGGCACGTCGCGTGACATCTCCGTGCGGTTGAAACCCGATCTGAATTCAACCGTAGGCCTCGTGCCCATGACCTTCAACGCCAGCACCGACCACAACGACGTTTACGCGATCAGTCCAATGAGTTTCACCGTCTTGGCCGATCGGATACCGGTGCTGAAAGAACCTGAAGCGCGCCCTTCGTGTCCCGCACAACAATCCTGTCCTTTCACGGTCGAACTGTCCAACTTGGGTGGTGCATCAGACGTCTTTGACCTCAACGTGGACGAATCCGCATTGCCAACGGGATGGAGCGTTGACTTTGCATGGTCACAGCCGACCAGTGTGTTGGTCAGGCCGGGGGAAACCGAAGTGCTGAACCTGGTGCTGACCGTCCCACAGGGCGCCCAACCAGACACGGTACGTACGGTGACCATGACGGCCGTTGCCCAAAACGACACCTCCCGAACATCGACCATTGACGTTGACGTGGGCGCCTCGATGGTGTCCGACCTCCAATTTACAGTCACCTCGGCCTTTGAACCGCTGAAAGGCGGAGAAGTCAGCAGCATGAGCGTTGAAATCCAGAATCTTGCTGAACGCCCGGATATCTTGGCGCTTGAAGCGGTCTTGGAGGACGACACCCAAGGTTGGCTGGTTGAATCCATCAGCCAAGAGCAGGCCGTCATGACGGCCGGATCCACCGTGGGAATCACGATTCGTCTCAAGGCGCCTGACGGATTGCTTGGAAACGACGTTGCACCCAACGTCCGTCTCAACGTCGTCTCCGAGCGCAGCGGCATGAGCCTCCAATCTGATTGGTGGTCAGGTCCAGAAGTCGTCGAAGTCCGGGAATTGGCCATGAGCACCAACGTCACGATGCTTCGTTTGATGCCCGGTGTGCCCACGGCGATGGAGATGTCGATGGCCAACACAGGAAATTCCGATCTCACGTTGTCCTTGGTAGTGGACGGAGTGCCAAGTGGATGGACGACATGGTGGCGGAGCGGCGATGAAAACGTCTCCAGTTCAATCGACATGCCCATCGTCTCACAAGACGCGCCAAGCGACGCTTTGCAACTGATGTTCCTTGTTCCGACGACCGCTCAAGCGGGGGTTCCTGTGGATTTGGGACTCAGGGTGTTGGATGGCGATGTCGCCCTCGCGCAACATGGATTCCAAGTGCTGATCGAACCGGTCAGAAAGCCTGGTTTGACGCTTGAGAGCGACATGACAGCCGTACGGGCAGGAAGTTCAGTCACGGTCAATGGTTCAGTCGTCAACATGGGGAATGCACCAGACCCAACCGTGTTCATCGAAGTCAGCGTGCGTTCAACCCAGGACATGTCGGACATGATCACGTTCCTGAGCCTCGAGGGAGGCAGTGGCCTCGCGCTTGACACACCGCACATCATCGGCCTCGGTACCGGCAGCAGTCGACCGTTCCAACTGGACGTCAGCGTTCCAGCATCGGCTCCTTTGGGTACGCGGATTGTGGTTGACGTGACCGTTCAAGGAGGGTTGGATGACGAAGGCCGACCGTACACCATCACCGAAAGCCACCTGATTGAAGTGGATCAACGTAGGGAGGTCCGAGCAACATGGACCACGCCTGAGATGATGGCAGATTACGGAGGCACCCATCAGACGTCGCTGGACTTCGTTTCCTCTTCCTCATTCACAGAGAACCTCTCCGTGACCTTCGACCATCCGGAGGGTTGGGCTGTGGTGTGCGATGGTTTTGGTGCTCTTACAACAGGCTCTGTCGCGAACATTGAACTTGAACCCGGCCACATTGTCCCCGTTGAGCGCTCCCTTGGTTGCACGATTCTTCAGAGCAAAGGTGCCTCATCTGGTGACCTCACACTGACCGTTCACACCGCAGATGACGTGGTGGTGACTTCAGCGACCCGAAGCCTTGCATGGACTGAACCCCCCGAGGAAGAAGGACTGAACGGCCAAGTAATCGCCTTGGGCGGAGGTGGCCTCTTGATGCTCGTAGGTGTCGTCTCCTTGCTCCTGTTGCGGAACCGTTCCGATGAAAGCGAAGAGCACGAAGAGAACGTCATAGAGACGAAGGTCATGCAAGGGCCGTCTGCAACCATCACGTCTGTATCAGAACCATCAGCTGCAACCGTAAC
Organism: Euryarchaeota archaeon UBA495; assembly: GCA_002496845.1. Taxonomy (GTDB): domain Archaea; phylum Thermoplasmatota; class Poseidoniia; order Poseidoniales; family Poseidoniaceae; genus MGIIa-L3. The sequence continues at coordinate 18,189 of DALQ01000019.1, forward strand.
CGGCCCACCTGCTACGGTTTCACGTGGCCCGCCGCTTCCAGAAACCGGTTTGCCGGAAGGGTGGACCATGGCCCAATGGGAACATTACGGCCAGCAATGGCTGAACCAACACAAGCAGTCTCAGGACTGAAGGCTGGTGGACCCATGAGCGATGAAACAACGTGGGTGATTTTGATGTCGGCCGTCGGCATTTTTGGAGCGCTTACGTGGTGGCTGGATCGCCTTGAGACCTACAGGCACCATGTGCGCTGGACCGCTGCTGCCGGAATTATGTCGATGTTGGCCTTGTTGTATTGGACGTGGAAACCATGAGCACTGAAGTCCATGTGGACACAGACCATCCGTTGCACGGTTACCTGCCCGTCCGGGCCCCTGTGTGGTGGGGGTGGAGGGGTGAGGTCGCAAAGCGCTGCACGGATGAGGCACACTCCGGTCGCCCTGTGGTGCTACGCATCGAAAAGAGGTTCAGTCGATTTGAGCGCTTGTTGGCCAAAGTGTTCCGTGCTCCCAAAGAAGTGCTGCGACCCCTCGACCCGATGAACAGTCTGATCTGGGAATTGGCCGATGGCAATCATGATTTCCAGAGCATTGTGCAACATTTGAACGACGCCTTCCACGAAGAAGCAACCCCCGTCGTCGAACGGAGCACCGCAGCAGTCCGAGGATTTGTTGCCCTCGGTGTGATGAAATTGCTTCCGGCATCATCGACGCCATCATGGTCGACGGACCCAGGGCGTGTTCCTGAAGGACAGACCATTGACCAGCGACCGCCGGACATGGATCAGTGGTCTTGAGCCTGCCAAGCAAGGCGGAATCCAAAGCCATCTTTCGCAGCCGAACGATGCGCACGGTGCCTCGAAGCGCAGCGTGTTGAGTCCGATTCCATGTACCATGCACCGCCGCGCAGCACGCCGTCCTCAAGGTTGGGATCTACAGGTGATTGCCCAGCATGTCGGTCATCGAAACTTGCCACGTAGCCGTCAGCACACCATTCGGCCACGTTACCTGCCATGTCTTGGAAGCCCCATGGGTTTGCATTTTTTTGACCCACTTCACGCGTGACTCCTCCAGCGTTTCCAGCGTGCCATGCAAAACCGTCGAGGTCGGTGTCTGCATCACCAAACCACCAACGTCCATGTGTCCCAGCCCGTGCAGCGTATTCCCATTCCGCTTCACTTGGAAGACGATAGACGCCCGGCACGCCACCGAGTTCTCCGCCGGATTCGGCGTTCAGAAGCGTGAGAAAGAGATCGATGTCATCACGAGACACCGTGTCAACAGGCCGTAATCCAGCCGTCCAACCTTCGTTGAATTTCGATGGATTGGCACCCATCACCATCTCCCATTGTTGTTGGGTCACTGGACGGGCGCTGAGGGCGAACGGCACGCCAATGTGACACGGAATCGGTGGACCCTCATCCCGCCGACCTTGGGAGGGCAAGCATCCACGTTGGTACTCACCAGAATGGACGTGGATGAAGTAGAGACCGTTGGGCCCTGCCACCTCCACCATGCCACGGGATTGGGCCATGATTGACGAACCCTCCGCCTCAACCACAAAGCAAGAATCCTTATCCTCGGAACGAACAGGGAGGAATCAATGTCTGAGGCGGAATTGGTCAGCGAGGCCCCTGACGTGAGCGATTTGCTACGCGAAGGCGAGTCCCTCTCACGTGGTCGTAACTACACGGAAGCATTGGACCGTTTCAACCGGGCCATCGCCATGGACCCGTCAAACTCCATGGCCTGGTACAACCGAGGCGTGTTGCTTGAGGGGCAACGTGACGCCAAAGGGGCCAAGCAATCGTTCACGATTTGCCTCGACCTCGATCCGGACCACGCACCGGCCACGGCCAACTTGGCCGTGTTGCTCGAGCGCATGGGCGATACAGATGGTGCTGGAGCCATGGCC
>DALQ01000108.1 GCA_002496845.1 Euryarchaeota archaeon UBA495
TCGATGGTTGAGTCGATGCGCTGACGCACCTCGTCCATGGCGCCAGAGGAGAGGTCGCGTGGCGGGTTCGGCATTGCGCTCAAACCCCATTCTGCGGTCAACGGTTTCAATCTGATGTTGGAAATGCACCTTCACAGGGGCCACCTTCAAACCGTTTCGTCCGGCTCCCTATGCATGGACCGGCACGTGCTCGTTGTCCGAGGCGGTGCCCTCGGTCGAGACACTGGGCTGGGAGCAGCTCACGCCGGCGTGGTGCGTTTGCTGGCCAGCCATGAGGTGCAAGGCTGGGGGCTGAGCGCCGAAGTGGACCATCCGCTTGGAGGCATGGGGCCACGCCGTTTGCTTCGACGATGGTGGTTCCACCCACGCCGCGTGCGCCAACGGCTGAAGCAGCGCGCTCGAGAAGGGGGGCAGCTCGTGTTGTTGGTCACCGATCAAGAACAGGCCCATCTCGTTCCACGTCGCGTCCCACGTAACGTTTCGAAAGCGGTCATTGTGCACGACCTCTTCGTCCTTGCACCCAAGACCATCTCGCTCGCTGACGGGGCGATGAAGGAATGGAGCGGTCGCCGCGGCCCTGTTCGCTGGCTTGACATCCGGAGGTTGCGGCGAGGGCTCAAGCGAGCCGACCTCCTCATTTGCGTCTCTGAGGCCACGGCGGACCGCTGCCGAACCGTCTTTCGGAAGGTCCCAGTGGCGCACGTCCCCACTGGCATCAGCCTCGAGCGGTATGCGCCTCGCGCTGAGAATGCGCCACATCCTGAGCAGGGTTGCGCTCTTTTGGTGGTCGGAAACGACCATGCTCGGAAGCGGATGAATTTCTTGGCCAAGGCCATCTCGGCGTGCCCGGATTCTGTACGTCGGGACCTTCATCTCGTTCGGGTCGGGGGCGGGCAAACCGAAGCAGGGCGTCGTGCGCTGAGGCAATCCATGGAGGATGCTGAGGTCCGTTTGACGCTCAAGGGCCGCATCGAGGACGAGGAACTCCAGCGGTTGAGAATGACGTGCGAGGCCCTTCTCTTCCCGTCTGCTGCCGAAGGATACGGCTATCCTCCCGTCGAGGCGATGGCTGCGGGCCTTCCCGTGCTCGTGGCGGACATGCCCAACCATGGCAGCATGGTCCCCCCGGAATGCCGCTTGCCCGTGGACGACGTCGAGGCTTGGGTCGAGGCGATCGGTGCCCTGCACGCTTCATGGTCGGCTCGAACCAACGCTGGCACCAACCCCGTGCCAAGGCCAGCCGACGAAACGCTGCTGGCGCACGTGGAGCGTTTCTCTTTCGATGCTCAGGCTCAAGCGCTCGCTGCAGCGCTTGACGGCCTCATGGGCGACATGACCGAAGCGTCCGTGGATTGATGAATCCCCTTCGGTTCGGAGGGGTCATGGAACCCGTTCAGCACGTCGCCATCATCGGTGCAGGAAACATGGGCTCAGGCATCGCACAAAAGTCCGCTCAGGAAGGCTTTGACGTCCAAATGGTGGACCGCGAGCAACCTTGGGTCGACCGTGGCCAGGGCATCATCGCCGGATTCCTTGAGGAAGCGGTGGAGCGCCGGATTTTCTCTGAGGCTGACGTGGCTGCAATCAAGGGCCGTGTCAAGGGCGTGGTTGGAACCGAGAACACGGCTCCATCGACCGACTTGGTCATCGAGGCCGTGTTCGAAGACTTTGACGTCAAGACCGCGGTGTTCTCCACCCTGGATGACGTCTGTGAACCGCACACCATCCTCGCGTCCAACACGTCCTCCTTGTCGGTGAACGCGTTGGCCGAAGCCACAGGACGGCCCGACCGCTTCGTCGGATTGCATTTCTTCTATCACCCCGCAAAGAACCGTTTGGTGGAGGTCATTCCTGCAGCGACGACCAGCGCGGAGACCATCGAGCGGACCGTGCAGTATTGCAAGACCCTCGGCAAGGTGGTCATCGTCTGCGCCGATCGCCCAGGCTTCGTGGTCAACCGTTTCTTCGTGCCTTGGCTGAACGAAGCCTGCCTCCTGTTGGAGGAAGGCATCGCCAGCGCTGCTCAAATCGATGCCATCGCGTGCAAGGCCTTCCGCATCGGCCTCGGGCCTTTCGGCTTGATGAACCTGACCGGGCCGCCCATCGCACTCCATTCCACCGATTACTTGGCGGAGCAACTGAGCACGCCCCGTTACACGGGAGCGAGCAACTTGCGAGCGCTGGTCGAGGCCGGTGAAATGTGGCCGATCGGGGACGACGGCACCTACGATGAAGCGACCTACGCGACGGTCAGCGAGCGGCTCCTCGGGGTCGTCTTTGGCGTCGCCGCTCAAATCGTCGAAGAAGACGTTTGTTCCATGGAAGACGTCGACCGTGGCGCGAAGGTTGGGCTACGCTGGGCCAAGGGTCCGTTCGAACTGATGAATCGAGTGGGTCTCAAGGAGGCCCACCGCATGGCTGCGGCTTACGCCGATGTGGCCGGTGCAGGGTGGTCCGTCCCCGAGTTCTTCTCCCGCCAAGCCGAGGACGGCGACGGCTGGGACTTCAGTTACGTCGACCTGCACATGGACAACGGCGTCGCCACGATCACCATCAACCGACCCGAGGCCATGAACGCCCTCAACGAGACCGTGGTCAAACAACTCGGGCAAGCCGTGGCCAAAGCGCACGCGGCCGAAGGCATCCACACCATGGTCCTCGACGGAGCAGGCAAGGCCTTCGTGGCGGGCGCGGACGTGAAGTTCTTTGTCGACAAAATCCGTGCGGACGCCATTCCTGACATCGAGGTCTTCACCGCGGGCGGGCATGTGGTGCTCGACACCATCGAAGCATCCCCGTTGACCACCGTCGCACTGACCACCGGCCTTGCCTTGGGCGGCGGGCTTGAACTCGCTCTGGCGTGCGACTACCGCGTGGGAACGCGCCGCTCCAGCTTCCGCTTCCCGGAAACGGGCATCGGCATTTACCCTGGGCTGGGCGGTTCTCAGCGGCCGGCTCGCATCATGGGACGGCCGAGCGCGCGCTGGGCGGTCCTTGCAGGCAACATGATGGACGCCGGGACGGCCCATGCCCTTGGCATTCTCACCCATCTGGTGCCCATCAGTGAGGTGGATGCGACGGTCACATCCATCGCTGCTGCTGGGAAGCCAGAGGCGAAGTATCCGGGTCAGCCAAACGACGCGACGCACCCCGTGGCGGCCTTTGCTGCAGCATTTTACGCGGATGAACACGTCGAAACGCTGCTCGCAGGCAACTGTCCTGAGGGTCAGGATCCCGAGGACAAGCAAGTGGCTCGTCAGATGAAGTTCCTCTCGCGTGTTGCACCTGTAGGCCTGAAAATGGCCAGTGATCTCATCGACGCCACCGAAGAGGCCTCGCTTGCTGCGGGTCTCCAGATGGAATTGGATGGGTTGGAAGCCATCTTCTCTACCGCCGACGCGCTTGAAGGCCTCTCCGCCTTGATCGAAGGGCGTCGAGCATCCTACACGGGCGCTTGATTCATCGAACCCGATCAAAATCTTCGACCGTCAATGGCATCCACGTGGTGGTGCTCATCCAACGCGGTGGCGTTTGCCGTCGAATGTTTGAGAAGTTGATTGGTCCTCCGTTCCAAGCCACGAACTCATCAGGGGCCTTTTCTGGCGTCTTCACAAGGCCCTGTTCCACCACGAGTCCGGGACTCAAGGTGGACACCCGATGTGAGGTCGCGATGTCGTCGGCCAATGCGGACATGTACAAACAAAGCAAATCGAAACCGTGCACCCGTTGGGCGCCCGGTTGAATGCAGAAGGTACGTCCCGTGCCTTCCAGGTGGACTCGAATGCCGTATTCCTGCCCATTTGTGGGCCGGTTTGAGCGACAGAGAATCCACACAAGACTCGACCTTCCAATGATGCGGACTCGGTGGTTCGCGTCGACCCAAATGCGGCCTTTGAGCAACGACACGTTCGTTCGCATGAAGCCTCCAGAGGCCAACCATGCGTCGTTCACAAGGCAACGGAGAACATGGCCTTCCGTCTCCTGTTGTTCTCGTTGTTCTTTCACATGCCAAGGCACAGCATCCAGATCGACGGTTTCCGCAACGGCCTCCATGACCCGCTGCCGAAGTTCAATGGCCTCTGCAGCCCCATGATGGCCAAACCATACGTCCAACCATTCCTCGTAGAGGCCGTCGTTCACGCCGGCCCTGCTGTTGTGGTCCCAGGTGTAGCCGCCGTTGTCCGTTGGGCGAACGTACGGGGAGAGTGAAATCCATTCCTCCCACGTCAGGCGATCCTCGGTGTTCATGGCGTAGGCTTCCAATTGGCGTTGTAGGTTCATCTCATGGTACCCTCGACCCCTCCCAGGGAGCGCCGGTCCTGCCACGCCCCAGATTGGATTGGGTACGTTGTGCAGATGATGGATCCATGCACGAGCGCGATGGTTCGTCACCGTGTAAAGTGAGAACGGGTGCTTTTCTGGAGCAGGGTCGCTCAACCAATGGTGCACGAAGTGGTTCATGCTGGGTCGTGGAGTCATTCTTTTACCTCAAAAATCCATGATGTCCTCGACGTCGTGGACGTTCTCGTAGGCGTCGGCGGGGACGCCCAAATGCTCCGTGCGCAGATGGGGTGGAATGTGGATGAGTTCCTCGTGCAGGTTCTGGTAGTGGTCGAAGTCCCACGTGGTCAGGTAGACGCCGTCGGCGGTCTCAAACAAGGGCTCGAGGTCGGGGCGGAAGGTTTCGCTCAGCATGAGGAGCCTGTCTCGCACCCGCTCCTGATCTGCGCGGGACATGGTTCGGACGTGAAGATCGATGAAGCGGTGCAGGGCGTTGGCGAAGGTGTCGGGCCGGTGGCGGGTCAGGCGAAGGATGAGGTTCACGAAGGCGTCGACCATGGCCCCTCCCCCCTCCTCATGTGACGGTACAAACATCGTGTAGAGTTCAGAGTTCACCAACTCCAACTCCACTTGAGGTGGGAGGTTTCCTTTCGCAGCGATGTCATAGGCCCGTGTTGAGATGAACCCTTCTCCTTCTTCTTCGTGCACGTAGCAGGCAAGCATTTTCGCCGCTGATGTGCGTTCGGGCAAGGAGAAGTATTCGTTGGCCACGATGGCCAGCAGGTCGGTAGATGAATGCAACATGTAGAGTGTGTCCGGGGTGTGGGAAACGGGGAAGCCGGCCTCCCCAAGCAGCACCACGGTGGACAGGTGGTCCGACATGGGCACGTCGCGGAAGAGGCCCTCTCCTGCGACACAAATGGGCTTGCCGTCAACCGAAATCACGAGGTGGTGTTCGTCCAATTGAACGGCCACGAGCATGGAGCCGACCACGTCGATGTCGAGCGTCACGCCAGCAGGATGCTCCATGAGCAAGTTCGTGCCGTTGATGGTCCACCGCTTTGAAGACGCCAAAACGGATTCGAACAGCTCCATGCCGATGTGCTCGGCGATGTAGCGGTCCTCGCTGATGGCGCGGTCTTCCTCTGGAAGGCCGTGTATCACGTCGCTAACTTCGTTGACCAGTTGACGCGCTTCCGTGATGTTCATTGCCATGCCTCCTGCCAGGTGGCGTGTGCTTCGAGGAAGGTGGCCAAATCGAAGGGTTCCCCGTCTTCGGACGCAGCACGCAAGCGTGCTTTGACGGTCTCAACAAGGTCCTCTTCTGGTGCCGTTCCTGTGATTTCTTGGATCACATCAGCGACGGTTCGGCCTTGTCCGAGCGCGACCTTGAGGCGAGCCCGCCGGGCCTCATCCTCGTCTTTTGGGGCCCTGACGCTCATGCTTCCACCTCCGCCGGCCAAGCCACGGGCCAAGGCGCAGGGTCCTCTTGGGACCATGCGTCCAAGGCCGGAGAGCCACCGATGCGGGTCGTATCAGGATCGTTTGCACCGAGGTTCCTGGCGCGCTTGACGCCGTCAAAACCGAGGACCAGCGCTTCATTGAGCACGCCGGTACCGTTGGCCAGGCTCTGACGGTCGGTGAACGACCAGTACGCGTCAAAGCGTGGATGGGTGTGCACCCACACCTGGAAGGGCGCCATTGCGCCGACGTGGGCGCGAAGCGGCACGAGGCCGGGAGAGCCCCAATCGATGAACACGGTGCCTTCCGCGTCGATGAGGACCGAAGTTTCCAGACCGGCCACGGCGGAGAGCACGTACACGGCGTTCCATGCCCCAGCAGAGGCTGCGGCTTGCTGGACCTTGAGCACCTCTGGGGTGTCCACCTCGCCGTCCCATGCCGTGTTGATGGCTTCGGCCCATTCGTCAATGGTGCACCCGAAGCTGTCCGGTTCCACGGACTGCGCGACACGGATGAGCACGTCGTCCTTCATGCGTTCACCTCAGGGAGTGGGGCGAAAGACAGGCCACCGTAGGCTGCATCCATCATCATCGCCTTGGCTGGGCTACGCCCGTGCACCACCTGATCGATGACCCACTGGGCTCCGACTGCGGCGGCCAAGGCGAACCCGACCTGCACGAAGCCTGCCTCAAGCACGCCTTCGGCTTGGCATGAGGCTGGAGCATGGTCTGGTGTTTGGGAGGCGATGCGCTCTGGCGCATCGAGGTGCGTCAAGACCAACATGCCACGGCCGGTGGAACGGAGGTCGATCCACGGCACGTTGGTCGAATGAACAAGGCGACGTGGCAGAGGGCGGTCCACGGCCACCACGATGAGGTCGAACCCCTCGAGTTGGCTGGCTTCGCGAAGGTCCTCGGCGTACGACGTGACGTTGTGGTCCGTTTTGGCGTGTATTTCAGCAAGAACGTCCGCCTTGGAGCGTCCAATGTCGTTGGGTTGGAAGCGTTGGTGGGCGAGGTTGCGCTCTTCCACGACGTCACCGTCCATCAGGGTAAGGTCGAGGGCATGGCCGTGAAGGCCACGGCAAAGCAGGTCCGTCAAGTGCGAACCGATGCCGCCGGCTCCCACCAGCAGCACCCTTTGAGGCGTGTTCTGTGCAGACGCAGGGCTGTTCATGAGGGACTCCACCCTCGAGAGTATATCAAGGTCGGAACGCGTCACTCCATCGGGACGAAAGGGTGGACCGCCCTTGCGAAGATGCGTTGACGAGGCCGCTTAAGCCAAGGTCAGCACGGCTGCCACGAGGCTTCCTGTTCCGAGAACGACCGCCCAAGGAGGCGCTCGTTTTGTCCGTAAAAGGGCGAACGCCACGGTCAGCAAGGTTCCATCAAACACCAACCAGATGGTGCCTCGACTCATGCTGATCTCCCCCACGGCCATGGCCGTCAGGAGCAAGGCTGCGCCGAGCAGACCCACCACGCCCGCGTTGATGCCACGCAAGGTGGACCGAACGGAAGGCCGATGGCGCACCTCTTCCCAGAAAGGAAGGCAGGCCACCACGACGGCAAGTCCCGGCAGGTTCAGCGCAACCACGCCCAAGACGGCGCCTAGCACCACTCCGCCAATCCCACCGAGCGTGGCCGTTGGCCAACCGTCGGCTTCGATGACGCCCCCGAGGAAGGCGCCGAAAGAAAACATCGGGCCAGGGACCGCGTTGGCGCCACCGTATCCAGCGAGGAAGGTCGCTTGGTCCACCCATCCGGGCTCAACGACCTCGGCCTGAAGCAGCGGCAAGACGACATGCCCTCCACCGAACACGAAGGCTCCTGAGCGAAGGAGGCCACCTGCAGGGTCCAACGCTCCGCCCACGCCAAGGGTTTGCAAGGCGCCAGGCAACAGGGCCGCAGCGAGGAAAAGGCCGAGGGCAACGCGAGCCGTCAGGGGGCCGACCGTGGTGCATTCAACCCGAGATTCCGCAGACGTTGACTCGCTCTTCATTCGTGAACCAATGACGCCACAAAGCACCACTGCGGCAAGGGTGGCCAAGGCGGCCAACCCCGGCCATGCCAGGGGCACAAGAAAGAGCACGCTCGCGGCCATCAAGGCCAACGCTCGCGTCGGTCGATCTGGTGTCAACGTCCCAGCAAGACCGAGCATGGCGTTGAGAATGACGGCAACAGCGGCCAAGGCCAACCCGTGCAGCAGCGACACGTCAAGCGCAACCATGGAGGTGATGCCCACCGCCAGCCCGGTCATCAGCATGGCCGAGGGGAGGATGAAGCAGCTCCATGCAACAAGGCCGCCGATCCACCCACGCTGCAGCACGCCGATGGCGAAGCAGGTTTGCGACGACGAAGGTCCCGGCAACGATTGGCACAGCGCGATGAGGTCAGCAAAGGTGGCGTCGTCCATCCATGCTTCGTCCTCAACGAAGCGTTCTCGGAAGTGTGCGAGATGGGCCACAGGGCCTCCGAACGCGATGCACCCCAAGGCAAGGAAGCGACGAGCGAGGCCGCCAAGGCTTGGCGCCTGTTCCATGCAACGCCGAAGCCGACCGCGGTTTTTCGTGTGTCGGCGCGGGCTTCCTTAGGCCGACAGAATGGCGGGAGGAGTTTCCAATTCCCGACGGGTCTGATCAGGATCGATCCAGAGCACGGCGAGGATGACCAAGGTCTGCAAGGCTGCACCAATGAGGAAGAGCGTGGGGTAATCGAAGCGTTCAGCCAGCGGTCCAGTCAACTGGTAACCGATGATGGCGGAGAGGTTCATCATGGCCATGTAGCCGGTGAACTGCGTGCCACCTACTTCGCCCCAGGTGACCTTCATCATCAGCGAGTAGATGTTGATCATCACGACCGACCAGCCGAAATTCTTCAGCGACCAGACGCCGACCATCCAGACCGTACTGCCCCAAAGGCCGCCAGAAACGCCCCACAGGGCCGTCACGAAGGCCGTACCGAGGGCGGCGTAGATGATGACCTTCTTGCCGCCAAAGCGCCGTCCGAGTTGTCCGCCCACGAGGTAGCCAAGCACCGTCAGGGCGAGGATCCACCCACCGTTGGTGGCGTTGAATCCGGCTTCCGTCCATCCCAACTCACGGACGAAGAGCAGCGGCAGGACCGGGATGAGCAAGAAATGAAGGGACACGGTGAGGCTCAGCACGATGCTGAGGTAGGCCGAGCGTAGGCTGAGCGCGGTCCGGATCTTCGCAAAAATGTCAGCAAAGTTCTGATTCGAGGCTTCGACGACGTCCTCTTCTGGCCCTTCCTCGGCCTTCTTCTCCCACGGGAAGCGACGCTCGCCAGGGCGCTCGGTCATCATCATTGGCGCGATCATCAACCCTGCCAAGATTGGAATTTGGAGCAGAATCGCGCCTTTCAGGCCGGTGAAGACGATGATGGTCCCAAGGCCTGCACCACCGATGGCGCCACCGACCGTCTTGGAGGTGAACATGTACGAGTTGACCTTCTCGACCTCGTGGGGCTGCAGCACGTCCACGGCGAGGGCATCGGTGCTGACGTCCTGAAGCGACGTGAAGATGTTGTAGAACAGGAACATGATGGCGATGGTGCGGACGTTGTTCGTCGGGTCGGGGACGAACAGCATCGCTCCGAGCATGAGCATCATGCCGGTTTGGGCGAGCAGGATCCACGGGCGTCGTCGCCCATAGGCTGGCATTTGGTACCGGTCGATGACCGGGCCCCACAGGAACTTGACCGACCACGGCAGCGTGCCAAGGGTGAGCAGCAGCGCCAGTTCGCTAGCGCCCACGCCGCGCGCGGCCAAGAAGGTCACGAAGGTGACCGTGATGAAGCCCCACGGGATGCCTTGAGCGACGTACAGGGCGCAGAGCGTGATGACGCGGGCTCGGTAGCTGTCCGTCATCGTGACGCCTTCGGACGTGGACTCGCCCTCGATCTCTTCCTCCTCTTCTTCAAGCACAAAGCGGAGTTGGAAACGGTCCTGATGGCGGGTGATGAAAGCCACTAAGGCGACCATGGCGATGAAGACAGGTGCGAAGATCACGCTTGGAATCGCGCCGGTGCCGACCGCTAACGCGGTTGTAGCATCGCCGTCAGCATCAGCGAGTGTGACCGTCAAATCGAGGACGTGCAGGCTGGCCACGGTGGTGACTTCTTCGCCGTCGTCGCTGTGGCTGCATAGGGCGCTGTTGTGGGCCTGTGCGTCCACCA
>DALQ01000078.1 GCA_002496845.1 Euryarchaeota archaeon UBA495
CACCGTGATGGTGTAATCGCCCTGTACGGTGCGCAAGTCACCGGATGGCGAGTGATCTGCACCGTCCACGTGACCGTGGCTGCTGGGCAGCAAACCGGCCATGACCTCGATGGTGATGCCTTCGAAGGTCGTCGTCGAGGTCTGTTGTTGGGCGTTGTTGGTGGTCTCAAACACCGGCGCGATGCGAACGCCCGATTCCAGTGGCGTGCGTGTCATCTCGCTGGAGTCGAGTTCGAAGGACGCGGACATGTCCGCACCGTCGGTGGCGGTCACCGTGTAGGTGCGAATGACGTTGTTGACCTCATCGTAAGCGTTGCCGCAGAAGAAGTCAGAGAGCATGGGCTGAACGCGAACGAAGTCACGGTCCAGGGAGAGGGTTTCTTCCCAGACCACTTCACCCGTGTCGCCGGCGGTACCGTCGCAATTTGGTGCGGTGGTGATCGTCACCGTGGTCGCGTCAAAACTTCCGCGGACCTTGAATTCAAGTCGGTCGTTGGCCTCGTCCAAGGAGACTTCCGAGATGACCAACGCTTCGCCGTCAGGAGCCACGACGCCAGCCGTGTATGGAACGATGGCGATGAGGACGGCCAGCACCACGGCTCCTCCGGTCTTGACGACGTTCAGGTCCTTGCCCTGGACCTGGTCGGCGAGAACGATGGCTCCGACGGCGACAAGCAGCACAGCTCCCGTGACAAAGAAGGGGATGAATCCACCTTGAAGGCTCAAGAGAAGACCGACAAAGAGGCCGATTCCACCCACGGACGAGAGGATCGCAGGGAGGGGCAGGCCCTCGTCGGAGCCGGCGACCGCAGCCTTTGCTGCGGCAGGTGTTGGCGTTGGGGCCTCGGCCTTGACCGGGGCTGGCGTCTCGGAGGCGGCGGCCTCTTCTTCGCTGGCTTGTTGGGCGGCCGTGTTGGCTTTGTCGAGAAGTCCACTCATGAGATAACCTCGCTCTTTACCTCACGCTCATGGGCATATGAAGGCGACGGCAGACATGCGTCACAAGGACGCGGTTGCAACACGTGCGTCAGAGACCCGGGGCTGCTTCCCTGAGCACAGGGACGCCTTCCTCTTCTTCGGTCCGAATCAGACTTCTGCCCGCCATGGCTGCGGCCAAGGCGACCATGGAGAGGGTTGGGACGACCTCGAAGCCGGGGAGGTACACACCGCGGACGTAGATGGTGATCATCTGGGACTCGCGCTCGCAACCGCCGTTCTTGCACGAGAACTCCGACTCAGCGTAGAAGTTCATGGTGTAGTAGTGGTCGGTCCATCCCCAGTCCTTGGGGGTGCGCACAAGCACGCGGACCTTCTGGCCGGCGGGGTTGTTCTCGATCTGGGACTTGACGGCGGGCAGGTTGACGGTGAAGCCGTCCTCTTCCAACGCCTCACGGGAGTCGTCGGTGATGCCAATGCGCATGAAGTCAATCTGGTTGCCCAAGTTGTAGACCTTGAACTCAAACGGCTTGTCCGTCTTCGGCATGAGCTGCACGAAGGGTTCGACGGCTTCGACCTGAACCAAGGAGAACTGCATGATGTTGACCATCACGTTGGTCTGGGAACTGGCCACGTTCACGGGCGGCACGCTGTTGATCTCGGTTACCGTACCGGTCACCGAAAGTTGCCTGCTCTGCATGGCCATGTATGGATCGGCGCGGACGACGACTTGGAAGTCGACGTCTTGTCCTGCACCAACGTAGACGTCACCCGCGTGGGCGACGGCGAGGCCGTCGGAGGTGACCTGGATGTTCACCTTCTCGATGTAGGTGGTCGGGTTGGTCACCGTACAGGTGGTGTACCCGGAGTAGGAGGAACCGGGCTTCACTTCGACGCGGACCTCACCAGGAGAACAGTTCATTGAGACCGCAGCCGCTGGAATCTGCGCCTCGGCCGGAGCCGCGACGATGAGCAACGAACAGAGGTACAAGCCAACGAGGAACGCGACACGACTGAACGACTTCATGCGGACACCTACACCGGCCCGTCCATTCGGACCCTCATAACCATGTCGTCTTACTGCGGGTGAATGGACCCGAAGGGCATCGAACCCCTGACCTCCCGGTTATGAGCCGGGTGCTCCACCCGTCTGAGCTACAGGTCCAAGCCTTCCTGAAGGGGGAGAGCCATAGGGATGTCGCCTCACATGAAGCGGTCCAAAGAAGCCTGCTGCGGCTTGATGCGCTCCCGGACCAAGGCCTCGGCAGCGTCACGCACGCCCTCAGGAACGAACACCAGCACCCGGTCGGCGGCTTCGCTCAAGGCACGGACGATGGGCGAATGTTCTGCCACGTCGCGCCCGTCTTCCAGAAGAATGCCCTGCATGTAGGGGAGGTAGCCCTGCTTGCGGACGGCGGCCACAATCAAGTCTTGCGCAGGATCGGCCCCTGAGTTCTGAAGCAGCGTGGACAACTCCTCCTTCACGGTGTCCACGTTGTCCCGGGTGAGGTCGCGGATGCGCAACGATTTGTGGTAGTCGCGCCGGGAAAGAAGGCGGTTGGCGTCAGCCGCCAAGGCCGCATCCCCGTGTTCGGCCCATGCTGGGAGTTCGACGAGCACGTGAGCATCGTGAAGCGACGCGTAGGTGGACGCGTCCAGTTCCGTGTCGAGCAGCATGGACGTCAGGGCCGGAGACAACGCCAATTCGCCCTGTTGAGCCAAGGTACGAGCGCGTGAGAGCATCCGAACAAGGTAGGTCTGCGTGAGCATGTTCACCTTATGGAAGTAGACTTGCAGGTACATGTGGTAGCGCGTCACAAGGTACGCTTCGATGGCGGGCAAACCCCAGCTCTTGACGTGCAGGCCACCCTCAGGAGCAATGCGGAGCGCTCGCATCACACGATCGATGTCGAAACCACCGATCTGTGCCCCGGTGTTTGCTTGGTCACGCACCAGGTAATCCATGCGATCCACGTCGAGTTGACTGGACACGATTTCCTTGAGCACCTTGGGAATGGGAACACCATCGTGATGTTCCTCACCGTCAAGGAGGGCCAGCAGGCGGTCAAAGCGTGCGGCTCCGAGGACCTTGCGAACAGCAACACCCACTTCCGTGGCGTCCGAGGTCAGCATTTCACGGCCCCAGGATTCGTGATGACGGAAGGTCGCGAAGACTTCTGGCGTCTCCAACAAATGCGAGAAGGGAGGATGCCCGATGTCGTGGAGCAAAGCGGCCAACTGGACGAGTTCGACGTCGTCCGCATCGATTCGTCCCGGATGCGCCTCGTCCAAAGCATCCAGCAAGCGACCGGCGAGATGGTAGGCACCTAGGGAATGGGCGAACCGGTTGTGGGTCGCGCTCGGGAAGACAAATTCACAGGTGGCGAGTTGCTTGACGTAGCGAAGGCGCTGGAATTCCCTCGTGTCAAGGATGGAGGCATGCGCGGCCGGAACGAGGACATCCCGGTGAACTTCGTCACGGATGACCCGGTCGGGAGGCCCCGTCATCGGTTCTTCGGGGTCGCCAGTGCTCATCAACCCCCCACCTGACTCCGCACGTTTCGGGAGGAACGCTCATCCGCCGCCGGCCCGACGGACGGGCATGGTGGAACCCAGCATGACACCCGACCTTGTCATGGGTCAGCGTTTGTGGGCGATGTTTGGCGTCGCGATTCTCCTCGTGGCCGGCATGAACGCCTACGCCGTGATGCGGGAACCCGACGTCGTTGGGATTGGCGACCTCATTGAACACACCAATGAGGTCGTTCGCGTCGAAGGAACCCTGACGACATGGATGAAAGACCCGTACGGAACCGGTGAAAACCGCGTCGACCTCATCATCGAAGACGACACAGGCGTCGTTGAACTACGCTGGTACCGAGCGACGGATCTCCCACCGGTTGGCACCAAGGTGACGGCGACGGCCGACGTCATCGAGTGGGACGGGCGCATCTACATGCAAGCCCTTGGCTCAGGGGCCGTCAGTTGGAAGCAATCCGACCTGCCCGACGTTGTGATGACCTCCCTCGCCGACGTTGCGGCCGATCCGGTCAACCACAGCGACCGAGTGCTTCGCCTGTCCGGATACATCGGTGAGGCGGTGCCACCCGACGCAAGTTGGACCTCGGCGATGCTCAACGATCACCCGACCTACAGCAACGCAGAGCATCACATGAAACTCATCATCACGTCCGCTCCGGGACGATGGATCGAGAACGGCGCTCGAATCCAGGCGGACGGACTCTTGCAGTACGACGCCTCCGACCTCGTCTGGGCCTTCCACGTGACCGGGCCAGAGGTGCGCGTCGACGATGATCACACGCCTGCAGTCGACACCCTCGATTGGGACGACCCCGAATCATGGTCGTACCGCAGCGGCTCCATCGTACGCCTCTCTGGGGAACTGATCGAAGAGGACGGCGACTTGTTCTTGACCCATGACGGAACCAAGGTCTGCTTCATTCCCGGCGAAGGCGATGAGGAGGCAGCCAAGGCACTGGTCAACGAAACCACCACGGCCGCAGGACGTTTGGTGTGGTCCACTTCCAAAGGCGGATGGTGCTTGGACGCCAGCACCTCTGATGACCTCGACCTCATCGTCCCCACTCAGATGGCAGACCTGCTTGGGATGCTCGAAGTCGCGCCAACCGACCTCATCGAAAGCGGACAACGGTACACCGTGCGCGTCTACGCCCGCTACGCCATCGCTCCCGGCGTGGAGGATTCCAGCACCTCCTTCGCCGATTCGGCGTCGTACCGCCCTGGCTGGCGCACCGTGACCGGAACCGTTCCCGGACCTCGTTCGGATTGGATCGAAGCTGGGCAGGCCATCGTCGCCAACGTTAGTGTGGCATGGGACGGAGCCGCCATGCGAGCCCGTCTGATGGTCCATGAGATGACCCTTGACGGCGACGCCCCAGATCCTGCTCAACTGCTGTGGGACGACGGGGCTCAACAATGGAGCTACAGCCGTGACATGAAGGTGGCCCTCAGCGGTGTGTTGAAGGCCGACGAAAACGGTGGATACCGCCTGCATGAAGCAGGTGGAGAGCGCTCCGTTGGGCTTGAACCACTGGCCACAAGCATCGCGTTGGACGACCTTCACGCTGACACCACCCTCCGTTTCATCGGACGATGGTCGCAGGTGGTCTCCGAAGACGGCATGTCGATGACGTACCGTCTGGTGGCCGCCGACGTCAACGACCGGGACGGCGACGGTTTGGCCGATGGCCTTGAGGCCGTGCTGGGCACCAATCCAAACGACGAGGACAGCAACGACGACGGGGTCGACGATCGCCAGGAGCTCACGGAGGCGTAAGCATGCTTGAGCTGTACTTCAGCACGTTGTCTTGGTCGCTCGCGGCCTTGTTCATCGGCATCGCGCTTGGGACGCTCACCGGCTTGATTCCAGGGTTTCACGTCAACAACGTCGCCCTCATCCTCTTGGCCCTCTCACCTGCCCTGCTGGAACTCGGCATTCCGCTGTACGCCGTGGCCGCCATCATCGTGTCCACCGGCACCGTACACACCTTCCTGAATTACATCCCGTCAGCGCTGATTGGCGCACCAGACGGGGATACAGCGCTGTCGCTGTTGCCCGGCCACAGGATGCTCTTGACCGGGCACGCCACCCGTGGCGTTGCATGGTCGGCGCGAGGCTCGCAACTCGGCATGCTGCTCTCGCTGCCGTTGATCATCGTGGCCCGGTTCGCCTTCGGCCCTGAACTCGGCCTGTACGATGCCCTTCGATCGGTCTTGCCCTTCGTGCTGTTGAGCATCTCCTTGCTGCTGCTGGCGACAGAAACCACACGGCTTGACTGGCCTGATCCCATTCAGCGGATGACGCGCGGCTACCTTGGTGAAAGCAGCAGAATCGCCGGTTTCCTCACGGCCACGGCCTTCTTCTTGCTCGCAGGGATGTACGGCTGGGCCGTGTTCGAACTGCCGGCCACGTCACCGGTGGGCATGCCCGACGCTTCCTTGCTCCTGCCAAGTTTGGCCGGCTTGTTCGGCATCGCCAACCTGCTTGACATTTACACCACAACGTCCCACCTTCCGCCCCAGCGGGAGGATTGGACCTTGCCCGATGCAAAGCCGCTGATCTCCCCTTGCTTCTGGTCGAGCGTGGCGGGCGCCTGCATGGGCGTGTTGCCCGGCATGACCGCCAGCCAAGCCACCGTTCTGGTGATGGGCGGTCGGAACGTGTCGGCGCGTCTGAAGGGCGGAACTGGACCCGGTATGGACTGGGAAACGAGGAAACTCATCGACATGAGCGACGACGAGTTGCTCGCGATTGCCCTCGAGGAAGCCGAGGGCGACGGCGAAGGGCCGCAAACGCGCCAGGACTTGGAGATCATCGCCATCCTTTCTGCGGTCAACACCGCGGTCACCGTGATGGTCCTTGGATTCCTCTACATCATTGGCCGCTCGCGGTCTGGCGCCACCTTGGCGCTGAAGATGATGTATCCTGTCGAAACGTGGAGTTCCGTTGAACCCACCTCCGATTTCATCCGCCTGTTGACCATCACCGTCGCGGCCGGTTTGGTGGCCGTGCCCATGATGCGGCACGTCGGCAAGGCCGTCTTGCGGCTGCACGCCACGATTCCGCTTGGCCACATGGTCCTCGGCGTCATCGTGTTCGTGACGGCCTTGGTGTGGTTCTCGACCGGCTGGATCGGCATCGGCGTGTTGATCGTTGGAACCTTCATCGGACTCTTGCCACCGCGGATTGGCATTCGCCGCAGTCACGCGATGGGCATCATCCTCGTGCCGATCATGATCTACACCTTCGCCCAACGGTTCGATTCCTTCGGTTTCATCTGATTCAGAGGAAGGGATATGGTCCAAGCGCATTCCTCCGATGCATGGCCCAGCGCTCGCTCGCGACCGGACTCGTCCTCCTGCTTCTCTTGAGCACCAGCGGCTTGGCCCTGTCCACGGCTTCCGCAACGGGCGCCCGCTCGAACGTATGTGCAGGCCCAATCTGCATCAACGAACTCATTCCAAACCCCGCAGGCTACGACAACGCCACCTATCCGGGAGGCGAATGGGTCGAACTGCTGAACGAAGGGTCCACCTCCGTGGACGTGCGTGGGTGGAGCGTGGTCAACGAAGGCGGAAAGTCGCTTGACTTTGACGCGGCCTCCATCGTGGATTACGACGCAGCCGACAGCGCCTCCTACACGATGGCGCCCGGCGACTACCTCGTCGTGGCCCGCAACGGAGCCTCGGATTTCTACCTCGCCAATTCAGGCGCTCGGAGCCTCGACCTGCGCAACACGCAGGGCTTCTCTCAGCACCTGGTGACGTGGTCCGGTTCAACCTCGGGCGACAGTTACGAGCGTGACGCCACAACGCCAACCAATGATTTGGTCGCAACGGACACCCCCACGCCGGGCCAAGCCAACAACGAAACGCCCACCTTGGAGATCGTCCCTGGCCCCTTCCACATCACCGAAGTCATGCCCAACCCATGGCCAAGCGCGGACAACGCGACATGGCCCGGCGGCGAATGGGTCGAGATTTACAATCCCGGATCCTCCGCGGTCGACCTGACCGATTGGGTCGTGGTTGATGCGGCCCTCAACAAACTCAAGCTCGATGGCGACAGCACCTACCTTGCTGACGGCACGACAACCACCACACTGCCGGCAGGAATGCGTGCTATCGTGGCTCTTAACGGCACCTCGATGCTCAACAATGGGGTCGAACAACTCGACCTATTGTGGCCCAACGAGACCCGTGCACAACGCCTGGGTTGGACCAGCGCGGACCCAGGGTTTGGCCTCCAGCAAATCCTCAACACCTCATGGGGCGTTGCAGCTTACCCGACGCCGTTCGAAGCCGAGCCAGCGCTCATTCCAAACTTGACACGATTGGCTTCCGACGTTCGCTTTGACGAGATTCTTCCCGTCGCTGCCGTCGAAGGCGGTGCCGTAGGCGACACGGAATGGATCGAATTGCACAACGCAGGACCCATGGCCGTGGATGTGGCGGGATGGACCGTTCGGGGTGGACTGGACAACGTCACCACCGTGAGCGCGGCCAACCTCGTGCACGACGGCAGCGGAACCGTCCTTGGCGCTGACGCGCGAGCGCTGCTCCACATGACCGGAGAACACCGGTTGTGGAACTTCACCGACGTGATTCGCCTGATCGACAGCAGCGGCACCCTTGTGGACACTGCGCATTGGGTCTCTGCACCAACCATGGACGTCAGCCTCGTCCGTGACAGCGACCCCACGTCCCCGTGGATCCCCACGGCCACACCAACGCCGGGCACCAACGGAAGTGCACCAGAGGATGCAGCCGTCCTGCGCTTCTCAGAACTCATGCCCGACCCGGTGGGCGACAACGATGCCGCATGGCCCAGCGGTGCGTGGATTGAGATCATCAACCATGACACCCAAACCGTGGACGTGGCCGGCTGGGGCTTGGTCGCTCCAGGACGGAACATGACCATTGGAACTGCCCACCTTCCGTTGGCCAGCAGCACCTCCCTCGCACCGGGTGAAATTGCCTTGGTGGCGCTCGGAGCGGACCTGCTGCTCGACGGCTCCAGCGAAGACTTGGTCGCGTTGGTCACTCCAGACGGACGCGCCGTGGAAGAAGTCGGATGGCTCAGCGTTCCGGAGGGAGAATCCCTCATCTTGGCCAACAGCAGCCATGCCGGAGCAGGGCCTGACGGCTTGAACCGTGGCGTTGGACCCGGCTGGGACCTCAGCGCATGGCCGACCCCCGGAGAACTCAACCCTGTTTGGCCAGAATGGACCGACGGTCACGTCCTCCGCATGATGGAAATCATGCCAGACTGTTCCGACGGTACGCCTGCGGGAACGTGGATTGAGGTCATGAACGTCGGAAGCAGCGACGTCAACGCCAGCCGATGGCGTCTGGTGGACGCCGAAGGACGCTCCTGGTTCGTCCGAGCCGACACCTGGTGGACGCCCAACGCCACCGGTTTGGTGCTCGCCCCGGGAGAGCGCGGACTCATCCTCGTTGAGAACCAAGATGACGTGCTCGGCACGGTCGTGCTTCACGATCCTGATGCTGCAACGTCGTCCACGGCTGACCTCAGCGATGCGACGGCCACCTCATGCCGCAGTTTCATCGATTTGCTGACCCCCACCCTCAGCGCGTGGGCCACACCCGGCCAGCCCGAGCCCGAAGACACGGCCATGGCTGGACCTGAGGACCTCAGTTTCACGGCCCTCATGCCCGCTGGGAGCCTCGAAGACACCAACGTGGAATTTGTTGAGATTCGAAACGCTGGCGACAAGCCTGCCGTGCTCGACGGATGGATCCTCGAACGGGTCACATCGGCCACCAACGCCTTCCAAGCGACCATCGCCGACCTGCGCATCGAGCCAGGTTCCTCCGTGACCCTCAGCGCTGATGCCACCGGCCTCACCGACCTGTGGGACGGGGACGTGGTCAACATGACCGAACACCTCAGCGCTGCGGTCTTCTTGAACGACGGCGGCGGTGCAGTACGCTTGCTTACCCCGGCCGGAGCCATCGCTGACGTCGTGGTCTGGGGCGATGGCCCCGTGGACGTGGAAGGTTGGAACGGCGTCTCCGTCGTCCCGCCCCTCACCGGCTTGGACCACTTGGTCTACCTTCGCGGAGACGGTTGCGGTCAGAGCAGCGACACCGACACCGCCGAGGATTGGAAGCTGCGGTGGACGCGCCTTGGTGCTGCCACGCCCTGCGTGGACGGCACGGTCACGGACCTGACCAACATGCGTCCGCTCATCGCTCCAGAAGCCGGTCTGCTGGACCTCGTTCGCTGGATTGACGGCGCAACCACCACCCTCGACGTGCACGTCTACCAAATTCACGAACCAAACTTGGTTCATGCGCTGATCCGCGCTGCTGAGCGCAACGTCACGGTCCGTGTCGTGATGGACGCCGGCGATTCGTGGTGGAGTTCCTCCGACATGCGCGCCATCGATGGCGTGGCAGCCGCACTGACGGATGCAGGCGCTGAAGTCTTGCTCCTCGGGGCCGAAGAAGACGACCCCTATGCGTTCATGCACGCCAAGTTGGCCGTCCGTGACGGGAACGAAGTGTGGCTCGGTTCTGGAAACTGGAAGTCCTCGAGTACACCCAAGCCCGGCGACGCAGGGAACCGCGACTGGGGCCTCTTGGTGCAGAGCGCAGAATTGGCCGACACCTTGGGAGAACTGCTGGCCATGGACCGCGATGTGGCCAGCGTCTACGTCCGCCCCGCCACCGCTGGAACCCCGAACGGTTGGACCCTCGATGCTGCTCAATCGCTGAGCGGAACCGAAGTCGCTGCCGTCGCTGGAACGGCGAACGGCGAGGTCTTGACCTGCCCCGACGATTGCATCCTTGGCCTGGTGGGCATGCTCGACAACACCCAGAGTGAGGCGCTGCTTTCCCTCCAATACCTCGAGATGGATTGGACCTGGGGATGGGGTGAGAACCCGCTTTTGGCCGCCATGCACGATGCAGCCGAACGTGGTGTTCGACTGCGCGTGGCCCTCAACGGCGCGTACTTGGACGACGACATGCAGAGCGTCGTTGACCTCCTCAATGAGGACTGGAACGCCACGCAAGGTCACGATGTCGCGGCCGTCATCATGTCGCCAGGCGACAACGTGAGCAAATTGCACAACAAGGGCGCGATCATCGACGGCACATCCGTGCTGATCTCGTCCATCAACTGGGGCGATTCCTCGATGCTGCGCAACCGTGAGGTCGGCCTGCTTGTTCACCACGCTCCGTTGGCCAGCGTCTTCCACGCTTCGTGGACGGAAGACTGGAACCGCGTGGACGACAGCACGGACTCCGACAACGACGGCTTGCTGGACGCATGGGAACTTGAGCATGGTCTCAACCGGGCTCGACGCACCGCCACGGGAAGCGTCATCGAAGCCGACCTTGACCCAGACGGTGACAACCTGACTCACCTCGAGGAATTCAACCTTGGAAGCAACCCGAACAGCAACGACACCGACGGAGATTGCATCTCCGACGACCTCGAAGTGGCCCGTGCTCAGGCGGACCCAAGCGGCCCAAGCGCTGCGGACCGCATCACGATGGCCGACGCCGACGGCGACGGTGCCGAAGACCACTTGGCCGAGGGTTGCACAAGCACAGGGACGATCGTGAACGACGACGATGGCGACACGACGACGGACGACGAGCAAAACGTCACGTCGCCCGATGATGACGTCGACCTTGACGGCGTGCCCTTCGGTGAAGACCGATGCCCGGCCACACCCCAAGACGATCCAGTTGACGCCGAAGGATGTTCGGCCGACCAACGCCGAATGCTGCTGAGCGACGGCGAGGAACAAGAAGACGGGTTTGGCTGGTTCCTGCCCGTCATCGGTATCGTCGGTCTCCTCGTGGTCATCACTGGAGCAATGGGCCTGCGAAAGAACGAGGATGAACCCGACTTGGACACCTCCATGCCGGTGGAAGTGGCGGCGACGAAGCCGTTGGTGGTCCTTGACGGCCGACCAAGCGATGCCGACCTCCGAGCACGCTTGACCGGATGGGACGACGCGGTCATCGAAGAGCGCCTGAGCGAGGGGTGGACCCTCGAAGGATTGGTCGAGTACTACGAAAAGCAAGCGTGAGGTTTGAAACCGACCGCCTCACTCCTTGGACCATGTCCGGGAATCCAGTGCTCAACGATCGACGCTTCACGACCATCGCGCATTCGGTACCAGCCGAAGGCGTGATGACCATCGAAGGGGCTTTGCGAAAGGCCTCCATTCTGTTTGGCGCCCTTCTGCTCGGCATGCTTCTCATGTTCGGCGCCTACGCTGCGTTGGACGCGAGCACTGCAGGCGCAGGCCTTGCACTGGCGAGCGTCACCACCGTGATCGGCGGCATTGGAGCGTTCATCCTTGTCATCGGACTGGTTTTTGTTCGACCAAAGGGGACACCGGTCTTCGCCATGACCGCCTACGTTGGCCTTGAAATCCTCTTCCTGTCGGGATTGACCTACGTGATGGAGGCCTTCTATCCGGGCATCGCGCTCCAGGCCGGTCTCGTGACGGCAGGCATCACGGGCATGATGACCTTCCTCTACACGTCCCGAACCATTCGCGTGGGACCACGGTTCAACATGGTGATGGCCGCGCTTGTGGGCACCGTGATGTTCGTCTACGTCGGCCAGATGTTGCTCTATTTCATCGGGGGCGTGACGATTCCCTTCATCCACGGCAGCGGCCTGATTGGCATTGGTTTCAGCGTCATCATCGTGACAATCGCCTCCTTCACCCTCCTCAGCGACTTTTACTTCATTGAAACCGGAGCGGCCAACGGCTACCCGAAGCACATGGAATGGTGGGCGGCCTTCGGGCTTGTGATGAGCGTCGTGTGGATCTACGTCGAAGTCATCCGACTCATCTCCAAACTCCGAGAGTGAACTGCACAGGCTGGTGGCGCTCATGACACGAACCTTGGCCGTCTGCGACCTGCGGGACTGGCATGAAGGCGGCGAGGCGCGAGAACGCTTCGTCACCACCATGGGAGACGCGCTGAAGGACATCGGCTTCTTCGCCCTGACCGGTCATGGCCTTTCTGCGGCAGCCATCGACCAAGCCTACGCCACCATCGGGCGCTTCTTCCATTTGGACGACGCCACAAAACGGAGCTACGAACGCGCCGACATGTTCCGGCAACGCGGCTACACGCCGTACGGTGTCGAACACGCCAAGGACAATCCAGAACCAGACCTCAAGGAATTCTGGCAAACCGGACGTACCTTGCCGGACGGGCATCCTTCGCAGGGTGCCTTCCCTCGAAACTTCTGGCCGAACGCGGACGTCCCGGAATTTGAAGGCCACATCGACGGACTCTACCAAGCGATGGAACGCATGTCCGTGGATCTCTTGAGCGCCGCTTCGCTGTACCTCGGCGAAGCCAGCGGTTGGTTGCCCGACATGGCGCAAGACGGTAACACCATTCTCCGCGTGATCCACTACCCTGAATTGGCCCCAGACACGCCCCCGGGAGCCGTTCGAAGCGCTCAGCACGAGGACATCAACCTCCTGACGCTTCTCGTGGGAGCCACCGCCGATGGCCTCCAGGTCATGGACCACGACGGCTCATGGATCGAAGTGGAAGGCAACCACGACCACATCATCGTCGACAGCGGCGACATGCTGCAGAACCTCACCAACGGGCTGTTCAAATCCACCACCCATCGGGTGGTCAATCCTCCTGACGCCGCCACAGAACGCTACTCCATGCCCATGTTCGTCCATCCGCGAGGCGACGTGGACCTCACGCCCCGTCCGAAATTCGTGGCGATGACCGGTGGGGAAGCACAGTATCCCTCCATCTTGGCGGACGACTACCTGCACCAACGGCTCGTGGAAATCGGGCTGGCGTCCTGAGGTGGCATGGTGACGACGTACAGCGTGCCTGACCTCATCGCGTGGAAACGCGACGGACACGCGTTCGATGAAGCGATGATTCAGCGTTTCATCGAGGGATTGCTCTGCGGCGACGTGGCTCCTGAGCAAGTTGGCGCTTGGCTGATGGCGTGCCAACTCCAAGGGCTCTCGCCGGCCGAAACGGCGCTTCTGACCAAACACATGGCCACCTCCGGCGCCACCTTCGAAGCCACACAGGGACGTGCGGACAAACACTCCACCGGAGGCGTGGGCGACAAAATGAGCCTCATCCTCGCGCCATGCCTTGCGGCGTCCGGCATGGTGGTTCCAATGCTGGCCGGACGAGGGTTGGCGCACACCGGGGGCACCATCGACAAACTCGAGGCCATCCCTGGCTTCAACACGGGACTGACCCTCGACCAAATGCGCACCAACCCCTGTTTCATCAGCCGGCAAACCGAGGGAATCGCGCCCGCAGACCGCATTCTCTACGCAGCACGTGACGTGACTGCCACGGTCCCGCACATTGGACTGATCACCGCCTCGATCGTTTCAAAGAAATTCGCAGAGGGCTTGGAACGCCTTGTCCTCGACGTCAAGTGCGGTCGTGCTGCCTTCATGCAGACCCTCGACGAAGCACGCGCATTGGCGCATTCCATGGTCCAGGTTGGCAGCGCATTGGGCATGAACGTCACCGCTCAAATCACGTCCATGGACCACCCCATTGGGCGGTGGCTCGGCAACGCGCATGAGGTCGCCGAAACCGTGGCGTGTTTGCACGGCGAAGGGCCGGCCGACACCATGGAACTCGTTCGCATGCAAGGCGCTGCGTTGGGGGCCGACGTGGATGCGGTCATCGCCGATGGTTCGGCCAAGCAAGCCTTTGCAGCGATGTGCACGCGCCAAGGCGTGGACGAAAATACGGTCGCTTCGCTGCTTGAAGACCCGTGGTCGGTGCTTCCACGAGGACGCACAAGGACGACCGTCACCGCCGCCTCGGCGGGGTGGGTCAGGGACATCGATGCGCTTGCCCTCGGTCGCTTCCTCGTCAGCATCGGCGCAGGCAGAACGCATCCTGCCGATGTATTGGACCTTGGCGCAGGCATCGAACTCGCGGCCAAGGTCGGTGACTGGGTCGAAGCCGGTGACGCCTTGTTCCACGTCGATCACAATGCGGACGGCCCTCTTCCTGATGTGAGCGCTGCCTTCGTCGTTGACGGAAGCGTTCAGGTCCACGCTCTCGCCAGCAGGCTTCTCGAAACCGTGAACATCGACGACGTCATGGTGACGTGAACCTTAACGCCGATTGTGGGGCTCGAACCCACG
>DALQ01000106.1 GCA_002496845.1 Euryarchaeota archaeon UBA495
CGGCTCCTGAACCCGAAGAAGCGCAGGAACCCACCCCTGAACCTGAAGCAGTTCCGGAGCCCGCCACCGAAGCGGAGCCCGCGAAAAAGCCTGCAAAAGGCAAGGCGAAAGCCAAGGCAAAGGGCAAAGCAAAGGGCAAAGCAAAGACCGCGAAGAAAGAAGCCAAGAAAGACGAAAACGACGTCTTTGACTTCGACGAAGACGATGATGACCTGTTTTGAACAGGCAGCAACCGGGCTTCTACGCGCCGTTTTCGAGGGTTCGTCTTAAGACGCCAACGGGCGCCGTTGGTTTGGTCATCATGGCACGTATCGCCGTCCTCGGGCTCGGGAACTGGGGCACGGCCATCGCCCGCATCTGGCTCGAAGACGGCCATACCGTCAACGGGTGGACCATCGAAGAGGACGTCTATGCCTCGATCATGACCAGGGGCGTCAACGACAAATACCTACCAGAGCGCTCGCTCAATGGCCTTGAAGCGACCATGCGCATAGAGGACGCCATCGGCGATGCTGAAATCGTGGTCCTCGCGGTCCCTTCCGCCCACATCCTTGGCGTGTTCGAGGAGTTGCTCCCTCACCTTCGACCGAGCCATGTGCTGCTTGATTTGGCCAAAGGCCTCGCACCCGGGAAGCGGCTCATTTCCGAAGCCATCGAAGCCATGTTGGAAGCCAACGGCAAGCGCAATGCACTCGCGGTCCTCACCGGTCCCACCATCGCCCCAGAGGCTGCAGACGGTGTGATGACCACCGCGCTGGTGGCCAGTTCTGATCTCTCTGTGGCCACCCGATTGGCCCAGACGCTCACCACCCCAACCTTCGTCCTGCACCCGGCCAGCGACCCGGCCGGGGCGGAACTTTGGGGGGCGTTCAAGAACGTCGTAGCCTTGGCATGCGGCCTTGTGGACGGCCTCAAGCAGGTGGGAACCATTGGCGGTGACAACCTCAAGGCCGCGATTTTCTCAGCCGGATTCAAGGAAGGGTGCCTCGTGCTGCCACAACTTGGTGCTCGGGCTGATGTGGCCTTCGGTCCGGCTGGACTGGGCGACCTCTACGTGACCGCGACCTCACCTCATGGCCGAAACAGAGCCATGGGCGAGAAATTGGGCAAAGGCCTGTCTTTGGAAGAAGCCCTTGACGAGATGCACATGGTGGCGGAGGGCGTTCGTGCGGCACGGATGTTCAAGCAGCGTTCGGAGGACATGGACATGAGCCTCCCCTTTGTGGCCGCCCTGAACGACCTGCTGGACGGCACCATCACCCCAGAGGAATGCTGCCGCCGCATGGTCAGCCTCTGAGGGCGAATCCCTCATGTGCTCCCCCTCCGTCCCTTGGGCATGGCCGACCTGACCGAGTTGGAAGAGCGCCTCCACGCCTGGCTCGTTGAGAGCGATTTTGAAACGGTCCCGTGGAGCACAAAAAAGGCCGCGAAGGCGTTCAAGGTCGAAGAAGAGGCCATCCTTGAGGCGGTTGCAAACTTGACGCGGAAACTCCCGCAGCGAATCCAAGTGTCTTACGCGGACGGTTCAATGCACATCGCTGCCGAGTGAGTGAATCTCATCCAATCGCTGGCCAGATGGGCAACGGTTGAACGCTAACCTGTGGACGAACGCGCCGCCCACCAAAGTTCGACTTCCTCTTCTGCCGTTGGATCTGAGGTCAGCGTGGGGTGCCCAAGCGGGCGAACGACCGTCAGCAGTTCCAAACAGCCTGCAGCGTCGGCTGGGGCCGCAATCAGGACCACCTCGCCCACTTTCACACCACTGCCGCTGGCCGCCAAATCCGAGGTCACGTCCCATCGGCGGAAGGAAAGCTGCGTCAGATCGCCGTCCAAGCGGTAGGCGCTGGTCGAGGCTTCACCCTCGATGGGCACAAGTTGCAACGTGTCCTCATCCACGGGAACAGGCAAAGGCGCTGATTCCGTCAACAACAACACAGCGTCACGCATTTCTCGTTCGGCCATGTTGATGATGTCGCCAAGGAAGAGGACGCCTCCGGACATCCCAACATCGCCACCTTGCCAGGGCACGCGCATGGTCGAAACGGTCACGACCGCCACATCAACCCCGTCCCGGTCTCCGGTCAAGAGATGGTGCTGCTCTACGATGTGGGGCCAAGGCAGGCCTTTGTCCTCCATGGCATCGATCGGTTCTCCAAAGGCTGCGACCACGGTGGGTGGCGAAGGTGGGAGAAGCCCGACCACCACCAGACCGAGCACCACAGAGGCGACCATGCACCAACGCGGCCAACGTTCGTCCACCCAAGCGACTCGTCCGGCAGGACTCAACCACGACATGCCGAAGAGCACCACCCCAAGGAGGAGCCATCCGCCGGGCAGCACCCACCACGCCAAAAGAAGGCCAATGAGCACGAAAAGACGCAAGCGGCGGTCGCCTTCTGGACGCCACAGCACCGGTTTTGTCGCTTGATCTTCACCGGACGTTCTGCGCGAGGTCACCACGAGGTCAACCCCGACCACCACGGCCAGCATCACCAACGACGGAACCCAATCCAACATGCCTTTCGAAATGTGCTGCGCCCCACCAACGTTCAAGCCTGCGGCCTGCATGGCTTGCTTGAGGTTGGTCCATGCAGGTGACGCTCCAACTCGAAGGCGTCACCTTTCGCCACCTTGTCCCAGATCGAGAACGGCGCTTCCGACGTAAACCCGGCCCGGGCATCCATGACCTGGACCTCAGCCTTGGCGAAGGTGAACTCGTGGGGCTTGTCGGTCGAAACGGTGCAGGAAAATCCACCCTGCTCAAGGTCATGGCCGGAATTTTACCCGTGCATCACGGTGTTGTCTTGGACAAGAAAGGAACGGCACAACCTCCCGAAGCCTTGCGCCGCATGGTTGGCCATATGCCTGAGCAAGTGCGTTGGCAGGGGAAGCGAACCCCGCTGGCCATGCTGCAGGAATTGGCGGTCATGGACGGGGGGCGCCTTGACCTCGTTGAAGGGGCCATCAGGCTCGTCGGCCTCCAAGAGCAAATGCACCTCCCGATGGATGCCCTCAGCCAAGGCATGCGCCAGCGGTTGACCCTCGCATCGGCCATGTTGGGCAGTCCAGACGTGTTGTTGCTTGACGAACCGTACAACGGACTTGACCCAGCGGCCGCACGAAGCCTCACGCGCGTGCTCACACGCTTGGCCCAACGCGGAGTGAGCGTGGTCATCTCCTCTCACCACCTCCACCAACTCGAGGGAGTGGTGAACCGTTTGCTGCTCCTCGACCGAGGGCGGCTGATCGCCCAAGGGCCCGCAGACCGCCTTTCCGATGACCTCGGACTTGAACGCCCGTGGGAAACCGTGGTCGAAGGCGAACGGCCCGAGGTGGACTACGAAGTGGAAGACCTTGGCCAGATGCGATGGTGCATCCGAGGTCCAAGGATGTCGCCTGACCTCTTGACCGCGCTGGGAGGACGTGAGATCATCCAGCATGGCCGCCGCAAAGTGAACCTTGCAGACCTGTTGGATCGCGCCACGGGGGGTGAAGAGGAATGAGCCCAACCGCCCGCGTGGCGTGGCTGACCGGTCGACGTGCTGCCCGTCAATGGTGGTCCACGCGGACCGTGGTCGCCCTCCCGCTGCTGCTTTTGGCCATCCCGGGATCTGCGTGGGGCCTTTCAGACCCGAAAACCACGCTTCCTGCCGACATCCCCCTCGACACGCCCATGCAGATGCTGTTTGTTTCGAGCCTCTTCATCCTCCTGACCGCCACGCTTGCTGCCGTGTTGTACGCGTGGGATGGCGTGAGCCGCGATCGCGCATCGGGCGTCCTTGAGGTTCATCTGGGCCGAGGCATGGGCCGACGCGGGCAAGCCACGGTCATCGCCGCGAGCCACTTGATGGTCACCACGCTTCCCGTGTTGTTGCTTGCGATGGTGGCCATCGTCATCATACGGATTCGAACGGGGGCTTGGGCCTCGTTTGGAGACTCTGTGGTCTTCTTGGGATCAACCGTGCTTGTGGTCACATGGTACACGGCCATCGCATTGCTCGCTTCCTCCTACGCTCGAGACCAAGGCACAGCCATCGCTTTCGGAGTGGGTGTATGGTTCCTGTTCACCATGCTGTGGCTCCTGGTCACCAGCGTGCTTGCAGGCCTCGCCGGAATCGAGGTCGGTTCAACGGCCAACGCTCAGTGGGTGCAATTCGAGGCGATGGTGGATCTGCTTTCACCCAACGGCGTGTACCATCACTTGCTGGAGCTCAGGTTGGACGGCGTGGACCGTGGACTTGGCCCGGTACCGGTCCTTCTGGCCGCCCTCGCTTGGACCGTGTTGCCCCTCTGGTGGTTCCAGCGGCGCATAGAACGCTTGGTCCCCTGAGAACGTTGGCGAGGATTCAAGCCCAACGGGGGCGAGGGGGTAGCATGACCACCCGCATGACGGCCTGGTTCCTGCTCCTCCTCCTTGTCTTCTGTACCGTCCCGTTGGGAGACCAAATCCAGACCCTTGAACCACCGACTGAAGCCTTGCAGACCGAAGGTCGACAACTGCAGGACGTCAACTGCTCAGGCATGACCTTTGAGGACTTGATCAGCTACGACCGTGCAGATTTTGAAATTGGCATCGATGCGGCATGGTCCGGTGCTTCCATGGTTGCCACGGCCTACGCCACAGAAGCACGAGCATCGGACGTCCGCACGGACCTTGACGGGCTCTTCGATGGCTTCCCCGGTGGAAACGATTCTTGGATTTCCACAGACGAACGTGAAGCGGTTCGTTCGGTTGGCCCGGCATGCATCTCAGACATGGACACAAGGATGGCGTTCCACGACGGAAACGGTGTGCGTGACCGTACTGAATCGCCAAACACCGTCAAGTTCATCGAAGACGGCATCGCCCTTGACGAGCGAAATTTGGTCCCCGAAGACCACCCTGATTACCGGCCATGTGCAACCTTTGGCACGACGACCAATTGCCGTGAAGTCCCCGTGAGCGCCACACAAGCCACGGAAATCGATCTACTCCTTGCAGAGGGCGAAACCATCAACGCTGGCTTCGACAGCATCGAAGACCCAGCAGAGAACCCGTTTACCCTGTCGATGGTGACCACCAACATGACCCGAGCGGGATTGGCGTTGACCTTTCCCCTCCTCCCTGGATTGACCTTGGGCGCATGGTCGGTCCTTGATGACGGCGTTCCAAACACGGACGTGCCCGCTCCGGTGATGAACCGCACCGAAAACGGCAACCTCGTGGTGGAATTGGAGCTGGATTACCCCGAAGCCTCCTACCCCATGGAGCGCGTGCTCTTCCTCGATTTCACGACCGAGGATTTGACCATCAACGACCCTCCTGAGTGGATGAGCAACGCGCCGGCCAACGGCACGCGCATCGCCGTGGCTCCGAACGCTGAATCCGCCACCATCGGTGCAAGTGAGGTGGCCCTGTGGGTCAGCGACCGCCACGGCTGGCACCTCGAGTGCGAAGGCGAGAACGGATGGAACATCACCCATGCCGACGGCAACGAACCAACGCTCCACCGTGGCACCACCCGAGAAGGCGTGATTCTCTGCAAGGCCGTTGACGGCTACGGTTTGGCTTCGGAAGACAACCGAACGTGGTATGGAGCGGTGCCCTTCGATTGGAACGCGAGCCTCAACGACGACCTGCACGCGGTCGTGGAGATCACGCCCGGCGGCTCCACCGGATACACCCTTGCAGGAAACTTGGTGCAGGGCGAGCGTTCCACCGCTCAAATCTCCATGATGGTCAGCGGCCCAACCTTGTTCGACCACAGCACCCAGGGATTGAGCCCAGGTGGATTTGTGTGGGAATACCGCCTGACCGGAGGCGGCTGGCTCGTCAGCGAAGCGCGCATCAACCTTGGATTGGAATTGCCCAACACTCCGCCCACGATCACCCTGACACGAGGGCTTGACGGTTCCAACGGTACGATGAACGCCCTCGGAACGAGCATCATCGTGGCCGGTGAGGTCGTGGACCCAGAAGGTGAAACCGTCACCCTGTCCTGGCGTTTGTGTGGTGCATCCTCCGCTGACGTTCGCGTCAATGGAATGACCTGGGAAGCCGACGTTCGGACGATTGCATGCGAGCAGCAAGGCGTTGAAGTCTACGACATCACCGTCACGGCCGAAGACGCTTCGGGAGCCTCCAGCACGCTTTCCTTCGTCGTCGACGTCCGAGAAGAAGAGGTTCAACCGGAACCAGCCAGCACGACCGAAGAAGAGAGCAGGGGCATCCCTGGACCGGGTGCAGCCATGGGCGTGCTCTGCCTGTTGGCCGCGGCCTTCAGCCGACGCTCTCGCGGGTCCCGCCCACCGGCACCCTGAAAGGCACCTCGGAACCGAGCCGAACCAGAGGTGATGGTATGTTCGATGGGAGCGTAGAGCGTCAAAGCCACGAAGGGGGCCTTTTAGTGCCCTTTACAGGACCGTCCCCTGCCCTTGGCAGCGTCCTTGTGGACGGGGATGGACAGTACGTCGGGAAGGTCGACGCGGTGTTGGGCACCACGGAAGCCCCCTTGGTGCATCTTGCGCACCTCGATCGAAACCGATCCGTCGAGGAAACCATCGGCGTGAAAGTCAGCATCCGTGCCCGTCAAGAAAGCCGATTCCGCAACGATTACGGCGGCCGAGGAAGGGACCGCTACCAATCCAACGACAGAGGTCGAGGGCGTGACGACCGTCGCGGCGGCCGTGACCGGTACCAATCCAACGATCGGGGTCGGGGACGCGATGACCGACGCGGCGGTAGCCGTGGCGGTGACTGGGACTGTCCCAAGTGCAACAACTCAAACTTCGCATTCCGCAAGGAGTGCAACCTTTGTGGGGAACCACGCGGAGACGCCCCATCAAAGCCGGGTGACGGAGGTTTCGACCGAAGGAACGACCGACGTGGGGGCTTCGATCGAAGAAACAACGACCGGCGTGGTGGTTTTGACCGCAGAAACGACCGCAGAGGCGGTGGACGCGACAATTCACGCAACCGCGGAGATTGGGATTGTCCCAAGTGCAACAATCTGAATTACTCGTTCCGAACGGAATGCAACAGTTGCGGAGAACCTCGTGGCGACACGCCCGGGAGGCCCCGTGACGACCGTGGAGGTCGCGGACGTGACGGCGGATATGACCGCAGGAACAACGACCGACGCGGTGGCTTTGACCGCAGGAACAACGACCGACGCGGCGGTGGACGCGAGCGAGGCTCGTACGAACCGAAGCCAGGCGACTGGACCTGCAACGATTGCGGAGCCAACAATTTCGCGAGCCGAACCACCTGCTACAAGTGCGGCCCTGACGCACGCAACCGTGGCGGCGGAGGCGACCGACGTGGACCT
>DALQ01000122.1 GCA_002496845.1 Euryarchaeota archaeon UBA495
GTTGGGTTGTAGCATCACATGTGTGCACCTGCACCATGCGAGATAACCCTTCGTTATCGAGTCATGCCAATGCGGCGTCCTCAGAAGACCGCCTCCCCGAGGGACGGCCCTCCTCAGCCCTACCCCCGACACGCACGCATGCCGAGGTGCTAAGCAACCCCCCGACCTGCCTTCTCTATATCAACCCATCGGGGTGTTTCAACGCCCCAGAATCGGCTCCAGTCCCACGTTCAGGCAGAGGAACTTTTCATCATCTTTCGAGCATCGTTCATTCGGGTGACAAAACCACCCTCGTCAGGCAGATGCCCAACAGACGCCAGCAAGCGGTCAACAGCCTCGACGCGGCCGTCCATGGCCATGGCGAGGGCAAGATTGTGCATTGTTTTGAGATCTCCACCTGAGAGCTTGGCGGCTTGCTTCAGGTGTTGCAGACCTTCCGAGGCTTGGTCGCCTTGCTCCATGCACGCGATGCCAGCGGCCGTGCGGAGGCTCGTCCCGTCGATGCCCGTTGCGAGCAACAATTCGACGCGTTCACGAGCGACCGCCCATTCTTCTCCAGCGAGCGCTCGGAAAGCCTCGATGGTGGGCTCACGAAGGAGACCGTCCAGCAAAGCAGATTCAGGAGCCACGACGGCAAATGGAGGCCATGAAAGGGCTGACGTTGTGGGCTCAGCGCTCACGTCGACGGTCGCTGAAGACGAGGTGTTGGTCAGACCGTACGCTTGCCTCACGTCGGCGCCGGGTTCCGTCCAGAGGGACGGAATTTCTGGCAGTAAACTGGCTGCTTCCAAATTCCGAGCAGGCGCGTGGACGGGTTCGGCGTCAGGAACGGGTGGCAACGCGTCTGGAGCGCCCGTTGGAACGGGTGGAAGGGCGGAAATCGGTTCTTGCTTCTCCTCAAGAGGAGCCTCGACGATCGATGCGTCCCGATGATCCGGTGCATCTGGTTCAGCACGGTCCTCGTCTGTTCGTTCATCGGCGTCCACGGGACGCGCTTGGGCTCCGGAGAGTGCCGCCAAACCTTGGCTTGAGGCCCCAAATCCGAACGGGAGCGACGGAGCATGCGATCGTGCAAGTCCGCCAAATCCGAAGGGCAGATCGCCTTGTGGCTCTTCTTCTTCCTCAGGTTCTGCTTCAGGCTCCGGTGCAATTTCATGCAGCGCCAAGGCGGCTTCGTCGAGGCCAGGAACTTCGCCAAAGCCTTCGAGAGAGGTGGAATCTTCCGCCTCAAGGTCGACGAAACTCATGCCGCCGCAGCCAGGGCATGACGTATCACGGACGCTGAGCAAGCCACACGCCGTGCACTGGAACATCCAAGCCCTCCGATTCTCAGGGAGCGGAGGTGACGTATGAAGACGGCGGCGTCAGGCTCACTCTTCCTCGGTGCCGAGGAGGGTCTTCTTGAGGTTCTTCGCACCCTCGATGACCTCATCGAGACCATGGTCGCCGAGCGACTCGATCGGCGTCAGTCCGGAGCTCATGCCCTTGGAGAATTGCCAGATGAGGCTGAAGGCCGTGAGGAGGAGCAGCACCAACTTCCAGAGCATTGGGCTGTCGGCCCCCACCACGTACACCAACAGGCAGTAAATCATGGCGATGAAGGTGGTCACGAGCATGACAGGGAAACCTGCACGGAAGAACTCGTTGAACGAAATGGGATAACCCGCTTCCTTCGAAAGGCCAGCCGTCACGACGTTGGCAGACGCCCCGATGAGGGTCCCGTTCCCGCCGAGGCAGGCGCCGAAGGCGAGGGCCCAAATGATGGGCTCCAGAGGAAGACTGAGGTCGGCACACATCGCCAACACAACGGGAATCATCGTCGCCGTGTACGGGATGTTGTCGATGAACGCGGAGGCAATGGCCGACACCCACAGGATGATGACGATGGCGGCGGGCAACATCATGTCCTCGCTAAAGGAGCCGATGGCGCTGGTCACCTGCTCGCCAATCCAACCGATCAAACCGAGGTATTCCAAAGAGTGCACAAGCACGAAGAGACCGGCGAAGAAGAGCAGGGTCGTCCACTCCACGTGATGCAGAGGTTCCTCGATCTCGTGCGGGTTGGTCGCGGTCAACATGACCACACCACCAACGAGCGCAATCCAGGAGACGGGGATGTGGAAGATGGGGTGGAGGAAGAAGGCGATGATGACCAGAGCGAGGATGCCACCGCTGATTTTGAGCCCGCGTGGGTCTTTGATGCCGTAGCGGTGTTCGAGTTCAGCCACGTCGCGGTGACGCACACCCGACAGTTCGTCGCGGAACAGCCAGCGGATCATCATGAGGCCAGGAACGATGCACATCAGGATGGCCGGACCCATTTCGATGATGAAGTCGTTGAAGGTCACACCGCTGTCGGCCAAAGCGGCGAGCGCAGGGTCGGGGTTCTTCGAAATCGCATCGGGCGAAAGCGCCGATCCGATCATGATGTTGGGCGGATCACCGATCATGGTGGCCGCACCACCGATGTTTGAGAAAAGTACCTCTGCAATCAGCAATGGAATCGGTCTGAGGTCCAACACCCTTGCCAACTGGATGGTGACTGGCGTCAGCAAGAGCATGGTCGTCACGTTGTCCAAGAAGGCAGACAACACGGCGGTCACAAGGCAGAGAATGACCGTCAAGGTCCAGACGTCTCCACCGCTGCGCTTGTATGCTTCAACGGCAAACCATTCGAACACACCTGTGTTCGACAGGATGCCCACCATGACCATCATACCGAGCAAGAGTCCAATGGTCTCCCAATCGATCATCGTCGTGACGGCCTTGAGGCTCAAGGCCGCTTCTTCGGAGTAATAGTTGAGGGCAAGAACCGCCGCAAGGCCACCAAGTGCCGCAGCGAGCGTGCGCTCGACGACCTCGGTGATGATCATCGCGTACACGGCGAGGAGGATGAGGCCACCCACCAGCAAAGCCTGGGACTCAAGTCCGGCCCTGATGTGAATCTCAAGATGCATGTCGTTCTCGTCGCCACCACCTCCTGCAGCGATGCTTTTGCCGATGAACATCAGCAGACCAACGCCCAGCAAGGTCAACAGAGCAAGTCGGTGACCCGCACGGCGGGAGGGAAGCGCAAGGAGGCCCATGGACCGTCGGCCCGACGGATGGATATAATCCATTGTCGTCGAAATATTGGAAGGATTGTCCTTCAGCGACGCCACAGAACACCCACGTTGCCTCGAGAAAGCACGAGAACGGAACCAGTGCGTTCGACCAACGCATCCCACAGCAGTGCGAGGTTTTCGCGGTCGAAGACCCCACGGTTGACTTTGATTTTGACCAAAGTTCGTTGCTTGAGTTGACCGTCCACTTCTTCCACAAGAGCCTCGGTGAGGCCTGATCGACCCACGCGTACCGTAGGCTTGACATCCTTGGAAGCCGCCTCTCGACGGATGTGGTTTGGAATCTCACCCATGGCGATGTTCCACCGGCGAGGCCGATGCGCCTTCAATCCTCCTGTGGCCGGTTGTTGGCCCAAGGACCGAAACGATGGACTCGGCCACACGACAGGCACGTGGTGATGCGCTGACGGTTTCGAATGCGAACGCGGGCTTCATGCCCAGGACGGAGGGGCCCATGGCATCCCCGGCAAATGTGGTGGCGCCAAGGGAGAGGAACCGGCATGCGCTGGCGGCGGCACACCCTTCGGAGGTGCTCAAGCAGCACCGGAGTCAGCGGATCTCCGAGGGTTCGCTCCTCCAGCCGTTGCTCAAGCATGGTGATGGATGCAGTGGCTGCTTGCCGCCGACGGACGCTCCGGCCTCGACGGCGGCCGCGAGCCATGCTCACTCGACCCCAAGAGCGGAGAGGATGGCGCTCGAAATGGTCTCGACGTCGCCCACGCCGTTGATTCGATGAAGCACGCCAGCACGCTCGTAATGCTCGGCAACGGGACGCGTTTGTGCGTGGTAGGTGGCCAGCCTGGCTCGAACCGTGGCTTCGGAATCGTCAGCCCTGCGGACCTCGACGAACGTACCGCAAGGGCACCCTGATGCAGGCAATGGCAGATGGGTGTCATGGAACACACGACCGCAGGATTTGCAGGTGTAGCGGCCCGTGATCCGTCCGACGATCTCATCGTCTGGAACTTCGATGGCGATGACCGCATCGATGGTTGCGATTTGGTCAAGCGCCTCAGCCTGCGGGATGGTCCGTGGAAATCCGTCGAACATGACGCCGTTGGCAGCGTCCCTTTCGGTCAGGCGTTCCTGAATGATCCGCAGAATGACGTCATCGGGCACCAAAGCACCGGACTCCATGTACGCCTTGGCTTCCTTTCCGACGTCGGTTCCCGCGGACACAGCCGCCCGCAACATGTCGCCGGTTGAGACCTGAGGTTGACCCGTATGGTCGAGGATGCGTTGCGCTTGCGTGCCCTTGCCCGCACCAGGAGGTCCAAACAGAATGATGCTGCCCATGCCCCTCGATGAACGAGGCCGCTTTCAACGTCGCGCTCACGCTCGCCCGTTTTTGACAAGCCACTGCTGCCCGTAGTGTTGCCATTGTTCCATGGTCCAACCTTCGGGCAGGCCATCAGGAGGAACCGGAGGGGCAGCGGCAGGTGGCGATGCTTTGGGTGTCGGCAAGGCAGGCAGAGGTGGCGCCTGAGCGGGCGATGGAAGCGGAGGCAGGGGCTTCACTGTGGGCGGCAGTCCTGCTGGAATTGCAGCGCCCGGCGGCAGCCCCTTTGGCAATGCAGCCATGGGGGGCCGTCCTGCAGGCATGGAAGGCTTCGGTGCGGGCGTGGGCAGCGGCTCAATCGATTGTGCAAGGGCCGCTTGGATTTCGGCCTCGCTGACCGCACCGGAGGTCAAATCATGTTCAGCTCCTGTGTCGAGCAACGATGCACGCCGTTGACCGTCCGTGTCTGCTTGACCGTGGGCGCCCGGAGCAAGGATGTCCTCGCCCATGTCTGCGATTTCGGCGGATCCTCGCACCCTGAGACCGACAACGACCAGCCCAATCAGCACCACGCCGATGATCAATCCGGCCGCCCAAGCAGGCAAGAGCCCGAACAAACCGCCGTTGTTGCCCGCTGGAGCAGGGGCCACTTCGATGCTGGTGAGGCCCACCAAGGTTCCGTCGCTGGTGGTCAATTTGACCATGAGGTTCGAACGCGCCGTCGGTGCGTTTTCGGTCGGCTCAAAGGTGATTGTCAACGATGCGTTTGAACCGACCGTCAGGCCCTCAAGGTCGCCGCTGCAAGACACGTCCCAACCAGAAACCGGCTCCCCATCGTCATCTTCCACGCGAACCTCGCAGGATACATCGAGTGGGAGGTTCCCGGTGTTGGCCACGTCGACAGTGATGCTTTCTGACTCCTGAGGGAGGTCGAGTAATGCACCTTCGACGCCAGTGTCAAGGGTGGCATGCATGGTTTCAGCAACGCTGAGGTCGAGGCGTTCACTGGCGTTGAGCCATTGCGCACCGCTGTTAGCAGCCACGTCGATCAGCACCTCCAGGGCATCGGCAGAGGCTGGCGTTCCCGGTGGGGCCATAACGCCAAGACGCGCCGTTTTCACCTCACGAGGTGCGATGAGTTCTGGTGGATTGGAAAAGGCGACTGACCATCCATCAGGCACCAATCCTGTCGCCCAAGAAAGGACCATGATGGTCGTCCCCGTGTTCTCGATGTCCACGTCGAAGAAGGTGAAATCTCCGTTGACGGCCACGGATGCGTTCTCCGGTAGCGTCAGAACGTAGTCCAGTTCCTCGGCCACCACCAACACCGTGGTGTTGCTGACGAAAGATTGCGCGTTTTGGCGGGTCTTGAGTTGGTAGGTGTTGCCATCACCTTGCTCAGCCGTTGGCGGGACGAGCAGCCTGTAGGTCACCGTCTCGGTGGCACCTGGCTGGAGGGTGAGATCGATGCTGGCCTTCTGCTCAGGCGCTACACCGTCAATTTCGGCATCGTACGCCCACAGGGGATCCCCAAGTTGCATGGTCATCGTCAGGTCAACTGGGACGTTCCCAAGATTGGAGACCAAGGCATCAAGCAGGACCAATTCTCCACTGTCCACCTTCACGTCAGGTGCCAATGCAGAAGGTCCAAGCCGTTCGCCTTCGATGGAAAGATCCACTTCAAACACGGTTTGGGGAAGCACCCCCACCTCGAGCACCTCAACGTGGGAGAAGCCTGCATCCGTGGCCGACGTGACCGTGCAAATCACCTCTGCTTTCACGTCGGGCGTTGGGGCACCGTCCACGATGGGTGGCACAGAAACCAACACGGGCATTGGCAGGTCTTCGAGGATGTCAAGCGGCTCAAAATCAAGGGTGGAGGCGGCTGTGCCGTCCAAACCAACCTGCCACCCGTCAAGATCGACGGTGCAGGCAAGGTTGTAACGCGCTGGAGCGTTGCCGGTGTTCATCACGGCGATTGAGAACGCGACCGACCCACCAGGTTCGGCCGCGATGGGGTTGCCGTTGGGCAGCAAGGTGCCTGAGACACCCACCAAGACGTCATCAACGCGACCAACGTTCAGCGTGAACCGTTGGGTGTGAGAGACGAAAGGCTGGTCGGTGTAACTCGCTTTCACGTCCACGACGAAGGTGCCTGAAGCAGCGTAGCGGTCCGGGCCCGTTCCGCCGATCATCGCATCAAGATCGGTCAAGGTAAGGGTCAAATCCCGATGATCCCCGGTACTTCCCAGTTCCGTCACAGCGTACGGACCACTTTCGTTCAATCCCTTGGACCAGCTGTCTTTGGGTGAGAGAAGAACTCCGGGCATGGAGGCGTCGATGGCCTGAACTTGGGTCACCGTGACCGTCACGCTTCTGTTTCCGGTTCCTTCGTGCTGCACCCGAATGGGGATGTCGATGCCGGTGAGGTTCCTGACGTCCATGTCGTGCACGGCAGCAGAATCGCGTTCTTGCGAGGTGCTGGGAAGCGAACCGTCCTCTGCGTAAGGGATGATACGGACACCAAGTGCACTCACCTCGATGTCGGTGGTGAACACGTTGTTGTCCGTCCCTGACTGGGCGTCGTTCAACTCCGTCACGTCATCGTCGACGTCGAGTTTCAACTCAAGCGTGTGTGTGCCGGTGGTGGAAAAGGTGTGGAGGATGATGTGGCTGTCGATGTTGCCTGATGCGAGGGGGTTGCGAACCCCGTCGTACAAGACCGACCCTTCGGTCAAATCCGTCAAGACCACACGTTGCGAGGGAGCCTGAGCCGTGCCTTGGTTGAGCCATGACATGGAAATGGAGATCACGTCATCCTTGAGCGGTTGGTCGGTGGACAACAGAATGCTCCGCTCCAAACCGACCAGGTCGGCCGTGGGCGTCGCGGTTGCATCAGCGACCACCACGAGCGCGAAGTCTTGCGATTGACCGCCCCTGTGGAGCACCTCAACCGTCCATGCACCGGCGCCGGTCAACACGCCGGCAGGAACACGAATGCGTTCGACGTTGTTGACATCATCCGCGGAGCCACCTGTGGTGGAAACGCCGTTGGCGAAGTCGTTGCCCAACCACCGGGTTCCGTCAGGCGACACCAGCACCACGTCGAGGTCGTTGATGAGGCGGGTTGAGGTGGACCCAGAGGCGGCGCTCCCGGGAGTATCGGACCAGACGAGGGTGATGTCAATGCCCGATGAGGGGTCCATGTCAAAGGCATACAGAAGGCCGTATCCCGCGCGAAGGGCTGGCCCGTCATCGAGGAAGGTCGTGAGCATCGTGGAGCCGTCCATGGGTCGAACGGTACGGTCGAGGTCGATGTGCCCCCATCCTTCGGCCCCGTTGGGGATGTCAGGGGTCCCAACGTCGGTGGCTCCGTTGATCAACATCGCCTTGACGAGGGCGGCCGAGGGTGCGGTGAGTCCGCTTTGTTCACGGACGTATTCACGCACCAACGAGGCCGTGCCTCCGGCCACGGCCGTGGCTTGTGAGGTGCCGCTGAGGGTCATGTACATCGGGTCGCCGTTGGCGTGGGACGCCGTTGTGCAGCCCGCCCCGGCTGGGAACTTCGCTTCTTCAGCACGTCCAGAGCAGATGGCCATGCCTGGGGCAATGAGGTCTGGTTTGATGCGCCCGTCGGCAAGCGGACCCTGCCCTGAACCGGCCCATGGCGTCAGGCTTGACCCGTTGGATGCCCCAACGGACAAGGCGTTCTTCGCCGTGGCGGGTGGGGTGACGCCAGTTGAGCCATCGTCGCCCACCGAAAACACCGGCAGAAGGTCACCAAAGGTGGCCACGTATTGATCGACGGAACGGCTGTCGGAGGTGTAGTCGCCATGTCCACCGTTCAACCCCCATGCGTTCACGGACACACGCGCCGTGGCTTGGTCAGCGTCGCTCAGCATTTCGTAGAGCGACCCTTGCCGGCCAAACACACCCGTCGGGTCGTGTTCTAGCGGGTACATGACCAAGGACGCGGAAGGCGCCATGCCGGTCGCAGAGGCGTCACCAGTGCCGTCTCCAAGCACGGTGAGCGCGACGTGGGTGCCGTGACCGGCGTTGCTGTCCGCGGGTGAAGTGTCCAATCCGAAACTGGTGTAGACGCCAGCGATGCGCCCTGTGATGTCCGGGTGATCGATGTCAATGCCCGTGTCGGTGATCGCAATGGTCTCCCCGGACCCGTCCAAGGTGAACGAAGCTCCGTTTCGGACGTCCACGACCCCGGCCAACCCGGCGGCCACGGCGTTGTGCACCTCCATGTCGTACGCAGGTTCAATCCAGAGGAATCGGCCGTCTGCAGCAAGGTGGCTGAGGAAGGTTTGGCGCGCCTCAAGGGCCATGTGTGAAACGGCAAGGGTGCATTCCCCAACGCCACAGGTGGCTTCTTCCGCACCTGCGTTAAGAAGGTCAAGGACGAGTTCTGGCAGCACCTCGGGGCGGAGGTCATCGGCGACGACCAGCGACCAGCGGTCGTTTTCCCCGGACACAAGATGGACATCAATTCTCCAAGATGCGTCGTAGGCGCCAAGCCATCGGACGGAAGGGTCGTGGCTCAGGGTTGTGGCGGTTCCGGGCTGAAGTCGAACCACCATCGAAGCGGTATCGAGGTGATCCAGAACGGTGGCCTCCACCGACGCGAGCACCGCTTGTTGCCGATGACCGTCGAGGTGGTGAAACTGGACCACGGCCAATCCATCGGAGCCTGGAAGGGACGGGACGAGTCCGAGCGGGTCGAACGTGTCACCGCCCAGATGAAGCAAGGTTGGCGCTTGTGTAAGGGTGGCTGTGATCGACTGACCTGCAACGAGGTGAGCCGGAGCAACACCTGCTTCCGCATTGCTTTCCTCGTGGTCGTGGGTGGGCTGCACCGCCACCACCGAAGCCAACGGAAGGAGGAGGAACACCAGCAAAACGGCGAACAACCGTTCCGACATGGGTCCATGGGTCCATGGAGGGCTTTTGAAGCCCTCCCACCGGTGCATGACTTCAGGCCAATCCGTTGAACGCTGCAATGGCCTCATCCGTCTTGTTCACGGAGACCTTCCAGTCGTCTTCTGTGCCCATGAGGGCGCGCACCGCATCGACGTTCTCCGGGACAACGTCCGACTCTTGGTGAATGGCTTGGAAATACCACAAGGTGTTGTCTTCGAGTTTCACGCCGTCTTCCCACACGAAGATTTCGTGGAGGTCACCCCACGTTCGACCGATGTCGCGCGCGAATTCCATCACTTCAGCCGTGGTGGTGATGCCCGTTTCACCGCCGTTCATGATGATCACGCGCGGTTGTTGCCGCCAAAGGCTCAGCACCGATTCGGTGGTCATGCCGTGTCCTTCTGGGAGGGTGGCCACGATCGCGTGCATGTGCATGATGGTCGTGGGGACCGCCACGGCAAGGGAGGTGATGTCGATTTCAGGCCGAACCGTCATGACGTCAGGCCCGTGGTGGCTGGGGACCTTGAGCACCGGCGTGATGGCGTTGATGGGGCCCTTCTTGGAGTCGCCAGGGTCGGCTGCTCGGCGAATCATGGTGCATTCGACCTTCAGGGAACCGCAGGCTTCGAGCAACGGCACAAGGGTTCTGGACAGGCCGGTGGTGTTGCACGAAACCACGCGGGTGCCCTCAGCGTTGAGGTTCTCTTTGTGGTTGGCACAAGAGGTGTAGGACATGCCGGTGGTTGCATGCTTTTCTCCACCTTGGAAAATCCACTTGACGCCGGCTTCTTTGTACCGTTCCAAATTCGCCGCACCGGCCTTCCCGGGAGAACAGTCAATGACAACGTCACACTGCGAAAGGAGGTCACTGATGCCTCCACCGCATGCGTATCCTGCGTCGGCAAAGGCTTGGATTTTCGACGGCTCGTCAAAGGTGCAAAACAGAGGGTATCCCTTGCGGACGGCCAAATCGCATCCGAATGAAGGGCGCGTCTTCGTGACGCCAATGACGGTCATGTCGTTCTGTGCCGCCACCGCGTCCGCAACACGCTTGCCGATGGTTCCGTACCCGTTGATGGCCACCTTGATGGTCATGCTCCCCGATGTCAGGACCGGGCCTATGAACTGCACGACGGACGCCTTGAACACGGCGATGAGGCTATGTGGCGTTCCCGCAACGAGCAGGCATGGCCGGCGAGGGGACACCGCTTATGGAGCGGTCCATCGGCATCAACCGACAATTGGCGGGAGCCTTGGAAACCGCCATTGAACG
Source organism: Euryarchaeota archaeon UBA495 (assembly GCA_002496845.1). Taxonomy (GTDB): domain Archaea; phylum Thermoplasmatota; class Poseidoniia; order Poseidoniales; family Poseidoniaceae; genus MGIIa-L3. The sequence goes on from DALQ01000122.1 coordinate 10,604, forward strand.
CAACGCCATCCTCCGAATTGGATGGACTGCGGACGGCACTGAGGTGCCCAAAGAGGGCGAATCCGGCCTCTGTCCTTTCCTTCCAACCGGCGCACGGGTTCGAGCGCTTGGTCGCCTTGGACCGTGGATTTCGGCGGGCAGTTCGGGTTCCTTTGACCACCGTGGCGATGCGGGCAGCATGTTCGGTGCAGCTCTGCAAGACGGAAGGCTGCTCTGTGAGGGACATGTTGGCCCCATGGCCGGCTGGTCCATGCGCGGTGGCACCATCGTCATCGAAGACGGCTGCGACGACGACCTTGGCGCGTCCATGCACGACGGCTTGATCCTCGCCCGTGGAAAACTCGGTCGTCGCGTGGGCAACGCCATGCGAGGCGGCCTGATCGTGGTGCACGGTGACGTGGACCTTGACCCGGGAAGCGGCATGACCGGTGGCATGATTGTCATCGATGGACGATGTCCAGTTCCCGGCCCGGGTGTGACGATGCGTCCACTTTCCTCCGCCGAATTGAAGGAGGTCAACGCCAGCATCGAGGACCCCACGTGGCAGGTGCCCGCTGATGCAGTTTGCCTTGTCCCCGCCATGCCGTACGAAGCATCCGCCGAGCCCACGGCGCCTCGCGCTCAGGCGATGGACGGTCTGGCGCTGATGCCAACCACGCCGTCCGCTTCGCTCCCAGGAGCGTCGGTGGACACCACCGTGTTGCTCGGGCAAGCGCCCCTTGCCCTCCCGCTCCCTGTGCTTCCTCATGTTCAGAGCGGGGAACGCCTTCGGGCCAAGCGTTCGAAAGAAGACGTGGCTCAGACTTTGGCGGAACAGCCCTTCCTCGTCGACGAAGCACCCCGTGCCATTGACATGCTGCGCATCGGCGAGGGCACCGTGACGGCATGGACAAGTTTGCCTGAGGCTGCTGGGGCCGTGATCGATTTGGGAGACCTCCCACCAATGGACCCCGCTTCCCTGGAAGCCCTCATCGTTCTGTTGTCGTCCATGTGCGACAATCCACCTTCGTTCGCTCTGCTTGGCGACGCTGGCCGTGTCAACCACGTGCACCGCTGGGCTGCAGAACACGGCATGGCCGCGGCCTTCATGGACCTCTCCAAGCGACCGGATTTGCCGGTCCCGGCCATGCTTCCGTTGTCGGGCCGTTCCGCCAATGCGACCTTGGATCCCGAGGTCACACAAAGCGGCGTCAGGCTCGACTGGGTGCCAACGGGACGGGATTTGGTCATCCTTGGCGCGGGTGGCCTTGGCTTGTCAATCTTCCAACCCGACGAGGATGGCCCCGCTGCGCTGGCTGGCTTGCTGCGGGACCTGCGCATCGGCATGACCCATGACCTCCAAGACCTTGGCTTGCACAGCGTCGACACCTTGGGCCGTGCTCATCTTCGTGCGACCACCCTTGACGTTGCGTTGATGAGCGGGTTGCGCGTGGCTGGATTTGAGCGGCCGCTGCCCGATTGGACGAGGTGAACGGATGCCAACCATCAGCATCGAACAACGTGTCCTTGAGGCGCTCATGGCGGCGTCAGGACACGAGCATGACGTGGCTGCACTGGAGCAGGAACTGCCGCTCCTGGGCACGGACATCGATCGATGCGATGAAACCACGTTGGACATCGAGATTTTCCCTGACCGACCAGATTTGCTCTCCGCAGAAACCTTGGCCAGGGCCATGCGGGCCTTCCTCCACCACGAAGCGGTGAGCCCATCCCTTGACGTGCAACCCTCCACCACCTCAATGACCGTTGACGAGGAACTTGCAGAAGTCCGACCGGTCATCCTCTGTGCCATGGTTCACGGCGTCAACCTCGGCGACGATGAATCAAGCAAAGACGCGGCTATTCGACGCTTGATGGACCATCAAGAGAAGCTCCACTTCGCCGTCGGTCGTGGGCGTCATCGAGCCTCGATTGGCGTCCACGATTTGGACCGGCTCCAACCTCCGTTCCGGGCGGTCTGCACCGACCGTTCGGCTTCCTTCACGCCCTTGGGTTCTGACATGCCGATGACGATTGATGCCATCCTTTCCGAGCATCCGAAAGGCATCGACTACGCTCATCTGCTTGAGGGCATGGAGCGCGTTCCACTTTTGCTCGATGCCAACGACGCAGTGATGTCCTTCCCTCCCATCATCAACGGTGTTCACACGACGGTGACGACGTCCACGACGTCCATGCTGGTTGACGTCACCGGATGGGACATCGCCGCCTGCGAGGCTTCCTTGCACTTGGTCTGCCTCCAACTTGAAGCGATGGGCGGCACCGTGACGCAAGTTGACGTGATTGGAGGCCTCGGGCAAGGCACGCACCCTGCTGGAGCAGCTGTTCACCACACCCTTCCGAAGGCCCTCATCAAGCGCTTGCTCGGAAGGGACTTCACCCACAAAGAGGCCAGCAACGCTTTCCAACGCATGGGAGGCGACGTCTTGGAGGACACCGACGAAGCCTTCGTCGTGGCCATGCCCCGGTGGAGGCTCGACGTGTTGCACCATGTGGACCTCATCGAGGACTTGGCGATTGGACATGGCTACGACGACCTCGGCACCGCCACCCCAACGGCTCCTGCACACGGCCAACCTCGCCCGGATGCACATCTCCGCAGGCGTGTGCGCACCGCCCTTGTCGGCCTCGGATTCACCGAGGTCCAATCGCTGACCTTGTCCAACCATGACGACCAATTCAACCGCATGCGATGGGAGCCAAGCGGCGCAGTGACCGAAATCACCAACCCGATTACGGTGGATCACACGGTGTTGAGGCAGCACCTCCTGCCGGGACTTCTGCGCCTGCTCGCCGCCAACCGTCATCACGACCTCCCCCAAGCGGTGTTTGAACTTGGGACGGTGGTTCGAAACCACCACAACGCCGGACGTGTGGCCTTCCTTGCAGCAGAAGCCAGCGGTGGTTTCGCTTCCGTGCGCGGCCGAATTCAAGCCCTCATGGGTGCCTTGGGCGCCACAGAATCGAGCAACCTTGTGATCGAACCACTCCCAGACGGCGAAGGCCCTTGGCTGGCCGGCCGTGCTGCCCGGGTGCTCGTGAACGGCACATGGGTCGGATGTTTCGGAGAAATCGACCCGCACGTGGGCGATGCCTTCGAGCTTGCCGTGCCGATGAATGCCGCAGAATTTGACCTCAGCGCACTTGATGCAGCCCTTCCGGACCCTGTGTGAGTTCCATGTGCGGACGGTTTGCGTTCGGAACCCGACTCGAACAGGCCTTGGTCGACTTGGACGTGCAGACCACCCTCAACCCAGACCCACGCTGGAACATTGCCCCGACCGATCTTCATCCCATGCTCGTGCACGAGGAAGGCGACTTGGACGTCGCCCTCGGACGATGGGGGTTTACGGTCAGCACAGAGACCGTGAAAGCACCGATCAATGCCAGGCTTGAGACCGCCGCGGAGAAACCTGTCTTCGCGGAGGCCATGCGAACGGCACGAATGGCGGCTCCCGCCACAGGATGGTACGAATGGATGACCTCGCCTGTTGGTCGTCACCCGCATCACCACGCCTTGGTCGAGGGAGAGATCATGTGGCTTGCCGGCATCTTGCACCCGGTAGGTCTCGAGGGGTTCGCGCTGCTGACCCAAGACGCCTCAGCGGCCATCGCACATGTGCATCCACGCATGCCTGTCGTGCTTGCCCCTCACGAGGTCGAAGCATGGTTGGAGCACGGGACGTTGCCCACCGTTCAAGCGCCTGTCACGTCATGGGCGGTGGGCATGGACGTCAACCACACAGGCCGTGATGGTGCACATTTGTGCGAACCGATTCCAACGTTGTTCTAGGACACACGGCGACGACGCCTTGAAGGCCGGCACGAGGATGTTTCCACCATGCGAGTGGCCGGTGTTGTGCTGCTCGTGCTGCTGAGCACGCTCCCCCTGCATCACGTCAGCGCCTCGTCGACGCCGACCTTGGGTTGCCCAGAAACGATTCCACTCCTTCCGGGACAACCGACCACCGTGACCCTGATTCAACACAACGACGATGTCCTCGATCTTGAGGTGTGGAACACCTCGGAGGTGCAGGTGCAGGACCTCAACAGCACCGTTGCTGACGGTCTTCGAACGTGGACAATGAGCCTGACCGCCTCCCTGACGATGGGGGTTGGTCACGTGGATCTCACGGTCAATTTGACCGACGGTTCCAGCACCCTCGACACGTGCACCATTGACCTCTGGGTCCGTCCTGCCTCTGCACTGGTCTTAGGCGCGAGCGGGCAGTCTACGTTCACGGTCAATGAAGGGGTGACCACACAAGTCGCCGTGAACCTCACCAACGTTGGTTCCGAGCCAGAAGAGGTGCATTTCACCCTTGAAACCACGAGCGATTGGGCGTGGGGATGGACCCTCAACGGCGTGCGCATCGAGGATCCAAACGTGACCGTTCAGCCGAATGAACTGGTCTACATTGGAGCATGGATTGACGTCGGTTTGGTTGGTGAAGACGGACGACCGCTGTTCGGAACCGGCCCTTCCTTCACCCTTTCAGCAACCTCCAGTTTTGATGGACGTGGGGCAACGTGGTCGTTCGTGCTCGGGATGGAGGAAGTCAAACGCGTGGCGTTGGACCTCCAAGAGCCGAACATGCCCGTGGCTCCCGGCACCGACGAGCGCGTGGAAGTGGTCGTCACGAACCGGGGGAACGTGCCGTCCAAGGTACAGTTGGACCTCTTTGCGCTCGAAGAAGACGGCACCGTCGTGACGGGCTTCGAGCCCATCGACCGCTTCCAACGCGATGGATGGACTGTCGCCCTCTTTGGCGCTCTCCCGGACGTGTCCATCGACCCAGGTGCTTCACGCACCTTCGAGGTCGGCTTGCTCGCTCCATGGAACGATGAGGGGCGCATGGACGTCCGCGTGCGTGCGAAGATTGGTGCGGCCACAGAAACGGTCGACATCGCAGGAGAAATCGATCTTCAGCGTGCCTTTGAGGTGGAAGACATCACCGTCCAGTGCCCTGACTTGGAAGTGGACCGAGCGTGCGAGATTCGTGCAAACGTGCGCAACGCCGGCACCTACGATGACGTCGCGACCATCGAACTCGCGCTCAATGAATCATCGACGGGCATCGTGAACATGAGCGTAGAAGAGGAACGTGTGGCGCTCAACCATGGACAACAGCGTGAGATTCTGCTTGCGCGGCTAAGCGCTCACCCGGACGCCCTCGCCTTCGGAACCGCAACCTTGGACGTGAACGTTGGTCCCGAAGGTCAAACGCTGGATCACGTCAAGCAACTTGACCTTCGCATTGCACCCCGCGTCGAGTGGGTGTTCGAATCAATTTCCCAAGAAGAGGACACACGCCAGCGTGTTTCAGTCACCGCGACGCTCAGAAACGATGGCAATGTGGTGGACGGACTCGTGGTCAGCATGAAGGCCTCCCACGGTATGGAGATGGGGTTGATCCCACCAGCAGGAGCAGAATACGAAGATGGCGCGGACCCGATTCGTTCTTTCGAAGTTGAAGGCCTCCCCATCGGCGACAACATCACGCTTCGTGCATGGTTTGATCTCCCGAGCGACGAGCAAGTCAACGGAACGGTGTACGTGAACCTCAGCGTCAGGTCCAGGTACGTGCCTGAACAGACGTTCCAAGAAACGGTCATCGCACCCTACCTCGGTGTGCCTTGGCAAGAAGGAGCGAACGAGCAAGGATTCGACCTTGGTGCCCTCGCTGCGCAAGCATGGGGACTGTTCCAAGTGACCTGGCACATCGTGCTGGCCGTTGGCGTGGCCACCGTCATCCTCAATCGGGCCCTCCATCGACGTGCAGAGCAACGTGCTGAACGCGCCATTCCGATGGCCGAACAACGGCGAGAAGAAACCTCAGAGGATTGGATGGCAGGATTCCAAACCAAGCAAACGGCTCCAGCACCCGCCCAAAGTCCGACCGTCGATGCAGGAGCGTTTGAACAGGCCTTCAGGAATCGATCGACGCCAAGTCCTGCTCCAACACCGGCTCCACCCGTGGCCTTGACCGAGGCGGCCTCGGTGGTGCTCGATGTGCGAACAAGTCAGGCGGCCGTGGAGCGGCTCGATGCCCTCGCAGCAGGTTTGCCCCCCGCTCCAGAAGCCACCTCCGACATCGACGCGCTGCTCGACGACCTCGACCTTGGGTGATCGCATGAGGGTCATCGGCGTGGATGAAGCAGGACGCGGGCCGTGCATTGGGCCGCTCTTTGTCGGGGCTTTCTGCCTCCCAAAGGAGGACGAGCATCTTCTGGAAGAGCTCGGTGCGACCGACTCAAAACGGCTCCGTCCAGCGCAAAGGGAAGCCATGGCCGCCGAACTGCGGGATCTTGGTGCCCGACGTGGTTGGGGGCTTGCCGTCCAACCATTGTCGCCCACCAAAATCGATGCAGCCGTGGAGGAAAAAGGCCTGAACAGGTTGGAAGTCGAAGGCTTCGTTGAAGCCATTCAAGCGGTCTGGACGGAAGGCGTCGACCATCGACTGGTGCTGGACGCGTGCGACGTGGACGCTGCACGCTTCGGGCGCAACGTGGACGCTGGTCTTGCCGCAGTGGGATTGATTTCAGCAGAAACCGAAGCCAAGCATCAAGCCGATGCAGAAAACCGAGTTGTTGGAGCGGCCAGCATTGTGGCCAAGGTGGAACGGGACGCTTGGGTTCGTTCTTTCATCGACGAATCGGGAATCGACGTAGGATCTGGTTACCCAAGCGATCCGAAAATGAAGCGTGCCCTCCCCTCGTTGCTGCAAGGCCAACGCCCGCACGAGGATCTCCGATGGTCATGGGCGACCACAAAGCGAGGCTGGGAGGAAGTCCACGACAGACCTGCCCCCGTTCGCACGGAAGCACGAACCACGGTCCAACGGCGGTTGTTTGACCCACCATCCTCTTGAAGGGCCTCGCGTAGGCCCGATTGAGTGCCATGACGTGGACCCCGGACGAGGAAACCCTCGCCTTTCTTCGCCTCGTGGCGTTGCAGAACGCCGTGGAATACACGGGAAAGGCGGTCGCAGGATCCGTGGTCGGACGCATCATGGGCATGCGGGCCGACTTGCGCCCGCACGGGCGCGTGCTCGCACCGGCCATCGCCACGGCCGTGGCTGAAGCCAACGCCTTCGTGGCTGAACAGGGCCTCGAAGCCGCGCAAGACGAATTGGCCAAGCTCGCACCAGAACTCCTCGAGGCCCGGCCCAAAGCCGAGCGACGCGTGGGATTGCCCGACCTTCAGCAGGCCGTGGAAGGCGAGGTCGTGCTCAGGTTTGCCCCCAATCCAAACGGTCCACTTTCCTTTGGGCACGCCCGTGGTCTGGTCATCAACGGTGCTTATGCAGAGCAGTACAAAGGAACGCTCATCCTTCGGTTTGACGACACCGACACCGTCGTGAAGCCACCCATGCCCGACGCGTACGAGACCATTCAGCAAGAAACCGAATGGTTGCTTGGGCGCCCTGCCGATCGCGTGGTCATCGCCAGCGATCGCATTGAGGTGTACCACGAGTACGCGACGACGATGATCGAGCAAGGATTTGGCTACGTCTGCACCTGTTCGGCGGAAGCATTTCGTGAATTCCGGCTTGAACAGGAGAACTGCCCGTGCCGTTCCGTGTCGACCGAAGACCACGCCGACCGCTGGCAAAACATGCTCAACGGGACCTACCGTCCCGGTGACGCGGTCGTGCGGGTGAAAACTGGCATGGACCAACGCAACCCAGCCCTCAGGGATTGGCCCGCACTTCGCTTGCAGGACACGGTGACCAACCCTCATCCTCGCCCCGAAGTTGGATCCAAGCACCAAGTGTGGCCGCTGTTGGATTTCCAAAGCGCGATTGAGGACCACCTCCAGGGCGTGACGCACATCATCCGCGGGAAGGACTTGATGGATTCCACCCGCAAGCAGACCTTGCTCTACGAACACTTTGGGTGGAACTACCCACAAACGATGTACTGGGGACGAGTCAAAGTGCATGAGTGGGGCGGATTTTCAACCTCAGCCATGCGCAAAGACATCGAGGCTGGCCGGTACGAAGGCTGGAATGACCCTCGTCTTCCAACGCTCTCCGCCCTCGCACGACGCGGGATTCAATCCGAGGCCTTGCGCAATTTCTGGCTCGAACTTGCCATCACGCAGAAGGACATCTCCGTCCCGCTGACGAGCCTCTTTTCGCACAACACCAAGGCCGTGGACGCCTCAGCACCACGGCTTGCTTTCGTCCGCGACCCGGTCCGGCTGCCCTTGGTGGATGGGCCGAACGCTGCAACGTTGGTGCGTTATCCGGGTGAACCGGAGAAGGAGCCCCGAAACCACAGCCTCGCATCAGGCCACGTGCTGGTGGAATCTGAGGACGCCGCCCATGGGTCCTTCCGCCTCAAAGACCTGGTTGACGTGGACCTTCGCGAGGATGCCCTGCATGCTGGAAGCCTTGAGCGGAAGGACGGGCGACCAATCGTTCATTGGACCGTTGATGATGCTCAGGAAACAACGTTGCTGATCGCCGAGGAGGACAGCATCACCGAGGTATTGGGTCGTTTGGAACCCCACCACCATCCTGCGGGCACCGTGGTGCAGTTGGAACGAATCGGGTATGCCATCCTGTTGGATGACGGGCGTCTGTTGATGACCCACGAGTGATCAGGACCGAGCTCGGTCCAATGAGCGGAGCACCTTCACCTTCGTTCGGGCTGCGGCAAGATCGGCGGGAGAAAACCAGCCTAGGAAGGCTCCGTCTTCGGCCACACCCACCACCGCACCGGGTTGGCGCCTGTCAATGAGTTCGACCACTTCATCGAGGGGCGTGGTGACCGGCACACGAAGCACATCGGAAAGCATGACGTCACGGCACACGGCGGCCTTGAGGTCGGTTCCACGCAGCACTTCCCTCAGGAGGTGGTCTGGTCGAATCAATCCCCGAGGCTGTGCCTCATCGTCGAGCACGACCAGCACGCCGCCCGGAACGTCAATCAAGCGATGGGCGGCTTCCTCAAGGCTGTCTTCGAGACCGATGGTGACGTGCTCGTCGTCAAGGTCAAGATCACCAAGGACGCCGACCACGTGGTCACCCCTGAATGGTGATGCCACGCTGGCATCCTTGGCAGACAATACGAAGCGGACGCTCGTGGGAAGGAACGTCGTTCACCGTCCCACAAGCCGGGCACGCAAAGGTCGGCAACGGAAGGTTCCGAGCAGCACGAGCGGCCCCACCTGAGGGCGCGGGCCGAGAGGTGCGTGGAGAGACCAAGGCGGTCACGCCCCAGATGAACGCCGAGGATCCTGCTGCGCCCAAAACGAAGATCGAGGGATAGGCAAAGAGGAAGATGGCCAACACGATGATGGAGAGAAGAACTGCTTCGGTCATGAGCAAAGCACGACGACGTTGGCGGGAAATCCGCCATCCGAGCGCGATGCCTCCAATCAGTACGGCCAGGGTTCCAACGAGGACCACCAACGGGGCATAGAGCGGCGCGCTGGTCGGTGCAGCAATCAATTCGAAGGTCAATCCTTGATCGAGGTCTTCTCCGCTGAGGACGGCGACCTCGCCCATCGGCATGCGGCGATGGTTCAGGTTCAGTCCGTCGGCGTCACCCAAATTCAGACCAGCCAGCGAGGTCAATCCAGACGTGCGGAGGGTCAAATCAATCGACCAATCTGACCAGAACGGAACCGGCTGAACGACGATGAAATCCCGGACCAAATCGATGAGGGTCCCGTCCGCTACACGCTCACGGGACCGGATGGTAATGGTGACAGGATGGCTGATCACGCGTTCTTCTCCATGAAGGTCCAACGAGACCCCGACCGTGTCGAAATCACCTGAATCGCCAATGAGTTCGTCCGGTTTGAGGCCAAGGCCATTGGACAGGAAAGAGACGTGCAGTTTCCCCATTTGCTGCTCGAATT
>DALQ01000068.1 GCA_002496845.1 Euryarchaeota archaeon UBA495
CCGGCATCCGAGAGCAACCCGCCCGAATTCCGCACCGCATCCATATCCACTGTCACGAAGGCAAGCGTCTGGCCAAGGCGGTCATCGATTTGGAACACGTTCACGGCGTCATGATCCCATCCGAGGGCATCGTGGACATCCTGACCCATGACCTCGGAGCCGTGCATCAAGGGCTTCCCGCCTTGCTCATCGAAGGCGGGTTCAAGGTGACGCGCATCGAGAACCCGGACGATGACCTCGAATCGGTGATCGGCCATCTTGTGGGCGGAGGTGGTCGCTGATGTCCTCCTCCACCAAGGCATGGTCAAGCCTTGACCGGAAAGCAACCGCCGTGGCAGAGTTCACGCTCCGGCAATACCGGACCCGCCTTTCGACGTGGGTCGTGCTTGCCTCGTGCATGGTGGCCCTCAGCACCGTCCTCCTGTTCTACATCGATTTCATGAACGACCCCATCGAATCCATCGACAACGACGGCGACGGTCTGTTCGACGAGGACGGGCCCGACTTCCCGTCCTCCATCGACGCCACCGTGGTCAGCATGGGGTACGACGACGACGGGGATTGTTTGGAAGCCGATCGCCCCGACGGTGCGAAGGACACGAACGGAAACGGTGTCGTTTGCGACGGATTCATTCGGCAAGCGTGGTATGGTTCAGAACTGACACGGGACAACGGCGTGGACGAGGACCCCGACGACGAAGCCATCATTCAGGAGGCCACCCACCGGGCCTTCCTGCTCGGTTACGGCAAGCTCGGCGTGGTGTTCCTTCTCGGCATCTTCCTGCCTCTCTTCTTGGCCACGGGGCTGATCCGTGGTGAGATGACGTCAGAAACCATGCATTTCCTCCTCGCGAAACCCATCGCAAGGGGCGAAGTGCTCCTCTATCGCCTGCTGGGGTACCTCGCCTTGGTGTGGCCGGCAAGTGCAGCCATCGTGGGACTCTCCGCGGTGGTGACCGGCTTGGCCGCGCCGGGAGAGGGCTTCTATCGGTTCGAGGACCTGGGGATTTGGTTGGCCATCCTGCTCGCCACGTGGTTGGCGCTGTTGGTCTACGGGATGCTCTTCATGACCTTGGGCGTGATGTGGAAGTACGGCATCGTCCTCGCCATTCCCTTTGCTGCATGGGAATTTGGAATGGCCTTCCTTTCCATGGGACTTCCCTCTTCACCCCTGCTTCGGGTGTCGGTGATCGGGTGGTGCTTGGCGATCATCGATGCGGCCACGGCCTTGTCGTGGCCCGATCAGGAGGCCTTCATCGCTTACACCACGGATTACAGCATTTGGAACGTTGACCTCGTCGCCCCGGGCGACGGGTTGTCCTTCCTTGCCTCAGAAGCACCCTTTGCCATCTCGGCGACAGGAAACATCGCCGTGGCCATCCTGGTGCTCCTCTTCCAGGCGGGCGTGATTTGGATTGTGGGCCAAGCGTTGTTCAAAGGGAAGGAGATTGCGTGATGGCCCCCACGCACTTCCTTGGTGACCTGAGTGGACTTTGGCGCTTGGACCAGCGTCCTCCAATACGAGGGTTGACCTGGGATTGGTGGTGGTGGCTCGTGATGCTCGAAGACGAGCAAGGTCGCCCGACAGGGAAGCAATTGATGACGCTCTGGTCCACAAAAGACGCGGCTCGCGTCGAAGTCAACGGAGACACATGGCGTCCTCAGGGCCGACCCGGCGTGGACGAACATGGTGGCATGTCGCTCGACGGCATGGTTTGCGCGTGGTGGTTTGACGGTCAGGCCATGCACGACGCCATGTTGGCCAAGCGCTGCAGCATGGTGGTGCTCCCCGGCGCGCATCCTTCGTGGCCGGGGCCTTCGACCCCCGGCCGGGGAGCCGGCGCTGTGGTGCCGCTGCTCGACGAAGATTACAGCATGGGCATGGAAGGGGACGGGTCGAGTTTCTGGTTGACCTTGGACCCGATGCCCGAAGGCGCTCCATTCTCCACCCTCGATCTCCGTTTGCATCCGGCCTCGGAACGGTTGTCCACCGCACGGCAAGCGACGGCCACCTATGCCGCCGGCCTTGGCTACGACATCCTCCGACTCCACGGAACCACGGCCGAAGGCCACATCGACGGGACTCCTGTGCGTGGCACGGCCTACTTCCAGAAGGTCAAGGTTCAGGCCCCTTCCGTCCCATGGTATTGGGGTGTGCTGCACCTTTCCGACGGTTCGTACCTTGATTGGTTCCTGCCCCATGCTTCCCCGACCCTCAGTGCAGTCGATGACCGGCCGTGGAAATCACGGGACCTTGGGCACGTGGCCCTGAGCGAAGGCGGCTTGCTCCACGACGAAACGCGCGGCCTCACCGAACGCTTCGATCGGGTGGTGGTCGGCAAGCGAAACGAGGAGGGCTTGCCCGTCTTTTCGGTTCGCATGTGGAACGAGAGGGTGTCCGTCGACCTCGAGGTGGCGGCTCTTGCACGAGCGCACTGGACCTTCGACCAACCCACCAGGGCAGGCTTGCGCAGCCATCTGACCTACAACGAATATCCCTTGGAAGTGCGCACACTTCGCCTTGAGGACGAACATGGCGTGCGGACTGAGACGGACTTTGAGTGGATCCGCGGCAACGCGGAGCACGCGTGGGGCCTGCTTCACTGACGGCGTGACGCCAAGGGAATCAAGCCTGCAGTGTTCAATCTCGTATCGTGGAAACGTTCATGGCGTTCTCAGCAAGAGACAGGACAGGTGTCCCAATGACCGAGGAAGCAACCGATGCGCCCGCTGCAGCCAAAGAGGCGCCAGCGCCTGTTGAGCAGCAAGCGCCCAAACACGCGAATTTGGAGAAAAAATTCCGAACCATCACCGGCGAGGAAATTCTTCGGCACACCCGCCCATCGTTCATGGCCTTCTTTGGCTACTATCTCCTTGCCTTGCTCATGATGGGCGTGCACTGGCTCTTCTTCAACGACAACCTTGCAGGCTTGTTGACCAACGAAGATTCGAGCGGATTGTCCACCTTCATTTTCGAACTCTTGGCGAATGATTTGACCTTCATGGCCGTGATGTTGTCCTTGACGTGGTTCAACCGCATGTTGAACGCCAGCACCTCGAACCGCTGGTTGACGGTGTGGATGCTTCTGACCAGCATCGCTCCGCTCTTGGTCGTCTTGGACAACTGGCTCACGAGCCTCTTGGGTGACGGCTATCCCAGCATTGGGAGCGGTGGCGGTTTGCTGCCGGAATACAACTACCTCATCGCAGGAGCCTGCTTTTCCGGTGCACTTGTGGTGCTGACTGCGCTCTATCAACGGTCGTTCCACTACGCCGTGACCAGCGATGCGGTCATCTTCGATCACCGTTTCCTTCTGGTCCGTGGTCATCGCCGCATTCTGTTTGAGAAGATTTCAGAGGTTCTCGTGGAGCGCACCATGCTCGGCACCATGCTGGGTTTTGCGACCATTTCTCTGTTGACCGATTCAGGCATTGGCCTTGCTCAGGAAACGCGTGGCGTGGCCGCCGCCTCTTCAGCCCCTGAGGTTGTGCAGTCCAACGAAGACGACACCAACGCAGAGAAGGCCGGAAAGAGCGTCATTCGTCGTATCTTGGGCCTCATCACCTACCAGCGCACCGTCATCACGATCAGCCCGGATCCCAAACTTTGCTTCTACAACGTTCGCGGGTGGCAAGACACGAAGCAACTCCTGAATGAGCTTCACAAGAAGCACAGTCAGTCCAGCCAACTTGACGAACTCAAGGCCGCGTTGACCCAAGACTGAGCCGAGGCCTTGAAGAGCAGGTCCCGCACCGTCGGGACGGAGGCCCCACCATGTCCGACGACCTGCTTCGACCCGCCCTAGACAAGTTCGCTGAAGGTGACCTCGAAGGTGCCGTGGAGATGCTCGATGCCCTGCGCGGCCAACACCGCAATGAAGCAGCGCTTCACCACACCTACGCCGAGTTCGCAAACATGCTCAACGTGGACGCTCAGGAAGACGTCATTCCCGGAGGGAAGATCATGATGGCCTACAAGAAGGCCATGCAACTCGACGAAGAAAACGACGAGTACATCGCCGACTTCGCCGACTTTGCCCTCGAATGCAACCGCATCCCCCAAGCCGTCAAGGAGTTCCAACGCTACGCCACTCGACTTGAGATGGCGGACATTCCCTTCGACGACCGCCTCTACAACGCGGCACGAAACCTCGTCGACCGGATTGAGGTCGTTGACCCTGAGCGCACCTCGGACATCAGCCAACCCTGGCTCAAGCAGGCGCTGTTGTGGTCCATTGGTGGACTGGGCTTTTCCGCTGAGGACGTCAAGGGTATCCTCGAAGACGCCTGAGGTTGTTTCAGGATGGGCGAACTCGTCCATCTGGCGCTGCGCGTCGGTTACCTTGGCGACGCCTTCCATGGAAGCCAAATTCAACCCGACGTCATCACCGTTCAAGGCGAACTCCAGCGGGTCTTGCGCTCGCTCGGATGGTGGAAGGACGACGAACACACCATGATCCTCGGCAGCAGGACCGACGCGGGGGTGAACGTTCGTCGTAACGGCGGCTTGCTCACCCTTGAACGCGACTTGTACGAGAAAATCGGTGACAGGAAATTGGTTCGTGCCATGGCCGATCGTCTTCCCGACCACCTCGCCGTGCTCGACGCCACCGAGGTTCCAGCCGGGTGGAACCCCCGTTTGGCCGACCACCGCGTTTACCGGTACCGCATGGAAGGGATGGAAGGATGGTGGGCCGATGATGTGGACCGCTTCCAGCGCCATTTGGACCTCTTCGTTGGGACACATGACGTGAGGAATTTCGCCCGAATGGAGGAGGGAAAGAACCCCATTCGAACCGTCGTTTCTGCGGCACCATGGACGGTTGGGGGGCGCATCGTTGGCTTCGAAATCGTCGGGCACTCCTTCCTCTGGAACCAAGTTCGTCGCATCGCCATGGCCGTCCATCAACTCGAAATTGGACGGCTCACCTGCGAGCAGGTGCACGATGCTCTGCATCACCCCGACCTTCCTGTTGACTTCGGAGTGGCACCTGCAGAGTGGCTTGTTTTGTGGGACGTGGTCTGGGAATCACTTCCCGCCACCGCTGGACCTGAGCGCACCATGACATGGCAAGCGCCCCCAACCCGTGCAGAAGGAGCAGAACGTACGATGCGACGGCGCTGGGGTGCCGCTGCATCAGCGGAAATCGAGGCCTTGCTTCACCACGAATGGTCGGCGTTGGGCCGGCTGCATTGGTCATGACGTGGACAACGCCAGCGTGATGCGGTCTCCGTCGTTGAGGTTCAACCGCTCGCGAAGGAACTCTGTGGAAATCAGTTCAACCACGTCGATGTGACGGGTCAGGTCTGGAATCAACACGGCGCATGGGACGGCTTGGTCATCGACCGTGATGGTCGCGAGGAAGGCGCTTGCTCCTCCGAAGGAGACGCCGTCGCGGAGGAAGCCTCGAATCCTGTGGAGCGGGAAGGAGGCTGTGTCCACGTTCTTGGCGGACTGGCGGATCTCGTCGTCCACGTCCAAGGTGTCCAAGCCGGCAAGTTGCCTCAGGGCGATGTATTCGACGAGGTCGTTTCCTTTGACGGTCACGTTGAGCGTCCCTGGCCAAGCCGTGGCCCCGAGCAAGGCTCGGAATTGGTCTTGGTAGTGCGGTTGAGCCATGAAAACTTGAGCCCGACCGAGGCCGCTGCCTACCACGCCTGAGAGGTCCACGGGCTTGCGGCGAGCCTCCCCCTCTTCAAGCCGTGCATCGCACCGGTCTGGAGCCTGCGGGATGCTCAAGAACCCGGGCGAACACGAACCCATGGGATTGGCATGCCAGGTGACCTTTCGTGGATGCAAGCCAGGTACGATGAACTCGCAGAGCGTTCGCTGTTGTGGGAGCCGCCCACCCTTGAGGGGCCAAGCGTGCCACGATGCAGGATGGACGGGAAGCCGACCATCATGCTCTCCGCCAACAATTACCTGAATTTGACCACCCACCCCAAGGTGGTCGATGCTGCGGTGCAGGCCACCAAGACCTACGGGGCAGGAAGCGGTTCGGTCCGAGCCATTGCCGGAACCATGGACCTCCACCTTGAGGCAGAGAAGGAGGTTGCGGCCTTCAAGCGGGCCGAGGCTGCGCTGATTTATTCCGCAGGATACACCGCCAACGTCGGCCTAATCCCGAGCTTGGTGCGCGGTGCTGAGGACCTCATCATCAGCGACGAATTGAACCACGGCTCCATCATTGACGGTGTTCGATTGACCAAGGCAAGCCGCGCGGTCTACGCGCACAACGACATGGGCGCGCTGGAGGAGGTGCTCATCGCCAACAAGAAGGCGGAGCGGAAGTTGATCATCACGGACGGCGTCTTTTCCATGGACGGTGACATCGCTCCTCTCGGCGACATCGTGGCCTTGGCCGAAGAACACGACGCGATGATCATGGTCGACGATTGCCATGGTGAGGGCGTGCTCGGGGAAGGTGGCCGAGGCATTGTGGACCATTTCAACGTCCACGGAAAGGTCGAATTCGAAATCGGCTCCTTTTCCAAAGCCTTGGGCGTTCAAGGCGGCATCATGGCCGGTTCAGAACTGAGCCGCCAACACGCCCTCAACCATTCCCGCTCATGGCTCTTGTCCGGCTCGCAACCCCCCGGTGTTGCCGCCGCACAACGCGCCGCCATTCAGGTGCTTCAGGAAGAGCCCGAGCACCACCAGCGCTTGTGGGACAACACCGCGTACTTCCGCAATGAACTGCAGAGCCTTGGGTTTGACACAGGCGTTTCTGAGACGCCCATCATCCCCGTCATGTGCGGCCCTTCGAAGACCGCGAAGGCTCTCTCGGCCGCGCTCGGTGAAGAGGGCGTCATGGCCGGAGCCATCGTGTTCCCCATGGTGGCGCGCGACAAGGCCCGCGTCAGGACGCAAATGTCCGCAGGGCTCACGCGAGAAGACCTCGACGATGTGCTCCGGATCTTCGAACGCGTCGGCGCCGAACTGAACCTGATCTGAAGTTCATTCTTCTTCGGAAAGGATCGTGTCCAGCACGTCCTTCAGGTCGTCGTCGTCGTCGACGATGGCCTCCATGTCCGTCTCGGTCTCGACGGGCTCAATCGTGATGTTCTCGAAGGGGTCCTTTCCGTCTTCAAGGCGGCAGAGCATGCGCCAGCGTGGCGCCCAACTCAGGTGAACGTAAAGCGGCCCGGGGAGCAACAAAAGGAACCAGACCAGGGCCGGTGGGACGGAAAACAACTCGGTGATGTTCCCGCCGAGGACCGCAAGGCCGACGAAAGGCATGGCGTACAACACGGTCCGTGGTGGCGCAACTGGAGCCCGCTGGGAGAAGCGTGCGATGATCAGCGATGCAAATCCGAGCAACATGCACGACGCGACAAGCAGCGAGGCGTGGAAGATCCATGTGGGCCACCAAATCGCGTCTCCGTAAGACACACGGTAGGGGAGAAGCAAGGCAAGGGACACCAAGATTCCGTAAAACCCGGACACGTTTGCGGGATGGTTGAGCCACATTGGGAGGCTGGCAAAGCGTCGCGAAAGCGAAGTTCCCAGCAGCAAATCGGCCTCTTTGGGCCCGAGTTGCTCCAGCCCAGCCCGCCAATCCGCACCGGTCATGAGCGGTTGCTTTGCTGGTGACATTATGAACATGAAGGGAAGGAAACAGCCGCCCGTAGGCTTCTGATTACTCCGAGCCCCGTGCCGTTTCCAGCCATCGTGACAGCGCCGAACCTTCCTCAAGAGCGTCCTCTTCTTCGGGCCACGCCCGTTCGAGGAGATCGGTGTCCTCTGCTGCACGACGACGTTGTTCCTCAGCCTCCTCGTCATGTCCGTTGACGGCATCCCGGAGCGCCAAGGCGGTGTTTCCGATGGCCAACCAGCGCTGCAGCCGTGCCTCAGCGGCTTGAGGCCACCGTACGACGGTGTCCCAAGGCTCCTGGTCTTCCACCACGAGCGGATCACCCAACAGCGGGTCTTTGTGGAGCTTCAATCGGAGGTCGCCCAGCACCGTCCAGTGCATCTCTGATGACCGAATGGCGACCTCTGCCTTGCCCATGGCCTCGTCAAGAACCCACGGATGGTTGGCGTTGACGGCGAACGGGACGTCCCTCAACCATTGAGCACGCCACCGTGCGAGAGCAGCCACAAGCAAGGCCACCAGCCCTAGGGCCAACATCACGGAGGAGGTCAAACCCAGAAGCATGCTCAGGACGCCAAGTCCTGCTGAGACGTACGCGACGACGGTCGAGGTGCGGGCCAGTTCCTCTCCGACCTCGGTGCTTCCAAGGAGCAGGAAACCTCGTGGCACCTCAGTCATGTTCCTCTCCTCCTTGCCAAGGGAGGCGCAGTCCGGCTTGACTCAAGGTGCAGTCCTCAGCGTCCATCGCAAAGGGGCGGATGAGCGCCAAAAGATCCAGCACGTTGACCCCCCAAGCTCCGAGGAATCCGTCCAACTTTGGTTGAAGTTTGGCCCACAGGTTGCGGACGCCACGGGTTGTGCCTCGTCGATGGTTGTAGAGAAGAGCAGCACATTGGATTAGCCCTTGCATCAAGAGGATGTCCTTTGGTTCGGCTTGGCGCGCCTTCATCGCCACCCATGCCTCCTCCCACGCCTCATGGGCTTCCCACCAGCGCCCAGCATCGAACTCCTGCCTTCCCAGAGCGAATTGAGCAGGCTCGTCACCGCACAACGGAGAAGGCTCGTCGCGCATAGCGTGGCCTTGGCGTGACGGGGAATAAACTCCCGTGCGGACCCCTGCCACCGACGTGACCTTCAAACGCCGTCATAGCCGCTGAACGAAGGAGCAAGATGCTGGATTGGCCACGCGGGGAAGTGCTCGAGGTTCGGCGCGGAGGCGCCGAAGTGCTCGAAGTGATGCTCGCGGACGCCGCCACCCTCGGCCTGAGTGGAGGCTTGGTGGCCCGCGCAGCGGACGGCCGCTCCGGTGTCTTGGCCTTGGCTGCCGGCGCTCCAATTGGTGCCCTCCTCATGGACGACGAAGGGATCATGGTCGGCGAAGCAGCGCTGGCTCCGTTCCGAGAAATCCTCGATTCGGGTGCGACCGAAGTGGAAGTTCACCATCTCCCTGGTTCCATGGTCCAAGAGGCCTTGGCCATGCACGAAGGAAGCCGATTTGCCCATGGGGTAGAGCACGAGGACGTTCGATGGTGGGAGGGGCGCATCCCCGCTCCCCGACGCGCACGCGCTCCGAGGTTGCCGACCATGGCGCCCACCGTTCGTGCCCCTGAAGAGGTCCGTGAATCGATGGACCGCACCCGTGCCCGCCTTCGTGTTGATACGGTTGACCTCCCTCCAAGTTGCGTCCGCGTGGTGCATGCCGCCACCCCCGACGCTGTCAAGGGCATGGCACAAGCATGGGCGGAAGCAGGCGGGTGCAGCCTCGTGCTCGCTCGCCGTGCAGAGGACGTGCCTGAGGGCGCACTCCACTTCTGGATCCACGAAGGCGCCCTGAACCTCCCACCGGAGGCCCTTGATGACCGGCCGTTGTTAATCGTCAGCGTGGACGTGCACCTGCTGTCGGTGGTGATGGGCCCCGAGGTGGCGGCCTCTTCCTTCGCCGACGTGTTGGACCACGGCCGAGAGCGGGGTGCGGTCCACTTGCTCCACCTGTCTGAAGACGTGTTGACCACCCCTGAAATGACCCGATTCAGCCACTATGGGTCGCGCTTGGAGGCCGAAGACGTCGCCGCTCTCGCAAGCGATGACCGTAGCCTGCGTTCGCTGTCGGGCTTCGATGCTGATGCGGTGGCCACCGCCCGTGAGCGCTTTGCCCCCGGGCTCGTCGACGAGCCCGAGGCTCAACCGGAGATCGTCGAAGAACCCGAACCTGTGGTGCAAGAACCTGAACCGCTTCCCGTTCCTGAGCCGGTGGTTGAGGTGGACGACGTCCAGGAGGAGCCGCTCCCGGTGGTGTCCCGGGGGCCAAGGCCTGCACAGCGCGTTCGTGCCCGCCGTCCAGCCCCACGCCGGACCACACGCAAGCGTACCTTTCAGCCGCCAAAAGGCGAGGTTCGCGAAGCGGCATGGCCGGATCGTGAGGCCCGTCATGCCTTGGGCATCACCTCGGATTTGGTTCGCAACGCACCCGTCTCAGATGCGGTTCTACCAGCAGCGTCCCACAAGCCTCGCCTCGCAGTGAAGGAGGTCCGGGAACTCCCCAGCATGCCCCCGAAGGTGCACCGTCCGCCCTTGGCTCGTCCAGAATCTTGGCCAGAAGCCGCCTCTCCTGCGGCGTTGGAGCGCCGTCAGATGTGGACGTCGTTGCGGTTGGCACGGCGCTACGCCCCTTCATCAGGGGAGGTCAACGTGCCCGATGCGAAGGGCTTGCGTGAGGCCGCTGCACGATCTCAGCACGCCTTCGACGTGGACGGTGCGCACGCACGTTTGTTCACTCCGAAAGACGAACCTATGGAAACGGTCTCTCCTAAGAAATCCCCAACACGACGCAAGCGCTCGACCCGGAAAACACGACGCCTCGGCGGTGATTCAGATGCGTGATTCCCCCCTCCGTGCGGCCGCCCGGCGAGCACGGCGGAGCCTTGGTCAAGAGGAACAAACGGCCCAAGGCCAAACATCCGGGACTGGTGTTGTGGCCACCTTGGCCCAGCCGGCAGACCGCCCTGCTTTGTCCCGTCCTCGTCCCGTCGAGGCATGGTCGCCTTCCGACGCCACATCACAACCTGCCACAATCCCAATCCAGGGTTTGGAAGGTGAACTTGCCCGGCGTCTGTCAGGTCGTGTCGAAGGGCATGTGTCCACCTTTCACGAGGATTCCAATCTGCTCGAAGACGACGGTTCGCCTCGGCTTGGGGAAACCAAACGCGGTATGCCTCTGTGGCAAAGCGTGCTTGGAACGGCACCCCACCTCGGTGGTGGGCAAGCGGCGTTTCCCGAAGCATGGGCGTGGGGTTTGCGTTGGTCTGAACAACAGACCTTTCGCCAATGGGTGGTCATGGAGAGCAACCGTGAAGCCAGCACATGGGCCGACCATGCCGTCGCTCGTCCTGGCGAGATCAACCCGCTCGTGATTCAAGGTGCGCCCGGCTCGGGTCGCAGCCACTTGCTTCACGCCATCGGCCAATCCCTCTTGCGTCGTCAACAAGGTGGCGTGGTCCTGCTGCGTCATCCTGCTGGCATGGCACTGCAGGAATTTGAATCACACTTGACCGACCTTGCCGCCCGCCTCTCTTCCTCAAGCGGTGTACTGGTGGACGACATCGATCATGCGATGGAAGACGCCGAGCGTTGCCGTCGCCTCCACCACGTCATCGACCTGGCCATGAACCTCGGCGTCCAGGTGGTGGTGGTCTGCCAACAGCCACCCTCGTCGTGGGTTCCCAGTCCGCTTGCCCGGGTGCTGCAGGAAGGGGTGCTGACCGCCATGGCCACGCCAGGCCCAATCGACCGCATGGCAGCGCTGCGTTCGATGGTTGTTCAGGACGGTTTGGTCGTGGAGAACGATGTGCTCCAATCGCTCGCAGCCTCGCATCCAACGTGGAGGTCGTTGGACAACGCACTCCGGGCACATCTCCATGCGCCGGAGGAAGCAGCGGTGCAGCAGGCCACTTCCGTGACCGACCATGTCCAAACGGCCACTTCGGTCATCGAACGCGCGCTGGATGCCGTGTCCGTCCCCGAGGCGATCGGCGGCGTGGAATTGACCGTCCCTGTGCCCGAACTTTCCGATGCTTGGGAACCAGAGGTGCCCGACGCAGAAGCGCTGCTTGAGAGCGCCCCCCGTTCGAGCGAACCTGCCAAGGCCGTCCTTGAGGTCACGCGGGACCCGCGTGTGGACCAATTGTTGAGGCCCAATGAGCGGGACCAATACCTCGTTCGCAACGTCGAGCAATTGGACGCGCATGATGCATTCCGCGCGGCCGACGTGATGGCGGACCTCGATCTAGGGGCAGAATCCGCCCTTGTTCGCCGCCGTCATCACGCGGAAGACCAGAGCCTCCGACTCGAGGCGCTGAACGCGAGGATGGAAGCCTTAGCCGAACAAGCCCGAGGGGCTGACGTCGAGGCTCTTTTGGCCATCACCGACGAACTCCAATCCATCGATGAGGAGCTCGAAACGTTGGCGCAAGGTGTGCAAGGTCCGGCTCGTCTGGCCCGCTTGCGCCCAGTGGTTCTTGCGGGGGAGGAAGAGTGAGCCGGCCCCCGTGGTGGGACGGTGGCGTCAATTTCGCCTGCCAGCCCGAATGCGGGGGATGTTGCGATCAGCCCGGCGGCGTTGTTTTCCTTTCCCGGGCCGACATCAAGCGCCTCTCGGACCGCGCCGGCCTCGACGAAGAGGCGTGGATTCGACGGGATTGCACAACGTCCCTTAACGGGAGGTTGGTCCTTCGAAGTCGAGCCTCCGATGGAATCTGCATCTACCTCAAAGGCGACAAACGCTGTTCTGTGTACGAGGACCGACCGCAACAATGCGCCGCCTTCCCATGGTGGTCAGAGAACCTGCGTTCGATGCGCGCTTGGCGGAAAGTTCGACGCACGTGCCCTGGCATCGATGCGCCCGATGCCCTTCGGGTGGAAGGGGACGTCATCCGCCTCCACGTGGCGCGCGACCTCGAGGCGGGCCGTGGTGTTCGGCTCCCTCTGCCTCCTCTTGAGCCCTGACCGGTCAGAGCCGGATTTATACGGAGGGCCGATGACGGAAACCCGGTGCGGCGATGAGCGACAACGAGACCCTTCTCTCCGTCACCAGCGCTCACCTCAACACCGGGCTTCGTGGCATCCCCGTCGGCACGTGCCGAACGTCGTTCGTAACCCCCACCGAAGGCGTGCACTATTGCGGCTATCCCATCGCTGAATTGGCCGCCTTGGACGTCGAGGACGTCATCTATCTCCTGTTCAACAAAGAACTGCCCACCTCGGAACAGTCCGCTGCGTTCCGCGCAGACCTCACCACTCGCGGCGCTTTGCCAGAAGGCCTGGATGCGGTGTACGCTGCCCTGCCCCGCGAGGGCCACCCCATGGACTGGTTGAGCGTTGGCCTGCATACCATTGGCATGGCCGACACCACGGGAGATTGGATGGACGACGCCCTCAACCTCGTTGCGCGCATGCCTCGAGTGATGGGCTTGCTCTTCAGGTACCGCGAAGGCCGAACGGACGGCATTCCCGCGGACGACACCAGCCTTGGCTTGGTGGACCGCTTCATCGCCACGCTCGATCCAGAAGGCGTCGATCGTTCCGTCATGCGCGAAGTGTTGAACGCTTACCTTGTGCTCCATTTGGACCACGGCGGCGGCAACCTGTCTACCTTCACTGGGAAGGCGACTGCAAGCGGAAAGGCCACCCTCTATTCCTCGATGGCGAGCGCGATGAACAGCCTGTCTGGGCCCCTTCATGGACGCGCCAATCAATCGTGTTTGGAATTCGTTCTTGGCATCGGCACCTCGGATCCTGAGGAAGTTGAATCCTTCATTCGCGGCGAACTCGAAGCCAGGCGCCCCGTGTTTGGTTTCGGTCACGCCGTGCTTCGTGCTGAGGACCCACGTGCCACCTACCAATTTGCCCTCGGTGAGCGCCTCTGCCCCGACGACGAGAACTTCGCGATCATTCGAACGTTGAGGGAAGTCGCGCCCCGCGTGCTGGCCGAGAATCCGAAGATTTCCAATCCCAACGCCAACGTGGACATCGCAAGCGGAACCTTGCTTCACCACGTTGGTCTGCGAAAACCAGAGTACTACACGACCTTCTTTGGTTGGGCTCGTGTGGCCGGCATCGGCGCTCAGATCGTGGACGAACGCACCGTGATGCGCGACGGAAAGGGTGTGCCGATCTACCGACCGAAGTACATCGCTGAGGAACAATCGCTCCGTCACGTCTGAGGCGTGACGCGGTGCAACACCGGCCTCGGGGTCTTCCCAGCGCCGCGATGACCGACCATCCTGACGGCCTCCCACGGCATGGTGCTTCCATCCTCGGCAACCTCATCCATCAATTCGTCAAGCGTGCGCGTCCAGCCCCATCGTGTCCTCCAGGTGTCGAGGTGTCGACGCTGGTCAGCGCGGTTCAATTCGTTCCAAGGCGTTACCTCCTTCTGGAATTCCTTGAGCATGTCCGCCGCTTCCTCGTCCGAGGCCACCTGCGGCATCGCCCCGTCCAACGGAGCGGTCGCCATGCGTTTCCATCGAAGGCGTCCGTCGACGTGGCGTGGATGTGGGTCCGTCACGCTGTCTGAAACCAAACTGAGACCAGCGTTGATCAACGCCGCTTCCATTCTGTACGGCGCAGGCCACACGTAGACGGGGAATCCCCCCAAGATCGAAGCGAGGCGTTCACGACCACGCCCTTTCAGACCGACCTTTCGGCCAAGAGGGAGCCAATGTTGGAGGCCGTTGAGGTAATCCAGGGCACAGGGCATCATGGGTGAGCCAGCCTGCCGTTGCTTGCGCACCAATCGGGCGAAGGAATTGCGGATGAACGAGGGGGCCGCCACAGTACGTTGGATTACTCCTGTGCCGTACGGGGGAAGGTTTGGCGTCAAGCGGGACCACGGGCGTGTCCAACCGGCGCGTTTGACGACCTGCGGCATGCGAGGGTGGAAGGCATAGAGGACGGTGCTTTGGACAGGAATTTCGGCTTCTTCAAGGGCCTTTGACACCTTGTGGGTCAATTCGGCCATGTGGGGGATGTCCCGCTTGTCGTCGTTCCACCAGCCACGGCCAATGTGCCGAGGGTGCGGTCGCTTGATTTCGATGACGCCAATTTTCGCCTGCTCCCTCCATGCGGTCGAGATGACGGGGTCGGCCAACAGATCATCGAGGGTTTCCGCTCCGAATTCCCTGAGTTCGTCAAGCGTCCAATCTTCAACGTAGGCCGGTCGCCCGACCTTCTCGTGCTTTGGGATCATCGGTGTTCGGTCATGGTGCAACACCACGTGCCCGTCTTTGGTCAGGCGAAGGTCGAACTCAATCCCGTCGGCCTTCACCATGCCCTCGCGAAGGGCTGCGAGGGAGTTCTCAGGAAGCACCCCGCTCATGCCTTACGCTGGCGACTCCCCCTTCATGAAGGCAGGCAACAGGTGCGTGAAGACGGCCTCGCTTCACTTCATATCGTGGGAATGCTCAAGTCTGAACCTCAGGAGGCGGGGGCATGAGTCCATGGACCATCATGATGGGTCTGGTCCTCTTGCTCACCCCGGTCATCTGTTGGGTCTTCACCTTGCATGCGCCTGAAACGCGCACCAAACTGAGCAGGATTGGTCAGGTGATTCACGACCAACGCTACTACGTGCACGCGCTTGGGTACTTGGTCATCATCAAGTGGAAAGGCATCACGGACGACCTCAACGAACCGATCAAGGCGGTGACTGGGCACTGGACAGGTCTCGTGCACGGGATTGAGGGAAACACCGTTCTTTGGATTCAGGACGCTTTTGCGTCTTCGACCTTGACGGCGGTGCTGAATTTCCATTACCTCTTCATCTACCTCTTCCTGATTTACGTGACGACCGTTTTCTATGGCTACGTCGGTGAGCGTGACCTCACGGACAAGGTCACCATGAATTACCTGCTGATTTACGCCTTGGCCGTCCCATACTACCTGTTCTTCAACGTCGAAGTGACGTCGTCATGGATTCCCGGCATGGAACCCCTGCTGTATCACGACAGCTTGTACTCAACCTTCTACATCAACAACGACCCGCTTGACAATGCCGTTCCGTCGCTGCACATCGCCATCCCCTTCGGCATCATTCTGCTGAACATCCTCCACGTCCGCGAGAAAGGCATCCGGATGAAGGATTGGGTTCACCGAGGCTACCACCGTTTCGTGGTCTACAACACGATCATCTTCGGTTTCACCATCCTTTACCTCGGCATCCACTGGATCATCGACATCCCGCTCGGTATGCTCATCGGCGGCATGGGTGCGCTGTTCATCCACTACCTCCAACCGCGCTTGCGAAACGACCACGGCGGTTGGTTCCAAGGCGTGGACCGCCAGAAGGTGCTTCGCCACGTGATGGTCGAGGGCACGGTTGCTTTGCTGATGGCAGCAGCCTTTGCGGGTGTCATCATGCACCAAGCAGACACCGTCGACGACCGGGTGTCGTATCGCCTCGGACCCGGCGATTCAACGCACGAAATCATCCAGCGTTTCGGCTATGGCGAAGAGGTCGTCGTGACCGTGACAAACCTCGACGACACCACGCCGGTGCACATGGCCCTGCGCATCGCGGAATCCTCCGAACCCGCCATGGAACGCGGTTACCTGAATTGGGACACCTTGGCCGAGGCCGGTTCAGGCGAGGTCATCACGCTCGCCCCCGGAGCCTCCATCGACTTGACCGTTGACCAGCCGAAGGTCTGGTGGATCCTCGTGTTCCACGTCGAAGAAAATGCCTCCAGTGAGGCGGTTGAGCTTCGCGTGATCAACGACTACGGTGAAGTTCCAATGTGGAAAGCCATTCTGCTCTCGTTGCCCTCACTGTGGATGACCGGATTCGTGCTTCACCGGATTGGACGCGCCCGCTTGTCGGGCAAGCACTGGTTGGAATCCATTCCATCGCATCGTTGGGAAGAAGCGTGACCCGGCCGCGCGCTTCTTGATGGAGGGCCACACCCTCGGTCCATGTCGGGCGCCTCGGACCTCGTCCAGGTGCTCGACGAGTGGGGCCAAAGCCCGATGGGGCAAACCCTCGGCAAGGCACGGGACCACGTCCGAAGACGACTTCCCGTGCTGCTGGCGCTCGGAGCGCTTGGGTTCATGGCCGCCTTCCCGTTCACCTCCGATGCCGTGCAATGGCTAATCGCAGCCGAGCGTCTTCCCACCGGCGTCCGCATCATCGTCACCACGCCGGTGGAGTTTCTCTTGCTCCAAGTTCGTCTTGCGGCGGATGTCGCGCTCGGTCTTGTGCTTCTCTTGTTGACCTTCGACCTCTTCCGGGCTGCGGCCCGTGGGAGCGCCCCGGCGATGAAGGACGCCGTCGCTGCAGCGCGGGGGAAGCTCAACGTGGGCGCTTTGGTGCTCTTGGTGATCAGCGCCTTGGTGCTGGCCGCGGCCGGTTTGCTCTACGCTTCGGCAGGGTTGGTGCCTCTGCTGCTCGAGTACCTTTCCCGCGATGCACAATCGGTCGGTTTGAGCAACGATTGGCGGTTGATCGCGTACGTCGGCTTCCTTGTCCGCCTGCACTTGGCCTCTGCGATAGGCTTCCAAGCACCGCTGGGGACCTTGGCCGTGCTGCGTGGCGGGTTGGG
>DALQ01000080.1 GCA_002496845.1 Euryarchaeota archaeon UBA495
CATCGCCAAGCGTCGTTCTGCGTCTTTGCGACCACCGAGAGCTTCGACGCGGTCGGCGATGCGCGGGAGATCGAAGTTGTCGATGTTGTACCCCGTGATGATGTCCGGATCCCGGTCGAGAATCAGTTCGGTCAATCCTTCGAGGAGCGCGGTTTCGTCATCACGCCACGAATGCACTTCACGTGCCCCTGTGCCAAGGTCCTCAAGGACCGCCGCACCGCACAAGATGCTGTTGTCGGCGATGCTTGTCTCCAGGTCAAAGGACAGCAATCGGAAGGGAACGGGGAAGGCTTCGGTCGGCTGCACCTCTTCCACGGAACACCTGATGGTCAGGTCCACGGTGTACACGCCGCCTCCACCGGCCTTGCGAACGGCAGCTTCAGCGTCCTCTCCATCGACCCGACGGGCCACGATCTCGCCGGTCACCGCCACGTGCATCCCGAGATCGGCTTCCAACAACAAACGGTTTGTGAACGGGATGTCAGCGGCAAAAAGCGACCAGGCGCCTTCCAACGCACGCCGAAGCTCGGGGACCATGAAGGGCTGATGGACCTCGACCCGCCAGACCGGTTTCCAACCAAGGTCGGTCCAACGAAGTTCGGGGCCGGTCACGCGACGCACCTGGTCCCGTTCCCGAAGCCGAGTGGCCGATTCAAGCAGAGCCTCTGGCACCTCAAGCCCACTGGACCAGCGCCCGATGGGGGCGACCTCGATGTGCGGACGAAGGCCATGCACAAGCAGGCAGACGCTCTCTCCAGAGGCCGCACGACCGAAGAGTTCCACGACCGTCGTGCCTTCGGAACCTTCGCCGATGGACCGGTATCTGGAACTGATGAGACCGACGCGGCCTTCCCAGCGTTCGGAGGCCATCACGTGGCCCTCCGCTTCGGGCTCCTTCAGGCCTTCGCACCGGCCAAAGCAGGGTTTCATGACGACGCGCAAAGTCTTGATACCGTGGAGAAGTGAGCGCCAAGCAGGACTCCGGAGGAAGGCGAATGAAGGACATCGACTGGGACGCGCTGACCTTCTCCTTGACCCCCACCGATTGGATGTATGTGGCGGAAGTCAACGCTGGCGAAGCATGGATGCCAGGCAGCCTCCAACCGTTCGCGAACTTCTCGATCTCCCCTGCAGCAGGCGTGCTGAATTACGGTCAGGGCCTCTTCGAGGGCATGAAGGCCTACAGGACGGAAGCCGACCGCATCGTGTTCTTCCGGCCTGAGGAAAACGCCCGACGCATGCAGGCCGGTGCGGACCGTCTTCGCATGCCTCCGGTGCCAGAATCCCTCTTCGTGGACGCCATCGAGCAAGTGGTCCACGCCAACAGAGATTGGGTCCCTCCCTGCGGACGAGGCGCCCTGTACGTGCGCCCCATCCTCTTCGGATCGGGCCCTGTGCTTGGCGTGGCTCCTGCTCCGTCGTTCACCTTCATGATTTACTGCACCCCGGTGGGCCCGTACTTCAAGGGCGGAATGAGCGCGATTTCGCTGATCATCTCCGAAGACCATCACAGGGCCGCCCCGGGCGGTTCCGGCGGCGTGAAGGCCATCGGCAACTACGCACCGGGGATGATGCCCTCCTATGCGGCCAAAGCGGCCGGATTTGCCGAGGTCATCTACCTCGATGCTGAAACGCACACCTGCATCGAAGAAGTGGGCGCTGCGAACTTCTTCTGCGTGAAAGACGGCGTCCTCAGCACCCCGTCCTTGACCGGTACCATCCTTCCAGGAATCACGCGTGCTTCGATCATCGAACTTGCACGCCACCGTGGGCTTGAGGTGCGTGAAGAGCGGGTTACCGCAGAAGCCGCCATGGCGGCCGACGAAGCCTTCTGCTGCGGTACGGCCGCGGTGATTTCACCGATTGGCTCCATCACCCACGGCGAGCGAATCACCACCTACGGAGACGGCACGCCTGGCCCGATCACGATGGACTTGTATGCTCACCTGACCGACCTTCAAGCCGAACGTGAAGAGGATCAGTTCGGTTGGCTTCACGAGGTCCCAGACCTCGGTTGAAGTCACGCAGCCATTGGCTTGAACGCCGTCAGATCGCTCATGATTTGAGCGAACTCCGCACGGATGGTCGCGATGTCGTCCCTGAGTTTGGCGATGGCTTCCTCCAACTCTTGCCGGCGGGCCGCTTGGCGCTCTTTTCGAACGGCACGGCGCTCAGCGAGTAGTTTGTCCAAGGCACGACTTTGGGATTTGAAATTGGAGCGGGCGGCCTTCATGCGCTCCTGTAGGCGGGTGAGATCTTCCGAATCATCGGCGTTTGCTTTGGACGCCGCATTCTCGAAACTCGCTTGCCGGCGCTTGTCCTCGATGTGCCAGTCAGGAGTAGATTTGAGGCTCTGCTTGAGCCCGATGAGCGCGAAGGCCTTGATCCACCACTTGGACGGGTCGAAGTGGTACCATCGGTGCCCGTTGCGGTAATCAGCTTGGAACGTGTGGTGGAAGTTGTGGTAACCCTCACCGAACGTCAAGAAGGCAAGGATGGGGGAATCTTTGCTGCTGTTGGCGTCGCCGTACGGCTGCGTACCCCAGATGTGGGCGGCTGAATTGATGAGGAAAGTCCCGTGGTGGGTGAACACCGTGCGGGCCAACCCGGCCCAAACGAAACCACCCACCGCCCCAGGGACGCCGCTGATCAGACCGCCGATGAGCGCAGGGAGGAACATGCCCACCCCGACGGCGATGAGGAGGTAGAACTTGTGCTGGAAGCGAAGGATTGGGTCCTCCTGCAGGTCCTTGACTTGATCAAGGTCGTGAATGCGCTCGCCACCTTCGTCGATCATCACCCAGAGGATGTGGCTCCACCAGAAACCACGTGAGGCGGAGTAAGGGTCCTCCGGCTTGTCCGTGTGCCGGTGGTGGAGACGATGGTCCGCGCACCAATTGAACGCGCTGTTCTCAAACGCCCCTGCGCCAAATAGGGCGTAGAAGAGCCGCAACGGCCACGATGCTTCGTGGCTGCGATGACTAAACAGGCGATGGTAGCCGACCGTGATGCTCAGCCCGCACGCGAAGTACCAGATAACGAACAACACAGGCTCAACCCACGTCACACCAAACTGGGTGATGTGATACCACAGACCGGCGACAGCGGCAATTGGGGTCAACACCAGAAACAGCGTGTTGACGACGTTGATGCTGTCGTTCCCCTCCCCCGCCATGGTGTGGTGGGACACACCGCGCTTCAAAGCGGTTACCATTCTGGCAGGTGTTCTAACGAGGGTCCATCACCGCTTGAAAGAGCGCCGACGTGAAGAGCGCCCCTTGGACTTCCCCTGCCCAGTCGGCCGGTTTCCACCTTGGGCGCGGGCGGTTGCGGGTTTTGTGGCCTGCTCATGCTCTTTCTTTCGTTGTTCACGCCACGTTGTGCCGATGAGTTGCATGATTTCCTCTTTGGACGACGCCCCGGCATCGGCCTCTGCGCCTGAACGGCTGACGATCAATCGGCCCTCGCGCGCATGAGGGTCGCGGGGGCGGGCGGTGTTCGCTTCCCGCTTGATCTTGCGAAGTCCGACGGCTCGGGCTGCGTTGTAGAGTCCCTCGAGGTCCGGTTTCTTCACCGCGGCGTCCTTAGCCACGCGTCGACCAGAACGGCGCGAACGGCGGACGTCAAAATACGACGGCCACAGGGTCAGACGGTCCGGATCATGGTCCATGTGTCCGCCTCATCTCCTGTGTGTCAGGTCCATATGGACCCGGTTCAGGGACCTCACTCGACGAGCACGCCGTTGATGACCCCGTCCTTACCGGGCCGGGAAGTGATGCGCACGCGACCCTTGTCGGTCTCGATGATCGCGCCCTTGACGAGGATGTTCCGACGCACGTAGTTCGGGTCAGATTCGTTCTCGACGACGCTCATGATGGTGCCCATCTTCGTGGTGCCCTTGGCAGGATCTGCAATGGCCACGCGGTTCTCGGCCATCACGCGGACCATGGTGTTGCCACCGGCCTTGCGGTAGATCTTGCGCTTGGGTTCACCGACGAGGGCGAATTGCTTCTCGCTGGAAATCTCAGTCTTGCGCTTGCCGCGGGCCTGAACACGGCGTCCGCCGCTGGTCTTGCGTCGAGAGATGCCGTGCCATTGTGCCATGAAAGGTCCACCTCGCAGGCTGCCGACCGACACGGCGTATATGAAGCCCACCCTCACACACAGCGGAGGTCCAAACGCGAGAGAACGGCTTGGTCTGCGTTTCGTAGAACCGCCTCGACCTTCTGCCCCGGCTGAAGTTGCCCCACGCCGGGAGGGGTCCCGGTGAACACCAGATCGCCGTCCATCAACGGAGCCCAGGAACGCAGGTCGTCGAGCAAGGTGGACGGGGCCATGGACATGGCCGTCACGAGGGAGGATTGGCGCACGTCCCCGTCGACACGAAGCTCAAGGTGCAGGCCTGAAGACATCAGGGCCGCTTCGCCTTCGGTCCACGGGACGAGTGCTCCAAGGCGTGCAGCGCCGCGAAATGCTTTGCCTCGTGCCCACGGCAGACCTTCGGGACGCGCGGAAGATTGGGCCGCCCGGTCGGTGAGGTCGAGCCCCACCGCGACATGGGTCACAGAAGCCTCACGGTCGAGTTTCACCACCAATTCGACTTCGTGATGGATTTCGCCGTCATGGCCAGAAACGTCGATGGTCTGTTCGGAAGAAAGGCACCCCTCTGGTTTGGTGAAAAAGATGGGGCGGGTTGGACGGGCATTGCCGAGTTCAGCCGCGTGAGCAGCGTAGGTTCGAATCGCGCACCACATGGCCATAACCTGTCCACATGGCTCGGATTCTTGGACCCTCTCATGGCAACGGTCATAGCACGCTACACCACGCCATCACCATGGTCAAGGATTGGAGCATTCGCAAACGGCGCCCCATCCGCAGGAAAGCCATCGCTCCCCTTCTCCGGGACCTCGAAGAAGCCCTTGGCATCGATTTGGACGTCGGCGGGGCTTTTCTGGAGGCGGCCGAGTTCGGCCCCTGGAACCTCGTTTTCGTCGAGAAGACGCCAAAAGCAGTGGACGTGGAACATCCCGATGGTCATCGGGTGGTGGCGCTGACCCTTCGAGGCTTGATGGAACACGCCGACGCGGCGCATTGGGTGGAGGTTGATCATGGCGCCATCAGGTTCCTCATGAACGGAGCCGATTGCATGGCTGCTGGAATTTCCGGAGCGGACCCCGCCATCGAAGAAGGAGACCTCGTCTGGATTCGGGACGAAGTCCACAAGCGGCCGTTGGCCCTTGGATGGGCGCTTTCGTCTGGAGAAGACATGGTCGGAGCGACCGGCGGGAAGGCCGTGAAAACCATCCATTGGGTCGGCGACGAACTTTGGGACATGGAGTGAACCAAGGGCCCACAGCGCCAAATAGGAACGTCCTCTCCTTTGGCCCATGCGGAACGCAGCACTGCTCTGCTTCCTGCTGCTGATGGCCGGTGTGGCCTCGGCCGGAGGCACCGCCGGGCAAGATTCCGGGCCGGATCCTTCGGAAACCCCGTTCACCTTGCACGAAGCCACGTCACCGTCTGTGGACGGCGAAGCGTGGACGTTGAGCGTGACCCTCGACAGCGAAGCGGTCGACAACGGTACGTCGTTGACCCTGACCACGCAGATCTGCACCAACGACGGAGTCTGCGACCCACCGGTCGAACAAACGGCTACGGTGTCTGACGATGGGTCCGTCCACACGATTTCCGTAACGCCACCCGAGGACCACACCTACGTCAATTGGCGGGCCAAGGTCACCTACGCCGACGGCGAAGAGGAATTCCACCCCTTCGGCGATTGGTACACCACATGGTCCACCTGCTACTACGACGACGGCGCATGGGGCGGTGAATCCTCCACAGCAGACGGATGCGTGGAAGAAGAAGAGAGCCCCGGTCCCGGATTTGCGTTGAGCATGGTCGCAATCACCGTGGCTGCGGCTGCCGTTTCACGACGGTCACGCGACGCTTGAGTGGTGTTCAACCGCACGCTCGAGAAAACGGCGCACTTCATGCGTCCAATCCACAAAAGTGACGACGGCTTCGTCCCGTTCAGACGAGAGACGACCCTCACGCATGCCCGGCAAACGCAGGTCGCTCGTGACCAGTGGCAGGTTCGCATCAGACCACGTCAACCGTGTTCCAACCTCAAGACGTTCCAAGCGGAGCCCGTCGGTTTCGAAGGACGTGTCATCGCCGGCTCCTCCAAGGGAGGAAAGCGCTCGGCAAGCCGCGTCGAAGATCTCACCCAGCGCCTCATCGGGCGTCGGACCATAGGCGTCGAGAAACCCCAACTCTGTCGCGTTTTGTTCGATCAGGTGATCGAGCCCGCGCCCAAGACCGCGCTCGCTCACGCTTCAGGCCCCCGGGTCAATCCCCATCGCGCCGACAAGGCATTGGCCACGGCCAGGTGGTCTTGGCCGCCGTTTGATTTGGGCGCGTGGACGTGGATGGGTTCACCTCGGCTGGTGGCTTCGGCCAAGCGAATGTTCCGACGAATCGGTGGTTCCACCACCACGTCACCAAGGTGTTCACGAAGCAGACCGGCCACTTGTTGATTGAGCAAGGTCGGCGCATGCATCGTCATGAGCACGCCATCAACACCCAAGCCCGGATTCAACCGACGTCGGACTTGTTCGACCGTCGAAAGCAGCATCGCCAGACCCTCGAGGGCGAAGTATTCCGTCTGGACAGGCACGAGAACGCCGTCCGCTGCACATAGAGCGTTGATGGCAAGGACGCCGAGGTTGGGTGGCGTGTCAATCAGGACCAAATCATAGTGAGGAAGCAAGGGGGCAAGCCCTTCGGCCAACCGAGATTCTCGCCCTAAGTCCGAGACGATGGCGTCCTCCACGGCCACCAAACGACGGTCCCCCACGACCACGTGGAGGGTCGGAATGCGCGTGGCGTAACGGCATTCAGCGGCCCGTTCTGGATTGAGCAACAGGTCGCGGGTGGTGAGGTCAACCCTCGCTTTGTCGATCCCGAGGCCCGTGGCACAGTTCCCCTGAGCGTCCAAATCCACGACGAGCACACGCTGGCCGGAAGCAGCCAACGTTGCTGCGAGGTTGATGACCGTGGTGGTCTTGCCCACGCCTCCCTTTTGGTTGGTCACGGCGACCACACGGGCCAGCCCTTGGGTCGAAGGTTGCATTGGCGGGAGTTCAAGCGGCGCACGGACCTTGGCGGCCCCGATTTCGTTGGCGCCGCTGGCGATTGGCGCCGCTCGAGGAACCTCCTCAAACTCCGCCTCACCAACGGTCACTTGACGACCGCGTTCTCCCATCGAAGGCACATGCACCTCTCGGAGGCTTTGGAGGTGACGGCGATGAAGAAGCGTGCCGGTGGGTTCGAAGGCCCCGTCCATCACGCCGGGCGCTCGATGAGCGAGGTCGCCAACAGCCGCCCGCTGGTGGCGTCAACGGCCACGCTGAGCGACGAATCCCAACCTTGAGCCTCCCACGTCCGCACGTAGTCGTAGGTGGTGGCACCCGCATCACCGTCGACCAATTCACTGATCAAACCGGTGAGGCCGTCGTCAGGAACGGCGACCAACACGCCTCGACGAAGGCCTTCGTTGTAGGATCCGTCGTCGTCAAACAAGCCCTTGCTGCCCATCAGTTCAGGGAACCGGCCCTCGGCGACAAGCATGCTTTCCACTTCGCTCATGGAGACCACGGCGGGCGCAGACTCACGGTTCCAGACGATGCCAAGATCAAGCGATTCCTTGGCGACAAAGGTGCAGCTTCCGTCGTCGCCCGGTCCGACGTCGACGCGAACCCACCCGTGGGCGTCGTCGTTGCCCACCCAAGACAAGTTCCACGCATCCACCGAACCGCCCGAGTCGCCCACGGCACGCCAAATGTATCCCTCGTTGTCCAAAGCACCGTTTGCCCCGGAGGCCGAAGAGCCGACGGACCGCAGGCACGCGACGGCGTCTTCCACCGTCGTACTCGCCGCCGTTGCACCGTCAGGTACGTGGGTGGCGTTGCGGGTCCAATCCACCAGGGCGTCTTCGGGGGCACCAAGCTCGTTGGGGCTTGGTCGGCCGACGTACGTTGTCCCAAGGTCCAAACGGTCCTCTCCGCGAGAAATTGACGTGCGCTCAAAGGTGTGCGTCAAACGGAATTCTCCGTCGGGAAGCACCGCATCTCCGAGTTGCTGAGACAAGGTTGAGCAGTCTTGCTGTCCGGTGTTCTCAGACGACAGGCGAACGTCCACCGTTTGTCGGCTCGCCCAAGGGTTGTCTGCCTCGACCCACATCGAGAGGGTCGCGCTGCCCAAGCAATAGGTGGTCAAATCAGGTTGAGTGGCGACGATGCGCCACATGCGTTTGCCGGCGAAATCCTCGGCCCCGATGACGGACCAATCCCAACCAAGGCCGCTGCCCGTCGCACCTTTTTCGATCGGCGTGGAGCCAACCAAGGCTTGCAATTCAACAGGTTGGGTGAGCATCGCGATGCCGGGTGCAAATACTTCGAACGACCCGAGCAATCCGCCGACGCCGTACGTGGTGGTCGAACCACGGACAACGCCTTCGAGGTCCACCTCCCAATCCGCGTTGCTGCGCAGGTTGACGCGATCGCCAATCTCCGTCCACGAGGTGAGGGTCAAATCGGCCGAACCGCTCGCGGAGGCAGAACTGCTGGAACATTCACTGGACCCTGGAACAATCGAGCGCAAGTGGCGTTTCACGACCAATTCGTCGAGGTCGTAGGTGGCCTCTTGTTGAACGGCCAACCACTCCATACCATGAGCGCCACGGACGCTCACGGTTCCCAGAAGACGGTCGTCTGAGCCTTGTGAGGGGATATCGAGCAGGGTGCCTTGGTGCACAGAGACGTCGCCGTCACCTGAGAAGGACACCTCGAGCCGACAAATGTCGTCTTCGATGTCGAGTTGGTCGATCACCGGTTCAACGAAGCCTTCGGTCGCCGTCAATTGGCCATCGACGAGCACGAAACCCATTCGGTCGCCGTAGCGCAGCGCGTCAACGGTCACGGGGTTGAGTTGTTGGCCAGCCCAATACCATCCCCCAGCTCCGAGCAACAGAAGCACGAGGACCACAGCAGCAGCCTTGGGGGTTTTCACCATCTCAAACAAGGTCGTCGGCCCTGTAGATTTTGATCCGGGAAGCGGAACAACGGGTGGAACGACCTCAGGAGGCGTGTCTTCCTCAGGTGCATCGTCCTCGATTGGAATGGCGTCGAGAACTTCTGCCTCGAGCACCTCTTCCTCCTCGGCCACAGGAAGGGGCACGGCGTCAGGCTTGGGAACCGGCACCTCTGGCGCCTGGACGGGTTCGGGTTCAAGTTCGAGTGAGATGACTTCCTCATCGGCCTGCTCCGCTTCACGTGGTTCCGAAAGACCGACGGTCGCACGGTCGAGTCCCGCCTCGAGGAGGCGCGCCACCAGATCCGCTTTTCGGCCGCTGGTGGGCTGGTCATGAAGAACGCACAGCGCTTTCAGTTTGGCCACGGTCAGGCTTGATGCATCCGACAACGCTCCACGCCCTCCAAAGGTCTTCTCGCAGTTGACCGTTTTCAAGCCTGAGGGTTCACGGGCACCCAAACGGTGGCATCCGGCCCCTTCTTGCCGCGTCGACGGACCAACCATCGGCCAGCGGCGATAAGGCCGACGATGATCAACCCCAAGGCCAACAATGGAAGAAGAAGGGCCAGCACGGTGCACACCAAGCATGCTCCTGCTTCCATGGTCGACACCAACGGATTGCCAAGCCCACCGGTCGAGGCGGTTGACAGCGCACGCACGCCAACCGTGGAGATCTGGACGGTGCCGCTTGTCGTGCCCCCAACGATGATGCTGAGCGACCATCGCAGGGCAGGATCAAGTTCGCCTAAGGACGTGGACATGAGCAACATACCGCCAAGAATCGCAGCTGGCGAAGCCACCGTGTCGAGGAGGTTGTCCAACCATGGGATGTAGTACGCAAGCACTTCGCAAAGGACGGCCGCACCGAGCACCACCAACCCCACATCCGAAGCCATCCACTCTTGCATCCCGGAGTCCGGCAGGGCTGCGGGGTTGAAGTCAAACCGGGTGGCGAGCCCAAAGAGGAAGGGGGGCATGAACACGCGAAAGCCGCTTGCAGCGGCCAAGCCGATGCCGAGGGCAAGGGCCACGTACAGGTCCATGCCGCTCATGATTTGACCTCTCCAGAACGCTCCTCAGGCTTCGTGAGGTACGAAACCATCGCCATCGGGATTGGGAACGAAAATCGTTTGATCGAAATCGCCGTCGGGCATCCGCCGGTGCACGTAGCCGTTGCCGGCATCCAACCAAGCGGTCCCATCGTCGTCCTCTTGCAACACCGTTGGCCCGTCGCTTTCTGGCTCGGATTCGTCTTTGCTCGGTGGGCCGCTTGGACCTGCGGAAGGCGGGCCGCTTGGACCTGCTGCTGGTGGACCGGAAGGTCCGGCAGCGGCCAACACAGTGGATTCCACTGTTGCTTCCTTTGGCTGCTTCATGGCACGAACTTCGTTCCCGTGCCGCTGTGCGCCAATGAAGGAGAATGCCGCAAGCGCAATGGTCACCAAACCGAGCAAACCGGCGATGGCCTGATTTGGCCACACGCGACCGTCGATCTCGATGGTCGCGGTACCGGATTCGTCCGCATTGAGGCCATCGATGTCACGGAATTTGACGATGAGGCAATACTGGCCGGGGTCCACACGGAACTGAAACTCCTCTTCCGAACCGGGTGTCACACGGCCCATGCTTGTGGCAAAGCCATGATCTGAGCTTCCACTTTCAGCCGCGACCTGCCCATCGGAAAGTGCTGCTGAATCGGTGCAGTCCGCGGTTTGAATCATGAACGCCACCAATTCAGAGTGAGTGGGAGGTGGCTGGTCGATGTCGACGCTGACGCGAACGGGAACGTCCGTGATGTCGTCTCCAGGAATGGGCATGCCCCAGATCAAACCCACGTCCTTCGTCGCTTGGGCTCCTCCGAGGGAGGCTTGGTAGTCGGCTGAGAACGGCATGGGGAAGAGTGCAAAGCCGAACAGAATGACCGCGATGCCAAGGAACATGAACACGTTCCATCGCGAACGCTTGAGCGCTTCTTCGCGCTGTTCGAGGCTCATCTCCTCGAGAATGTCGTCGCGGTCTTCGTCGACAAGCACCTCGCTGGGCACGTGCTCCTGCGCCTCGGATTCGTCGGCGCGCTCATCATCGTCCATGCCTTGCCGCTGATTCGCCGACCACTTGAAAGCCTCGGCCACGGATGTTCGTCCGTGAACGATGGAGTGAAAGGGGAGGCGGCACCGCCGCGTCGCATGGACCTCCGCCTCGCCGTGCTGTCCCGGGGCCCGCGCCTCTACAGCACCCGCCGTTTGGTCGAGGAGGCTCAGGACCGTGGCCTTGACATGGCCATCATTGACCCCCTCACCTGTTCCTTGTTTGTCGACCAAGGCCGCGTTGAAGTCTTGGTCGATGGAGAACCGTTCGAACACGAAGCAGTCATCCCCCGCATTGGCCATTCCATCACCGGCCACGGTACAGCCTTGTTGCGCCATCTTGACCAACTTGGAGTATGGTCCTCGAACAGCGCCGCAGGCATCCTTCAGAGCCGTGACAAACTCAGGGCCAGCCAGATCCTCGCACGAAACCGCATTCCTATCCCGCGAACGATGAACGTGCGTGATGTGCGTGACGTCGAACACGCCATCGAGGCCGTCGGAGGGTTGCCCGTGGTTGTCAAAGTCACCAAAGGCACGCAAGGGCAAGGCGTGTTCCTTCGCCACACGGCCTACGAAGCGAAGAGCCTCGTCCAGGGGCTGCTTCACGCACGCCGTGACGTGCTGATTCAGGAATACGTGGCCGAAAGCCACGGCCGTGACGTCCGCGTCATCGTCGTGGGCGACGAAGTGGTGGCGGCCATGCGCAGGCGTGCCCGTGGGCGCGAATTCCGTTCCAATTTCCACCTGAACGGCACGGTCGAATCGGTGGACCTGCCCGAAGAGTTCGCTGTCGTGGCCCGCCGCGCTGCCCGTGTGCTGGGCCTCAACGTGGCCGGTGTGGACCTCTTGGAGGGCAACGATGGACCCATGGTGCTCGAAGTGAATTCCAGCCCAGGCTTGCAAGGCATCGAAATGGCCAGTGGCGTCAACGTGGCGGGGGCCATCGTCGATCACGCCATCCGAGAAGCAGGCTACGGTGACGTCGAGATCGACGGACTCCTCCGCATGCTCCCAGACGAAGGCGTCGCTACCCTGCAAGTTCGACGTCACCCGGGATTGATTGGACGCACCTTGGAGGAAGTCTTCCACGGCGAAATCGAAACCTTTGCCATCGCTCGAAACTCACACATGATGTGGAATCCTGAACCGCTGACGCGCCTTCGCTTTGACGACGTAGTGCTCTGCACAGGGCCAAGAACGAGCCTGCGTAATTCCGTTCGTTCGGCCGTGGAGCGTTGTTCGGACCCTTCGGATGAACACCCCTTGAATCCTGGACCCGACGAAGCTGAGGTTTGAAGCCGAACGTTCAAGGCCAACCCTCCGTATGGACCACCGCCTTCGGGCACGGGATGCACGCCGCTTCGGCGGCAGGCGGTGACGCCAAATGGACGCGGGACCTTCACGAACACGACGGGCGCTTCGCCCCAGTCAACGTCGTTTGGATGAAGGTCAAGACGTGGATCTTCCCCCTCGACTTCAGCATCTGGCAGGCTTGCCATGGCTTGATTGCTACCTTCAACAGCTGCGCACGGAAGGCAAGTCGGAGAACACCCGGAAGACCTACCTCACCTCCATTCGACCCATGCTCCAAACGCTGCTGCCCGGCGAAGCCACCCTCGAGGGCACAGACCACCTCTCGGTGAGCAAGGTTGCTGAACGCGTCGAACCGTTGAACGGACGGTTGGACCGGTGGGTGCACAGCCTCTCGGACCTCAAACCGTCGTCCTTCAACACCAAACTCGCGGCAGCGCGCCATCTCCTCCACTGGCTTGGCCATCGCTGGCCGGAGCACTTGGTGCGCGCCCGAACGGGACGTCGCTTGCCTCGGACGCTCACACGGCGAGAACTCAGCGACGTCTTGGAAGCCGCTCGATGGTACGAAGACCCGCTGGCCCGTATCGTGGTGACCATGATGCTCGACACCGGCCTCAGGGTCAGCGAGGTCTGTGACCTCGACCTTGACGCTTTGGACGTGGACGATCAATCTGCCATGGTCCGCTCAGGCAAGGGTGACAAGGACCGTCTGGTCCTCTTCACCGAACGAACCCTCCAGGAACTCAACCTGTGGTTGGAACAACGGGCGATGCGGACCGAGGAAAGCAACGGGCCCGTCCTCGTCAACAGCCGCGGTGCGCGGCTGACGCCCCGAGGCGTTCAACGGCTGATGGAGGATTTGTCGGTCGCGGCTGACCTTCCACGAGGCCGCCTCACGCCACACGTCCTGCGCCACAATTTCGCCACCGGATTGCTCGAACGCGGAGCGGACCTCGTCAGCATTCAACGCCTCTTGGGTCACGCCAGCATCGCGACCACGCGGGTGTACTTGGAAATCGGCGATCAGACCCTTCGAGAAGTGTATCACCGGGCCCAAGCCGCGCGCGCGGCCATGCCCACCGGGACCGACGAGAAGACCTTGGAGGACGTGACGCCCTCGGCCAGCGTGGCCGGTGTCGACACGACGTGATCAGTTTCCTGCGCCTCGTTTGCGCTTTCGGATGCGTTCTGGCCCGACCCAAGAACGCGACGGAGACACCTGCTGCCCGACATGGTTGGGAAGCGGGCAAAATTTCCCCGACCTGCATCGAGAACAGTTCTCCTTCGAGGGAACCTCGACCGCCTTACGAAGGCGCCCGTACTTTCGTCGAGGCATGAGCCTCATTTGACGGAAGGGTGCTAAGTGCTTGCGTCACTTTTTGCGGGACTTGAGGATGTCCTTCAGGGAGGGCGTCTTCAGCGTCTTCCCCTTACGGCCTTCTTCCTTGGCGGAGAGGACCTTGCGGTCGGTGCGACCGGCCCTTTGAACGACTTTCTTGACCGATTGCTTCACGGCCGCTTTGGCTGCGGTCTTGGCTGCGGTCTTCGAGGCTTGCTTGACGGTCTTGGCTGCGGTTTCGCTCACCTTTTTGGTGGCGTTTTTCGCCGCCGTGGTGGCCTTGCTGCCTGCCTCTTGAGCCATGCCCTTGAGGATCCGAGCCGCCGTAGGAGCGCTGATGCCCGCGGCGGTCAACCCGTCGCGTCCTGCTTTGCGGATTTTGGCCACCGTGTTCAGGCCTGCGTCCTTGAGTTTCTTGGCGGTGGCTGTGCCCACGCCGGGGAGGTCTGTCAATTCCTTGCCGCTGCTCTTTCCTGCCATGGTTGGTTCGCCACGCGGAGGATGAACTCAGCCGTTGAAGAACTTGTCTGATGAGTCGAGGCACCGGTGGACCCTTGAACCACGTGTCCCGTGGACGTTCCGTATGTCGAACACCTTCCGCCTCGCCGCCCAAGTGGTGCGGGCTGGGCCGCATCATGAGGTGGACGCCGAGGGGCGCCTTCGTCCCCGTCGCGGAGGGAAAGGCCCCGGCGTGGTGTACTTGGGAGACGTGGCGACGGCCCTGATCCATGGCCTCCAAGAGGCGGCCACGCTGACCTTGGTCCGTCCACCGAAATTCGACGAACAACGTTGGGAACTCGAAGTCAAGGCCGGGGACTTGACCGTGCGCATCCACTCTCGTCCGTACTGGGGGTTTGGTTTGGTCACGAAAGGCTACGTCAACGTGTTGGAATTCTCTGGCCCTGAAGCCCCAAGGGATCGCGTGATTTTCGACTTGGCGGCTGCGCTGGGTCGGCTCCCATGGGCCTTCTCATGGCCGGCCGCAGCGGACCGCATCCTCCAACGGTTGGAGTTCAACCGCTCCTCGCACGCCGAGGCGTGGAAGAACGCCGTTCAACGCGGCCGGGACGGATTGCGGGACGACATCTTGACGATGGAGGCACGTCGGGAAACCGTGGCCAAACGGCTCCATGCGTGGTTGGACGATGTCGAGGAGGAACCGACCTCAACCCACCGGCAGCACCGCTTGATGGAGGCCGACGAGGATTTGGAGCACGCACGAAAGGCGCTGAAGGAAGACCACGCGCCTGGCGTGGAGCGAGCGTTGGCTCGTGCCGAAGCGGCGCTCATCGAGGTAGATCCGCTCGATGAGGTCCCCGATGGAGGGCACGTCGAAGGCATCACGCCCGTGTTGACCCTTGAGGACGACCTCGACGTGGTCGACCTCACGTGAGCCGCGTCGCGTTCATAAGGAGAAGGCGATTCGGAGGGCTGAGCACCATGGCGAAGAAGAACGACGGCGGTGGCATTCAGCAAGCCGCGGGTCTCATCCGGTACTTCGACGAGGAGTCGGAGCACGCGTGGCGGATCACCAAGTTGCAAGTCTACGCGGCCTGCATCATCCTGGCCGGTTTCTTCTACATGGTCAACATGGGCGTCGCCCAAGCCATCTGGCGCGCCATTTTCTGATCAGAGGTTCTGAATCAGCACCACGCGGCCGTCGACTTCGGCCATCCGCCGTGCAACGTCAAGCGCCGTAGACATGTCGGTGCACCCGCCCAAACTGAGCGGGGCTCCGTCTTGATGAACCACGATTCGATGCCGGGCAGCGGCCAACGCCATTGGGTCGGCTCGCTCAAACATCCATGAATCGCCTTCGATGCGAATCAACGCTTCAATCGGAGTGGCTGGCCCCATGGCTCGGCCATGTTCTTGTGTTCGCGCAATCAGGGGCGCAAGGTCCCGTTCAGGCCATCGCTTTGGTGCGGCTTTTGCATTCAATTTCCTTTTTTTGTCTACGCCGCAGCGAAACGCTCGAGCCATGCCAATCCCATCCGGGTCGTCCGAAGACGCCCCGCGCTTTCCTGCCACTTCAGGTCATAAGCGGCTCGGTCTGAAAACGGGCATTACACGCCCGTTTTGGACCCCTTCGGCCACCACCGAAGGATGGCCCAAGCCAGCCATGCGCCTGCGCACATGGCGGACGCGACAAGGGTGACGGCCGGCATGATGACGATCAACAACAGGGGAGCGATGCTCCACGCCCTCCGCCCCATGGTCCACGTCGCCTGAGATTGTGCATCCAATCCAAGGCGAAGGGAAAACAAGGCCACGATGCCTGCAACAGCGACGACCGTAACAATCCTCACCACCGTACCCGTCACGGCCCATCCACCGTATCCTCCGAAACGAGGAAGCAGTATCGCGAGAAGCACGACGGAACACAGCAAGCTGAGGCTCAACCATGCTCCAAGACCCTGAGGCGCGGCCATGCTTGGACGGGGAAAGGGGCGTGGCGCCAACGCCAACGCCGCCGAAGCGGCGAGCAAGCCCGGACCCCGCTCGGCCTGAGCCGCAGGATCGACGAGAAGCATCGGAAGGAAGGTTGCCAGTGCAATCAGCCCCCCAAGCGCTGCAAGGGGCATCGACAGATTGGGTTGCCATCCGACCCATGAGGCACCGAGAAGCAGCACAAAGATCAGCAGCAAGGCGTCGTTGAGGCTGGCTTCAACCGTCGGGACAAGGGGTGCTGAAGCAGCGACCTCAACACCGCCTTCAAGCCCCAGCATGGCGATGAAGGCAAGAGGAAGCACGACTTC
Organism: Euryarchaeota archaeon UBA495; assembly: GCA_002496845.1. Taxonomy (GTDB): domain Archaea; phylum Thermoplasmatota; class Poseidoniia; order Poseidoniales; family Poseidoniaceae; genus MGIIa-L3. Next base: position 16,596 of record DALQ01000080.1, read on the forward strand.
TGCTCGCCCCCACCCGGCGTCCTCGTCACGTTGGAGGGCTGCCCACCACAACGGAACGGCCATGCCCATGAGCACCAGGCCGTCGCCCGAAACGATGGCTGCAAGCCGTTCCAGCACGGTCGCGTCGGACCCCAAGCGAGCAGCAAAGTGAGGCCAAGCAGATGGATTCGCGGCACCGATGAACCGGGCGCACATCGCCCACGTCCAGCCCACCACGGGCAGCCATCTGCGCACCTGCTCCATGCTTGCGTTGGCCAACGGCCGAGGCCATGCCCATGGAAGGAGACCAAGCACGAGCAGGAGGAGGGCGATTTGTGGCGTGCCCTCCATGAGCACCACGGTGCAGGTGAGGGCCTTCAAACAGACGATGGAAGGGAAGGCTTGAACCCGAATGCTCGGAGGCGGGAACGGTTGCGATGGTCTGGAGGGAGGAGACCACGAGGGAGGAATTGGCATCCACGCCACTCACCCGTCTGGCCGAATCGCTTGGTGCCGTGCCAGAGGCATGGTTGAACGTGGTTGAACAACCGCTCCCCGAAACCCTCAGGGTCACGCCGGGCCGACCGGATGAGGCATGGACCGTGGCCCAAATCGAATCCATTGGTGGCCAGCGGATGTCTTGGATGAGCCTTCACCAAGCCTTCACCATGCCCTTCCCGCGTGGCCATGCGGAAGGAGATGCGCGAGCCCTGCTCTCTTACCTCCACCAGTCGGGAAGGATCACCCGCCAAGAGGCTGCATCGATGCTGCCGGTCGAGGTGCTGCCGATGGACGGCGTGGACGTCGTCGTGGACTTGTGCGCTGCACCGGGTTCGAAAACGACCCAGCTGGCAGAAACACACCCTGCGGCCACGGTCATTGCGAACGAGCCGGTCTCAGGCCGCGTCAACACCTTGGTGTCCAACCGTGGACGTGTCTCGCTCGACAACGTGCTGGTCGTTCAGCACGATGGGCGCCATTTTCCTCGCGTCCCTGCACCCGGCGTGGACGCCGTGATCGCCGACCTCCCATGCACAGGTTCTGCAACGATGCGCAAGAACCGCGAGGTGTGGTGGGCCTGGCGTCCGTCTGCGGGACGTGAATTGCATCACCTGCAGGTCGGCATCGCTCGACGCGCCGCCAGTTTGGTTCGCCCCGGTGGACATGTCGTGGTTTCGACGTGTTCGCTTGACCCGGTGGAGAACGAGGCGGTTGTCGCTGAAATCCTGCGTGTCTGCCCGTGGATGGAAGCAGTGGCCATCCCCGACGAGCGTCTGCAAGGTTTGCAACTTCGCGAGGGCTTGACCAGTTGGAACCTGCTTGACGATGATGGTTCTCTGATGGAGAAGGACACGGTCGACGCCTGCTACGCGCCTCCTGCGGAGGAAGACCTGCAACGCGCCCTTCGGTTGACGCGACGCCTCCACCCGGAAGACAACAACACCGGCGGGTTCTACGTCGCCCTTCTGCGCCACTGCCCCGAGGCGACCCCGGAGGGCGTGGCCAGGACCTTGGTGCCCAAGCGCCCCGGACAGACCCCCTACCTTCGCGACCTTCCGGGTCCAAGCCGACATGACGTCCACGGCGTGGAAGCATCGGTGTCCGGCCCGCTGATCGAGCACCATCGCTTGAGCGCCGATTTGGCGTGGTGGCGACGCGGAAAACGACTTGCTGTGTCTCCACAAAGCATGCATGACCGGTTGTGGGCGCCAGAAACTCCCGACGGCCGTGGAGGGCGTTTCCCTGGAGGCTCTTTCCATCCGCTCCGCGCCATCCATGTCGGGCTTCCCGTCTTTGCCGAAAATCGAGGCATGTGGCGGGTTCGCCAGGAAGGAATTCCCGTCCTTGAGCGGCATGGTGCACCGGCTTCGATCAGCGTCGAACCGTCCCTCGTGGACCGCCTCCTCTCGGGCGACGCGCTCGACGTCGATGACCTCCCGGACGGTGTTGAACGGGGGTCGGTCCTTCTGCACGTGGACCATGCCACAGGCCCCACCACGGTTCCCGTGTGGGTGCAAGCCAAGGTCACCCTCATGCTCGACGACGTTGAGCGACGCATGCTCGCTCTGCGTCTCTTTGACCGTTCCCTGACGGAGGAAGAGGAGTGAAGCGCTCACGTTTGCTGCTTCTGGCGATGTTTGGGGTCCTTCTCGCCGCCCCGTTTGCGGCCGCCCTCGAGGTTCCGATCAACACGGAACACGACCCCCCTGTGGTGGAATGGTTTCACGGAGAAGGAAGCGAAGATGCCCTCGAGCGGCTTGAACAGGAAGCGGCCGAGGGTCGAATCCGGCTTTTGCACTGGCGCCTCGATGCCGAGGAGGTCGGTTCGAACTTCCCTGACGACGATGCACGCCTTCGTGCCGATACCCTCGGGGTTGCATCCGGACCGGCCGTCGCCGTGAACGGTGTGGTCCTGTCCGACCTCGAAGAGGACACGTTGGATACCGCATTGGACGGTCATGCCTCACGCGAGGTGCTATCGTTCTCAGGAACCGTTGGTGTCCTCGAAGCAGACGGCGATTTGGCGGTCTTGATTCGAGGAACGGTGACCCCGCAGGAAAACCTCAGCGAGCACGTCATCGTGCTGGTCACCCTGACCGAAGACGGCGCACTGGACCGGCATGGTCGAACCGCGACCCATCTGGTCCGAGACATGCGCCCAGAAGTTGCCTTCGGGCGTGAGGCCGGGAATGCGTCAGACGTGCTTTGGACCATGACGCCAGATCATCTCGAGGCGGCAGGCGTCGACCTCTCAGGCCATGGCATGGGCTATCACCTCAGCCTGATTGTCGTCGAACACGGCGTCGTCCTTCAATCTCACACGCAGACCTTGCCCAACCCGACGACCAACATGGACCGAAGCGCGGCCCTGATTGTGCTGCCGTTGACCAGCGTGGTGGTCGTGGTGCTCGTCCTCATCTTGCGCGGTGAAATGAAGACCGATCAAGCCCTTCCCGCGATTGGAGCCGTCCCTTGGGACGGACAAGGAAAGGTGCAGGTGATGGTGCAAGCCGGCACCTCGCCGTGCACCGTGACGGGCATCGAAGCCGAACCGCCGTGGAAGGTCGCCGGACGCAGCCTTCATCGTGACGTCGCACAAGGTGAGCTGGACGTGATCGAAGTCCGCCCAAGCCGTGGTGGCGACGCTCCGTTGCGCCTGCGGTTGTCCATCGAGGTGGAAGGAGAAGGCGGTTGGGTTCAGAGCTTGGACGTTGAGCGCACCTCCGAGGTGTCGAAGCGTTCATGATGGCCCCCGCACGAGCGAGGCTGATGCACGACCTCGACGCCACGGACCGGGCCATCCTCGGCGCGTTGCTCGAGGACGCACGCTACAGCCAACGCGAGATCGCCAAGCGCGTCGGTGTGGCTCAAGGCACGGTGACCAATCGGCTGCGTAGGATGGAAGACGCGGGCATCATCATCGGCCACCAAGTTCGCTTGGACGCTGAACGGCTCGGATGGGAGATGACCGTCATCGCAGGACTGCGCATCGCCAAGGGGAACATGATGGAGGTGCAGCGCGCCATCGCAAAGGACCCACGTGTGTTTGCCGTGTACGACGTCACCGGAGATTACGATTCCATGGTGCTGGCCCGGGTGAAAAACAGGGCTGATTTGGACGACCTTACCAAAACCGTCCTCACCAGCGACCACGTGACGCGGTCCTACACCCACGTGGTGCTGAACACCGTCAAAGAAGAGGGGGTCGCACTACCGCCCTTCGACCCCGAGGACCTCGATCAAGCCTGAAAGGCCCTCCACGGTACGGGTTTCGGGCTTTAGGCACCGCATCAGCACGCGACGAACGTCCTCGTCGATCTTGACGTCAAACGCCTCCAGACGGCGGCGGAACGTGGTCTGGAGCCGCCCCCCGGTGCGGTCCCAATCCATCAAGACGTGGATGGCAGGGCCGCCGTCCGCGCCTCGTGTGCCGTAGGTTTCCACCAAGTGCGCCACGCGCCGGGCCAAGTCCCATCCGCGGTTCACCACTTCAACGGGGCCCGTGATGCCCAAGGAACGAAGCGCGGCCACGTCCCTCGGACCTTCCACCAAAATTGGGCGTGCGGTCATCGCTTGGTCCTCCCTCAAATCAGCCAAGGCCTCACGGGCCTCCTCGTGCCGAGGATGAAGAGGGACGCGTGGAGCACGCATGCACGCCGACATGCGCAGCGTGGTCATCAAGCATGTGCGTCGTCCGTGGTGTCGCGAGGGAGATGGGCGCTCAACCCTGCCAGCACCGCGTCAATGCCCATGCCCTCCACGCGGACGCGCTTTAGGCGTGAAGTGTGACCTTCCACAATCGTGACGTCGCCGGCCAAGCAACCCAGCCAAGCCGCCAATTGGGCGCACAACGCACGGTTGGCTTGACCTGCCTGCGCCCGTGCCGTCAATCGAACCACAACCCGCTGCCGCCATGGATCCACGTCGCCCAACGAGGCCTGAGCGGCACCGGGTTGAACCTGCAGGGCGATGAGAACGGCCCCGTCCAAGGTCGCCTGCAACGCGTCCTCCAAGACCATGCCTCGGCGTGGGGTTGTGAAGCGCATCAACCGTCCGATGATTGGACCAAAATTTTCTGAAAACCGGGAGGCCGGAAGGATGGTGTTCAAATCGAGGTCGAAAGGCTCGCATTCCCACATCCAACAACGCTTAAGGAAGGCCCTCCCGAGGCCGGGAACGAGGGCGTCCAATGGCTGCTCAAGACACACTGTTTTCGGTGCTCTACGACAAGTTCCTGTTTTGGGCCATTATCGTGGGTGTGCTCACCTTTGGGTGGATGTTCCTTTTCATGGCGCGTTTCCGCGCAGGGGTCGCGGAAGACGAGTCGAAAAGCCTCTGGAAGATCACGCCTGGTACCTTCCCGCTTGAGAGCAGCAACCACGACGCGGACCGGAAATTGGAGATCGCGTTCTACGTCATCCCGACCATTCTGGTGGCGTGGTTGACCTTCCTTGCCACCGCGTCCACGGCCGACGTCTGGGGCAGCATCCCCGAGGACGACCACCGATTCGACATCACCGTGAACGGCTACCAGTGGTACTGGGAGTTCGTGTACGAAGACCCGCTGACGTGGGAAGACGAGCACACCGGCATGGACGTTGAAGTTCGCCTCGGTGAAGGTGACGTGATCCTCCACGCCATGGGCTTGAACCCCCACACCGCCGTGGTCAGCATGGACGGGATGAAGACCGAGCATGCCTTCAACGGCAGCGACATGATCACCGTGGACGAGTTCTTCTTCGATGCGGGCCTCCACTACAAGGTCGAAATCCTCGATGAGGAAAGCGTGGTGCTCCACACCTGGGAACACATTCCTGTGGGCCACATCTTCCGCACTCCGGTTGAACCCCTCATCATCCCCTGCTCGACCATCGACTCCGCCGACGACACCTCGGACATGCCCGAGGACGGCGTGGTGTTCACCATGCACTCCCGCCCTATTGACGACAGCGACCCACGTTACGTTGGCGTTCAGCACTCCTTCTGGCTCCCAGAGTTCGGCGTCAAGGAAGACTTGGTCCCCGGACTTGAGCAGGGCACGACGATGTACGTCTTCCCCGACGATGCGGGCACCTTCCCCATCCGTTGCGCAGAGTACTGCGGCCTGCAGCACTCCCAAATGGTCGGTGAAGTCAAGGTCGTCGCAGAAGAAGGCAAGACGTGCGATGAGGACGTTGGCATCAAGAAGACCGACGGAGGTGAGGCCTGATGCGCACACGCGCCGTTGCCGTGCTCCTTGTGATGCTCGCCGCCTTGGCGTTCACGCCGAGTTTCGAAGCCATGCCCGCTGGGATCGGCAGCGCCGGTGACGGCGGCTGTTCGTGCCACGGCGGCTCCAACGCCGACACGACCGTGGTCGTGACCGGCTTGCCGGAGAGTTTCAACGCCAGCGAGGTCTACGCCTTCACCGTCACCGTCGTGAACGACGACTTGCCCCGCTCTGAACCCGATGCCGGTCGCATGGGCGGCTACCGCATCCTCGTGACTGAGGGCTCCGTGAGTTCGGTGCCTGAGTCAGGCGGCCAAATCATGGACGCTGGTCTGACGCACACGGCCGAAGCCAACACCGTCCGCACGTGGGACTTCGAATGGACCGCTCCGGGCGATGACGAAGCCACGGCCGAGTTCACGATTTACGGCAACGCGGTCTCCGGTGGCGACGGCCCCGGTGGCGACGAATGGAACTTCGTGAACTTCGTCGTTCCTGGCATCAACGCCGGAGCCTTGGCTCCGAGCGCACCGCCGCTGATCATCCTCATGACCGCGCTCTTGCTTGCGGTTGGGTTGATTGTGCTCGGCACGATGTGGGTCTTCTACCGACGCAGCCCTGAGACCTTCACGATGGGCGCGTTCTGGGCCTACCTGAAGCCCTGGCTGACGACGACCGATCACAAGGAAGTCGGAATCATGTACTTCCTCTATGGGTTCCTCTTCTTCCTTGTTGGCGGCCTGCTTGCCTTGATTTTCCGAATCCAGCTCTCTGTTCCAGAGAACGATTTCCTCACCTACGATCAGTACAACTCCTTCTTCACGCTGCACGGGACGACGATGATTTTCCTCGCGGCGATGCCGATGATTGCCGGTTTCATGAACTACGTCCTGCCGCTCCAGATTGGCGCCAAGGATCTCGCCTTCCCACGCATCAACGCGTTGGGCCTGTGGATGCTCGTCTTCTCCACCCCCCTCATCTACACGGGCATCTGGACCGGCGAAGGTGCGGACATCACGTGGGTGATGTACCCACCCTACTCCTCGTTGAGCGAATTTGGCGAGTATGGAAACAACCCGGGTACGACCGCATTCATCTCAGGCATGGTCATGCTCGGTGCTTCGAGCACCTTGAGCGGTGTGAACTTCATCACGACCGTGTTCACCATGCGCGCGCCTGGCGTGACCTGGTGGCGCATTCCGCTCTTCTCGTGGTCGGTGTTCGTGTCCGTGTTCATGCTCTTCGTGTCCCTCCCGGCCTTCATCGTCGGCGTGGGCTTCCTGCTGTTTGACCACACCATTGGGACCACCTTCTACACCTTCGGAGGCGACCCAATCTTGTTCCAGCACCTGTTCTGGTTCTTCGGCCACCCTGAGGTGTACGTCGTCATCGTCCCAGCCTTCGGCATCGTGTCCGAGGTGCTGGCCACCAGTGCGCGACGTTCTGTGTTCGGCTACAAGTCGATGGTCATCGCCATGGCCGGCATCGGCGTGGTCGGCTTCGTCGTGTGGGGCCACCACATGCTGACTTCGGGCATGTCGCCC
>DALQ01000101.1 GCA_002496845.1 Euryarchaeota archaeon UBA495
GAATGCCAAACCAATCTTCGATGTAGATGCCCGGTTCAATGGTGATCGCGTCAATGGGCGTCAGCGGTTCGTTGTTGAAATTCAGGCCGAACAACGGTTCGTCAAGGCCGCTGGAAAGCAACGGCGGCTCGTGCACACAGACGCCAAATCCGTGACCAAGGCTGTGGATGAAGTACTCCCCGTACCCCTTTTCTTCGATGTAGGTGCGGGCTACGTCGTCCAACACCCACGCCGGTGTTCCCGATTCGATGAGCGGGAAGGTGAGGTTCTGAGCGTCGTGCACGGTCATGTACGCGTCGATGATGGTCTCGTTGTCCGTGCCTCCGATGACGTAGGAACGCGTTACGTCGCTGACCCAGTCTTGGACCCGTGCCCCGAGGTCGACAACAACAACATCCCCTGGCTGCACGATGCGAGGACCGGCGCCGTGGTGTTCGGGATCACCGTGCGGGATGGCGCCGTTTGGACCGCTCGCCACGATGGTTTCGAAACTGGGCCAGATGGGGTTCGATCCGTTTCGAATCATCGATCGGTCGATTTCCTCTGCGATTTCTGCTTCCGTGAATTCCTCTCCCATCAAGACCCGCCACAGCATCCAGCGGGCGGTCTCTTGGCCAAACTCGGCGATGGTGGTGGCTTCGCGAATGGCCGCATCCTTCGCAGGACTGAGGCCTTCGGGAGAGGGGGCCTCTCCATCGATCAGGCGCGCGACTTCCGTTTCGCACGCAGACGCCGCCGGCGCCAGCAACAGCATGAGGAGCACCCCCATCGGCAGCGCGCGGCGCATGACCCTCCCTTATCCCCCCTGCTCATCAATTCGACGCAGGCTCTGGTGTGCGAATCATTGAAGGCAACCGCGTGAGGGTAAACCATCATGGCGGCCAAGCCTCCTGCGAAGAAGAAAGGGCGACGACGACGTAAGATGCGTTTGACGCTCAAGCAGAAGAAGATGGACGTCACGGCCGACTCCTACAAGGACAGCCTTGGTTGGTCCACCGATGTTGGTCGAACCCTCGGCGATGCCCCGAAGGAAGCCGAGCCAGAATTCATCAACGTGCAGTGCGAAATGTGCGGGATCATGATGAAGGCGCGAAAGCCAAGAAAATCGCGCTACACCATCACGTGCGATTACGAATCGTGCGGCCACACGATGGATTTCAGCTGAGGGCCCGCCATGCGAGCCCTGCTCGCCGTGCTGCTTTGTTTGCTCATGGCGTCGCCTGGCTGCGTCACGCACGATGACGATCGGATGATTCTCGCGACCACCACGTCGATGCGAGATTCGGGCTTGTTGGACGTGCTTCTCCCCGCGTTCACCAACGCCACGGGGCATGAGGTGGACGTGGTTGCGGTTGGAACCGGTGCGGCACTCAACCTTGGGCGAAGCGGAGATGCGGATGTCCTCATCGTCCATGCACCCGAGGCCGAAGCCGAGTTCCTCGAGGAAGGCCACGGCACGTCTCGGACGGTGTTTGCTTGGAACACCTTCGTGCTCCTCACCCCCGAACCAATGAACGGAAGCCTGTTTGACGTGCTGGATGCCGTGGTCGAGGACGAACGATGCTTTGTGTCACGTGGAGACGCATCTGGAACGCACATGAAGGAACAAACACTCTGGCAGGCATGGGCGGACGCAGGCCGCGGCGACGTCATCGAGGACCGTTCTGGCATCCACCCCGATGGTGACTGGTACCTCTCCATCGGCCAGGGCATGGGTGCAGCCATCACGATGGCCGATGAGAAGCGATGCGTGACCCTGAGCGACCTTGGAACGGCCTTGTTCAGATCTGACACCGTTGAGCTTGAACTGCAACGGTACAACGACACCGTCCTTCTGAATCCATACAGCATCATCCCACTTGACGGACCGCACGGGGCCGCGGCCGAAGCCCTCCGATCCTTCCTGCTCGACGATGCCGCGGGAGTAATCGAGGCCCACACCGTGTCCGGCGAGCCGATGTTCACACCAGGTCAACCTTGAGGCTCACCAAGCAACAGAGCCGCCGTTGCACTGCCCTCGTCGACCGACCGGCCTGCGTCGAGAAGCATGCGGCGGTCGCCCATGCGCCTGGCTTGGGCGAGGTCATGCGTGGCCAACACCACCGCGGCACCCCCGTCCGCCGCTTGCCGCACCATGGCTTCCACCACCAAAGTCGTCGCCAAGTCCAACCCCGAGGTGAATTCGTCCAAAACAAGCACTGAGGGCCTGAGTGCCAATGCGCGTGCAAGGCTGACACGTTGCCGCTCACCTCCAGAAAGGACCGCGGCTGGGCGCGTGGCCACGGTCTCCAATTCAAGCGCAGCCAGCAGACCCATGCGGTCTGGATGAACCAATTCGACTTCCGCCGTGGCATGAGCCGTAAGCATCACGGGGTGTTGAGCCACACGTCCGATTCCACCCTGCCCCCGGGGCACTGGGACGCCATCAACGTCGGGAAGTAAACCCGCGATGGCCCGCAGCAGCGTTGATTTCCCTGCCCCAGAAGCGCCCATGACCACCAACACCTCACCTCCGCGGACGACGACATCGTCCACGTCGAGCACGGTGGTTTCGTCTCGAACGACGCTGATGCGCGACCATCGATGTTCGCTGTGTGGAGTGGACACATCGGTTGGGACCTGATTCTCGGGCGCCGGTCCTGAATTCCGTTTTGGGCGCACCTTCAGCACACCCTCGACGAGGAACATTGCCGCCAGCGCTAGCAACAGGAGCAAGCCGCCCTGAGCCACTGCTGCACCAAGATCGCCTCGGCTGGTTTCCAGCACGATGCTGGTCGTCAACACCCGCGTTTGCCCAGCGATGTTCCCGCCCACCATGAGGACAGAACCGACCTCGGCAATGGCGCGGCCAAAGCCCAACGCGACACCGTTCAACACCCCCCGCCAGACCAAACCGACTTCGATACGAAGCCGCCTCCGAGCGTCGAGGCCAAGCAAATCGAGGGCCTCACGATGGTCGCGCGTGATCGCATCAAACGCCGACCACGTGCCTCCCCAAACGAGGGGCAGCACCAACAGGGTTTGAGCCAACACCATCGCTGGAACGGTGAAGAGCAAATCCAGCGACGCAAGCGGTCCGCGGTTGGACAACATCAGGTACACCAGAACCCCGACCACCACCGGAGGCAGGCCGTACAGTGTCCGTACCACCACGCGCAGACCGTTCAATCCACCACGCCGAGCGCAGCGCGCCCCGAGGGGAATTCCGATGAGCGAAGCGAGCAAGGTCGCAGAACCGCTTGTGAGGAGGGTGGTCGCCACGATGGATGCCATGGCTGCCCCCAATCCCTCCTGCACCACCCCTGCCATCATGATGACGGCGGACTCACCACCATCCTCAAGCGCGTCCGAGTCTCCCTCGCGGCATGGACGTCCCGTACTTCGTCGAGGTGGACGAGGCCCGCCGCATCGCGGCGGAGGTGCTTGAGGGCCTCCCAAGCCCCAGCACGGTGATGGTTCCACTCAGCGAGGCGCACGGGCGGGTCCTTGCTGAACCGCTCCACTCACGTGTGGATGACCCTCCCTTTGACAATTCAGCCATGGACGGATTCGCCATGCGTGAAGCCGACGTTCCCTCAGTTCCCACCACTCTGCCTGTCCAAAGCACGGTGGCAGCGGCCGCACACGACGACTTGCCCCCGCTTCAACCCGGTCACGCGGTTCGGATCATGACCGGAGCTCCAATGCCACCAGGCGCAGACGCCATCCTTCCCATCGAACGTTGCGAGGTCGTCGACGGAGACGTGACCCTCACCGCCGCGGCAAGAACGGGCTTCGTGCGCAAGCAAGGCGAAAACCTTCGCAAGGGCGCAGTGGGGCTGGCGGCAGGCTCGCATCTGACACCTGCCAAGGTCGGCTTGTGCGCCACCATGGGGCATCCAGAAGTCCCCGTAGTCCAACGGCTCAACGTGGCCATCATCCCCACAGGGGATGAACTCAGGCCTGCGGGCGAACCGTTGCGGCACGGCGAGGTGTACGAATCAAATTCGCATGGGTTGGTGGGTTTGGTGCGCGGCATGGGCCACAAAGCGCACCATCACCCCGCGGTCGAGGACACCTTGGACGGACTGCGCCAAACCCTCGATGACGCTGCCAAATCCTCAGACATGATCGTGACATCTGGCGGCGTTTCCATGGGCGAATGGGACCTTGTTCGCCGTCTGATGGAGGAGGAAGGGGACCTCCGGTATTGGCGGGTCAAAATTCGCCCCGGCTCTCCCCCGTTGTTTGGCCTGTGGAAGGGAACACCACTCTTCGGCTTGCCCGGAAATCCCGTGAGCAGCCACGTCGTCTTTCGCTTGCTCGTGGCCGACGCCATTCGGGCGTGGACAGGTGCTCAAGGCCCTCGTGAGACCACCGTTCGGGCGCGCCTCCTCGACCCCGTCAAGAGCACGAAGGATTGCCTCACGCTACGGCGCGTGACGGTGAGCCTCGAAGACGGCGAAATGGTGGCTCGCCAACCCCGGCACCAAGGCTCGGGCAACCTCGAAAGCTTGGCCAGCGCTGACGCGTTGACCTTGCTTCCACCAGGAGCGTCCGGCGAAGCGGGTGAAATCGTCAACGTCCTCTTGCTCTGAGCGTTTCAGAGCATCAACGTCCCCATTCATTGATATCCGCTCCAGCCGGCCATTGAGCGTGCAACCGGCGCTGAACAGCGGCACCCTGCCTGTGTTGCCAACCCCGGCGCCAACCCAAAGTAGGTCGGTCCGACGTCATGACCTCGACTGGCTTCGCGTGATCCTGTTCGGGTTGCTCATCTGGTTCCATCTCGGCGTGTTCACGTTCTGGCTGTTTCCTGACGAGGAGGTGCCCCTCAGCGTGCTCTTTGTGGTGGATGTGATGCACCAATGGCGTTTGGCCGCCCTGTTCCTAATCTCAGGCATGGGCACGGCCTTCGCGTTTCGTCGCAGGGACGTCAAGACCTTCCTCAACGAACGCCTTGTTCGGCTTGGTGCCCCACTTCTTTTCGCGACCTTTGTGTTGCTTGGAGGTCTCTTTGCTCCGCTTGAGACGTTGTGGCTGATCTTGGTTCCGTTCCCCGGTTCAGAGGGCATGCCCTACGCCCATCTGTGGTTCCTTCGAAACCTGCTCATTTACTCGGTTATACTCGCTCCGCTGTTTGCCCACGTTCGCACCAACCCCGAATCTGCTCCTGTCCGCGCGGCACGTTGGACCGTGGACGCCGGGCGGGGACTTGCCCTCATCATCGTGCCCGCCCTCCTCCTTGCTGCTTCAGCCCTGCTCACCAAACCTTGGCACTATGGCGAGGTCGGCATGTGGTGGGAATTCCCCCATTACCTCCTGTTCACGTTGTTCGGTTACTTGGCCATTCAGACCGGCTCCGTGTGGTTTCAGCGAATTGAAGCCTTGCGATGGTGGCTGTTGGCCACCACGTTGCCCCTGAGCGTGCTGTGGTTTTCCGTCAAATACGACGGCCCAGGGGGCTTGATGGAGGGCGGTTGGGTCATGTGGGGGAGAGATCCCTTTTCGGCGGCGACCACCGTTGCCACGGTGCTGCAAGCCTTCCATGCGTGGATGTGGTGCCTGTTGGTCTTCGCATGGGGGGCGCGCTTGTTGAACCGAAAGAGCCGCGCCTTGGCGTGGCTGAACGAAGCCGTGTACCCGACCTACATCATGCACTTCCACCTCACCTTTCCATGGATGTTCGTTGCAGCCATTCTGGGCATGAGTTGGTGGACGTCCACCGCGTTGGGCACCCCCTTCGTGGTGGTTGGGGTGCTGGCATGCTTCGTGTTGTTTCGCCGGACGGCGTACTTGCGGCCCTTGGTTGGCCTGCGAGGCGGTCGGGCGGAAGCCGAGAAACTCTGGCCGTTTACGACCACCGATGACCCCGGTGCACGGATCCTCCTCCACCTGACCGCCCATGCCGTTACAGGGGCCGCCCTGCTCGTGCTGATGATCCTCGCCGTCCTGACGGGATTCGTCGAAATCTGACCACTCAATTCGTCACCGGCTCACTCGTGCACGAACCGCAGGTGAACACCACTTCTTTGCCGGGTTCGAACCCCTGTCCTCTGAGGCCTTGCCTGTACGTTGTTTCGCGGCAAAAGCGGCACCTTGCAGCGTGAAAATCCGTTGCTTTGTCAAACAGGACCACCCCATCGAGCATCGCTTGAAGCACCACGGCAAGCCCGAGACCATACGAGAGCACATCATCGTCGACACCCAAACAAATCTGCTCCATCTGCCCTGGGACGAACCTATGAGAGGGCGAGGGGCCATGGCGTGCGTCGAGCGCAGCCACCACCTCGAGCGGGACGTTCCATTCTGAACACACGTCGACATGCCACCACCTCGAACTGACGTCCACGTCCTCCAACACCCTTGCCGTGCCACGTGAATCGGTCACAGTGATCGAATTTCCCGCCACAGCAATCCTTGGGTGCGTGTGGACAAGGCGGAGTGCAGAAAGCCATCCTGGGCGGTGATCATCGACCACAAAACCGGGCATGTCGGTGGACCAGTCTGGCCACACCGCCCATGGAAGGTTCGTTGGAAGGTGGCTGTTGAAGCACGCCGCCAAGTGAACCATCCATTCGAAGGACTCGAAATCCAAGTCCCAATTTACGTCATCCCATGCGCTGTTGTCCGTCATTTCTCTTCCTCTGTGCTGTTGTGAGTGGAAGGGGCACCGGGAATCGAACCCGGGTCTGCAGCTTCGCAGCCTGCTGTGCTCTCCGTTACACCATGCCCCCCTGAGACGAAGGCCACGGCATCCAGTGGGTGGTTTGGCCTTCTGTGGGTGTCGCCCGACGTGGGCGACGCATCGACGTCAATCGAAGCGACGACGATGCCACTGGCCGTGACCCGAGTCCACCATGGTCTGGTGGTTCTTTGCGGATTCGACGGCCATGTTTCATCTCCTGTCCGGGCGGACGAAAACAATCTGCGGCGAGAATATTTCAACGTTAAGTGAAGCGGGGCACACCGAAACCCACCGGATGCCTCATCCCTCGGGCCCCGATGGCCGTGCATGCAGGACACCCAGGCCGAGGAAGGCGAGACCCTCCTCGATGCCCTGCGGCGCATCCACCCCGAGAGTTCCACGGGCACCCTTCGTCGGATGCTCACCCAAGGGAGGGTCCAGGTGGACGGCGATTCAGTGCACGCCGCGAAAACCGTGCTTTCTGCAGGACAGCGCGTGGAGGTCGTGGCCCGCATCGTCGCGGAAGAGCAACACCCTGCGCCACAAAAACGGCCGAAGGGGCCGAAATTGGACGTGTTGTTTGAGGATGAAACAATCCTCGTGGTCAACAAACCCGCAGGGTTGTTGTCCGTGGCCACGAACAAGCTCGAGGACGACACGCTTCACAGCCGGTGCGTCGCTCACGTGCGCGCCCACCATGGAGAGCGCGCCTGGGTTCACGTTGTCCACCGCTTGGACCGAGAAACATCAGGCGTGATGGTCTTCGCACGCCACGCACGCCACAAGGACGACCTCCAACGCCAGTTTGCTGACCGCGACGTTCACCGCATTTACCGTGCCTTGACCGAAGGGTGCCCAGAGGCCCCTCAAGGGACCGTAGTCGCCCATTTGGTGGAGGACGATCACCTCAACGTGAGGGAAATGAAATCCGGCTACCGTGGGGCACGAGAAGCGATCACCCACTACCGCGTCCTCGACGAGGACGGGCTCGTGGCCGACGTAGAACTGCTGATCGAGACCGGCCGCCGTCATCAGATCCGAATGGCGATGCGGAAGTTGGGTTGCCCGATCGTTGGTGACCACCTGCATGGTGCGACCGCCGACCCACTCGGCCGCGTGGCGCTCCATGCCCACGCGCTGGAGTTCCTTCACCCCGAATCTGAGGAACCCGTACGCTTCGAAGCACCCGTGCCTTTCGTCACCTGAACGGCAGGCAGGGATTCAAGAACCGTTGACCGGAACCTCGCCTGAGGCCCATGTCGAAACCCGGCGATGCAGGATGGATTGAGGTCCGCGGGGCGCGGACCCACAACCTGCAAGATGTCGATGTTCGGCTGCCACGCGGGTGCTTCGTGGTGGTGAGCGGCGTCTCAGGGTCAGGGAAGTCTTCCCTCGCTTTCGACACCCTCTACGCGGAAGGACAACGCCGCTATGTGGAGTCGCTTTCGTCGTACGCGCGCCAGTTTATTGGCCAGATGAAGAAAGCCGATTGCGACGGAATCGAAGGCCTCTCTCCGGCCATTTCCATCGATCAAAAACAAGGGTCGCACAACCCTCGTTCAACCGTTGCGACGGTGACGGAAATCCAAGATTACCTCCGCCTACTTTGGGCGCGCGTCGGCAAACCCCACTGCCCTGTGTGCGGACGAGAGGTTGCTCGACGCACCGTTCAGGAGATTGTGGACGACGTCCTCTGGCAACTCGAAGGACATGCCGTGGCCGTGTGGAGCCCCATTATCCGGGCGCGAAAAGGAACTCACGCCGACCTCTTCCGTCAACTCGTCGAGCAGGGATTGCTGGCCGGCCGCGTAAACGGGCATGAGGCCGATTTCGAAAACCCTCCAACCTTGGACAAAGCCTACCGCCACGACGTTGATGCACGCGTGGACCGCTTCCGCTGCACGCGAGAGCGACGCCAACGCCTCACGGAAGCCATCGAACAGGCGCTTCGCTTGGGCTCAGGCACCGTTCACGTCGAGAGCCTCGAGGCGCCGGACGAAGACGCAGAATTGAGCGAAGGCAGCCGGGCGCGCTTGACCGCCGCCGGCGAGACCATCGCGTGGTCTGAGGACTTCGCTTGTCCGGATCACGGGGCCTTCATGCCTGAGCTTTCACCCCGTGTGTTTTCGTTCAACTCGCCGCTTGGCGCTTGCCCAGATTGCCAGGGCATTGGCGTCCAACGCCGCTTCAGCGAAGACCTCGTGGTTGACGGTACTTTGACCATCGAACAAGGGGCGGTGCTGCCGTGGCGCCAATCCATGTCTCCAGCGTGGTACAAACGCCTGATGATTCAGGTCGCAGAACACTACAGCATCCCAACGCGAACCCCCTTCGATCTCTTGGATGAGGACCACAAGGACATCCTCTTGCACGGGTCGGGCTCCACGGTCATCCACTTCCATTTCGAATCCGACAACGGGTCCGTCTACCAAATGAACCGACCTTGGGAGGGCATCATTGCCCGGCTTGAGAAAACCTACACGGAGACGACCTCAGAACGCACACGAGCTCGCCTCATCGCTTGCATGACGGACCTTCCTTGCCCCACCTGCCACGGCGAGAAACTCAACCCGGCTGCACGCAGCGTGACCGTCGGTGGCCTTCGTTTGCCGGAAATTTCCATGGCCGCCGTTCACGAGGCCTTGGCGCTGGTTCGCGCGTGGTGGCCCGACGCGGAAGCCGGGCCCCCAGAAGCCTGGGCGGACAGCGCAGAAGTGCTCGACGACCGTAGCCTGTTCATCGGGCGGGAGATCCTCAAGGAAATCGAATCACGGCTGAGCTTCCTCGACAGCGTCGGTTTGGACTATCTAACGCTGGACCGCCGTGCAAACACGTTGTCCGGGGGCGAGAGCCAACGCATCCGTCTGGCCACCCAGATTGGCTCCCGATTGACGGGCGTGATGTACGTGCTCGACGAACCGTCCATTGGCCTCCATCAGCGCGACAACGAGCGGTTGTTGGAAACCCTGCGCGAACTTTCCGACCTTGGCAACACCCTCGTGGTGGTCGAACACGACGAGGACACGCTCCGCCAAGCCGATTGGTTGTGCGACCTTGGCCCCGGGGCCGGCCTCGAAGGAGGGGCCATCGTGGCCAACGGCCCTCCCAAAGAGGTCATGGCCACAGAAGGCTCCATCACCGGCGATTACCTGGCCGGACGACGTCGCATCGAGGTTCCCGAAAAGCGCACGAAAGCAAAGCGCGGCCACCGATTGCGCATCAAAGGCGCCGCGCACAACAACCTGCAAAGCATCGACGTGGACGTGCCGTTGGGCTTGCTCACCACGGTGACGGGCGTCTCAGGTTCAGGGAAATCCTCCCTGATTTCTGGCATCCTCGCGCCTGCACTTCAGCGCCACCTCCACAACGCAGACGCGGCCCCGGGGAAGCACAAGAGCATCGACGGCATCGAAAAGGTGGACAAGGCCATCATCATCGATCAATCGCCCATTGGGCGGACGCCACGCTCCAACCCAGCGACCTACACCAAGGTCTTCGATGAAATCCGCAGCCTCTTCTCCAAGACCACGTTGTCCAAAGAACGCGGCTACACGCCCGGGACCTTCTCCTTCAACGTGAAGGGCGGACGCTGCGAAGCGTGCAAGGGTGGCGGTTCGATCAAACTCGAGATGAACTTCCTTCCAGACGTCTGGATCACCTGCGACAACTGCGAAGGCAAGCGGTACACCCGCGAATGCCTCGAAGTGACGTGGAAGGGGAAGACCATCCACGACGTCCTCCAAATGCCCGTTGGTGAGGCGGTGGAGTTCTTCGCCAACCACAGGAAAATCCACCGCACCCTGTCCACGCTTTCCGCGGTCGGATTGGATTACATCCGCCTCGGCCAACCCGCGACCACGCTTTCAGGCGGTGAAGCACAGCGGGTGAAGTTGGCCAGCGAACTTCGCCGCCCGCCCAACCGACACACGGTGTACATCCTGGATGAACCCACCACCGGGCTGTCGTTCAGTGACGTCCAGAAACTCGTGGACGTCCTGCTCGAACTGCGTGGGAAAGGCCACACCGTGGTCGTCATCGAACACCATCTCGACGTGGTGAAGTGCGCCGACCATGTCATCGATCTCGGACCAGAAGGCGGGGGAAGGGGAGGAACCGTGGTCGCCACGGGCACGCCCGAGGACATCGCAGCGACCGAGTCAAGCTACACCGGCCAATTCCTTGCTGGATTGCTGTCCTGAGCCAAATCCGAACAACGGAATCGATACGAAGGCAAGGTTGTGAAAGGAAGGGGGCCGCTGGAGGGTTCAGCAACAGCCTTCTTCACGGGCCGGTGCGGCCACAAAGGCCACGCGATCCACGCCTTCGAGGCGGCGCAACCCTTCCACAGCATCCCGAATGGTTCCAACTCTCCCTGACAAATGGAGGGTGTCCACACACGTGTGGCTGTCGGTCATGCACGCGTGTGTTGAGGAGATGAGGCTGATGTCCGAATGGTGGCGAAAATCAGGGAGCTTTTCGGCGACGGTGTGTTGGTAGTACAACACCAACGTCCCTTCCACCGACTCTTCCGCTGGGCGATCGACAAGATCCCCGCTCGACAAAACCTCAGCATAGTGCGTGGCGGCGTCCCTCAAGAAGCGGCTGCGGTTCCGATAACCTGCCTTTTGGACCAACCCTTCCATGTCCAAATCATCGTCGACGCTGAAGGAGAGGACCTTCGCCATGACCCGCGGATGGGCTTCTGATTAATAGCCGAATGTACGAACACCGAGGCTTCGATGAGGATATTCGGGACACGTAACTACACGGGGCCGGGGTTCTGGAAAAACACCAGATCGAAATGAGCGCCTAAACGCCCGTTTCTTAATAACAACCCACTTAAGCGCAATGACGGCGCTTCCATCATGTTTGGCGTGGCGCTGCTGTTCGCAGTGCTCACCCTCATCGTCGGCCTTCTCGGCGCACTTCTTCCAAGTTCGCTGAACTTGGCCAGCCACCAACCCCGCCTCCGTGCTGCGACCGCGGTGGCGGCCGGCCTGCTGCTCGCCTCAGCTTTGCTTGTCGTCATTCCCGAAGGTTTCCACACCGCAAGCGGCGGACACGCTCACGGAAGCGGAGACGATCTCGCAGGCCCAGTGGCGTTGGTCATGCTCGAGTACAACGACGGAGCCATCACGGCAGGAACGGCGATGAGCGAGATTCGCTCCATCGTTCACGGCGACGGTCACGGGGAGCACAGCGACCACGAGCATGGGGAAGAGGCCACTTTTGAGGACCGTCTCAAACACGTCATCGCGCAATACGACGGCGGAAGGGTCAACGCCACCACGGCGATCAACGACATCCGCGCTTTGTTGGACGACGTGGATCATCACCACGACGACGAGGACAATGAGTTGAGCGCCGTGGTGATGGGCGGTGCGCTGGCGCTTGGTTTTGTGTCCATGTTCCTCTTCCAGACCTTTGGTCCCGGCCATGAGCATCACGGCCATGGCCATGCGCACGGAACAGGTTCGAACCGGTCTGCCGTGATTGGAATTACGATTCATGCGGCCACGGACGGACTGGCCATCGGCGCCGCGACAGCGACCGGAGATTTGGCGGCCGGTTTGCTGATCGTGTTCGCCGTGGTCATCCACAAGTTCCCAGAGGCCTTCACCCTGGGTGTGTTCAGTCTCAACGACCACACCGACGAACGGAAAGTGTTCATGGACGTCGGTATTTTTGCAGCATCAACACCCGTGATGATTGTCTTGGCCTACTTCCTGCTTTCCGGCCTTCCCAGCGCATGGATTGGTTTGGCCATGCTCTTTGCTGGGGGGACCTTGCTTAGCGTCGCTGCATTGGACACCCTTCCTGACGTTCATGATTCCGAAACCGGCTCCACCGACTTGCTGTTGGTGCTGGCTGGCGTCGGCGGCATGGTCGTGCTCCTTTTGGTGGCCGAGGTGTTGGGTATCGGCCACGCCCATTGATCAGTGCGTTCGCTTTGGTTGCCACGGAACAAAGGCGGTGTACAGCAAACCTTCGCATGCACCACACCAGACTTGTTTGATGGCATCCGCACCTTTGTTGAGCGGGTCTGCAGGGTTCCGGATGCTGGCCAAGGTCCACCGCGGCCAATCGGTGGTGTGCTCAGGGACCACCTCTCGTTTTCCGCGAGGCTCGGCTTCCCGACCGGTCATGACGTGGAGGCAATGCGGGCAAACGATGCCACCGTCTTCGGGACGCTTTGGGTGCATGATTCAAGGCGCCTTTCCTCCATCTTTGAACGCCTGTCACGGACCAGCCGAGTCACGCCCCCGGTCAAAGTGTTCAAGGAGCGTGCTCAGCGCCTGAGGATTGCACCGAGGGAACATCATGCACGACGTCCGCGTGGAGGTGACCCCGAGGCTCGATGGCCAAGCCGTTGACGTGCGCGGCAACGTGGTCAAGGCGCGCCTCTTGCAAGACTTGAACCTCAACGTGGCGCGGGTGCGCTCCATTTGCGGATTTGTGGTCCGCAGCCCGATGGACGCCGCCACGCTCGGCGAGCGCGTCGACGACCTGTTCGTGGATCCGATCATCGAAACTGGCCTGTTGGGCTCGGCATGGTTGGGCGACTCCACCCTGTTTCCCGACGCCCCTGACCTTGTGATCACGATTGGCTTCAAGCCTGGCGTAACGGACAACGCAGGAAGCGCCGCGCTCGACGGATTGCGCACGCTCTTCCCTGAGGCCAGGGTCGAGGGGGCGGGCGTGTCCACCGACCTGACCTTCGCCTTCTACG
>DALQ01000073.1:0-200 GCA_002496845.1 Euryarchaeota archaeon UBA495
CAGGCATCTCCGAATTGACGTAGACCTCGTATCCGTACCCGCGGATGCGGCTTCGCAGCGCGGGGTGCATGCCTTGGATGGCGTCGAGGTTTCCTGCCGCGATCAGAATGAAGTCGCATGGGACGGGCTCGGTCTTGGTCAAGGCTCCGCTGGAACGTTCCGAGCGGCCAGAGACCGGGAAAGCGCGCTCTTGCATGGCG
>DALQ01000073.1:503-3498 GCA_002496845.1 Euryarchaeota archaeon UBA495
GGGAAAGCGCGCTCTTGCATGGCGGTCAGCAGCGCTTGTTGTTCTTCGAGGCGAAGCAAGTTGATCTCGTCGATGTAGAGCACACCCTTGTGGGCGCGGTGGATGGCGCCAGGTTCGACGCGTTCGTGAGCGGGGGTTTCCATTCCACCCGATTGGAACGGGTCGTGGCGCACGTCTCCCAGCAAGGCACCAGAGAGCGTTGCTGTAGCATCGACGAACGGTGGCAATTCCTTGGTGTCGTGCTTCACAAGCACCTTGGGGATGCGGCTTTCGTCGGCCGCACCCAAACGTGAGCGGAGGAACATGTATCCGAAGGTGAGCAGGAACATGCCAAAGAGCAGGGTCACGATGTCCCCGCTTTGCAAGGTGGCGATGGCCAAAAGGAAGGCCACGGCCACGAAGCCGATGAGCAGCATGCGTTGGGTCTTCTCCCGCTGAACGCGGATGGCCTCTTTCTGGACCTTGACGATGCGGTCGCCTCGTCCAGCAGGCACAGAGCGAACGCGTGGTTCGTTTTCGTCCTCTTCGTTGGGATAGACCAAGACGTCCTCAAGGGCGTCACGTGGGAGAAGTTCCGTCATGGAGCGGGCCAGCATGGATTTGCCCGTGCCTGGGTCACCGATCATCAGCATGTGACGGCGTTGTTCTGCCGCCTTACGGATGATGACGGAGCCGGCTTCTTGGCCGATGACCTGATCGACCAAGCGGTCGGGAACGGGGACCTCCTTGGTGGAGGTCATGCCAAGTTCGCCGATCCACGCTTCGACGGTGGTTTGGAGCACATCGTCGCCGGCTTGACCGAGGATGGCTTCGTCGGAGGCGTCCCCGGATTCCGCGGACCAAACCGTGACCTCAACGTCACCGTCCTCGGGAGGCATCGCATCAGCAGAGCCAACGGCCTCGTCCGTTGGCTCACTTGGGGGCATGTCGGACTCTCCGCTCACGGATAACCCTGCACTCGCCTCCCCTTTGAGGCTTTCAGCGCCATCGTGGAGACGTCGCGCCTGGTGCATCACTGCAGACGGTCAAGGTATTGCTGTCCGTAGTACGCCCATTGCTCCATGGTCCAACCTGCTGGAAGACCCGTTGCAGGGAGAGGGGGTCCGGCGTACGGTTGTAGAGCAGGAAGGGGCGGAGCCAAAGCGGGGAGCTGAGGCAAAGGCAGGGCAGGTGCTTGGAGCGGCTGCTGGAAGATTGCTTGGGCACCACCGTACATCGAATTCGCAACAGCATCTCCCGAGGGGAGCGCGTTGTGATCCCACTTTTGTTGGTCCATTGGACCACCACGGCGGGTGAAGAGAACGCCGAGCAGGGCGGCCAAAATCAGCACGCCGAGAATGATGATGATGACGTCCGTGTTGATGCTGAGTGCAGGGTCAACGGATCCGTCCGCTTGCACGCTGTCGTTGGTGCAGTCCGCACGTGGGTCATCGCAGGCCTCGGCCAAGTCGGCTTGGAGCGTCTCGAGTTGCGCTTCTTCTGCGGTCGTGTCGCCTCCGGATGACGCAATGTCCGACTTCAATTGGTCAATGGTGGCCTCAAGGTCGGCGATGTGGGAGAGCAGTTCCTCATCGTCCATGGCGTCGGGGCTCGGCGCTTCATCCATGATTCGCCAGTAGATTGGGCTCAGAAGTTTGTATTCCTCACCGGTGTCGTCCGTCGCCAGCAGGTTGCCGAGTTTGACGTCATCGTTGTACTGAAGGCCGAAAGGCCGAACATCGTCGAAGACAAGGTCAAACGACCAACCGCGCTCTGCAGACGCCATGTCCAAAGGATAGGTGACCTGGTTGAGGCACACGCCAGTGTCGCTTTCGCAGACTTGCCACATGGCGGTGATCGAGGTAAAGGTTGGTGCATTGTCTGTCAAGAACATGTTCGCAACCGCTTCCTCGCCGACGTAGGCGCTGGAAATGTCGACGGTCATGTACCCCGTATCGGCGTCCTTGGACGCATAGAACGGCTTGGAGTCATACACTTCGACCGCCATTGTGTACGTGTTTTTGTCGTAACTGTCCTGCACGGTGATCATGACGTTTTGCCGACCAAGTTCCTCGAACGTCAAACTCATGACCCCCGTTAGGAAATCGAGGTTCGCTGCACCGGTTTCGGTGGAAGTGACGCTGATGAACGGTGCTGTGGTGTCATCGATGTCGTACGCAAGGCTCTGAAGGTCGAACAGTTGCGTATTGCCGCGCTTAATTTCAATTGACGCTAATTCGCCAAGGTCCATCCGGGGAGCGTCGTTCACCGGCGCAACTTTCAGCAAGATGGTCTGGTCGGCGGTTTGGACACCATCGCTGGCCCTGAGCGTCACGATGGCCTGCCCATTCACGTCGTCGTCGACGGTGCTGTACGAGAGAAGGTCACCTTGGAGATCGATGTTGAAGACCTCTGGGTTTGAATTTCGCACGATGGACAAGGTCAACGATTGTGAGTCAACGCTAACGCCGTCTTCGTCCGTGTCGTACACATAGTCAAGCAGAGCAAAGCTGCCCGAACCACCTTCATCGACGGTGCGAGTTGGCAAACCGTCCCAACGTGGCTGACCGTTTTCGAACACGTTGAACAGAAGGGTGCCGTATGGAAGGTTGCTCCCCGTGTAGTCCTCACCGTCGTCCACGGTAACCTCGATGCCGTTTTGCCCAAGCGGGCAGCCACGGAGTTCGTCAAAGGCAAAAAGGACCTCGATTTTACCAGTGGAAGAGTCCCAGCCTCGGAACGCTGGCGAATTGGAGGACACGCTGAGTTCAGACAAATCGGATTCTCTGTCGGTGATGTGACCGAACATGTCGACCTGGGTGATCTCGTCGCACATCACGGATGGGACCGGTTCAGCCCAGATGGTCGGCACAGCATTCCGAACGGTAAGACCGTCGCTTCCGAGCACGACCTTCCAATCTGAGGCCTGATTTCGCGCGTCGATGGCTCGAACACGAAGGTCGTAGGTGCCTGTTTCCATATCGATGGTGGTTACGAAGGTGTACTCCCTACCTTC
>DALQ01000065.1 GCA_002496845.1 Euryarchaeota archaeon UBA495
GAAGAGGTCGAGCATGGTCTGAGTGGGATGGTGACCCGCCCCGTCCCCACCGTTCAGAATGGGGACACGCGCGGCGTCTTGGGCGTAGCGTGCCGCGCCTTGGCGTGGATGGCGCATGGCGATGATGTCGGTGTATCCATCGACCATCTGAATGGTGTCGAAGAGCGTCTCGCCCTTGACCACGGAAGACGTGCTGACGTCGCCGAGGTTGACGACGTCGCCGCCGAGCCGCTTCATCGCCGTCTCAAAGGACATCCTGGTCCGGGTGCTCGGCTCGAAGAACAGGTTTCCAAGGATACGCCCCGAGAGCAGCGGCATCTGCGCATCGCCCCGAGCAACAGGCAACAGCCGCTCGGCCGCGTCCAGCACTTCGACGATGTCTTCGTTGGTCAGGTCAGCCATCGTGATGAGCCCGGTCATTCAACGTCCTCGGAACCCTCCGTTGAGGTCCACCCATGAACATTACGAGAGCGGTGCGCCATGCGCGAGCATGACCAAGGTTCATCCCCTCTCCCCACGACCGAGGGACGTGGAGGCATGGATGGACTTCGAAGCCGCCATTGAGGCGGAGCGCGAGCAGCGCGCCCGAAGGGCCGGCCAAGTGGCCACCTTGACCACCGGCGTCGTGCTGATCGGAGCCCTCTGGTTGGCATGGCCTGGCCTCGAAGCCGTCATGGCAGGAGAGGGCGCTCCTTTCGCTGTTCTTGGATTGCCGGCCTTGGTGCTGCTTTGCGGCACGCTGGTGCACGACCATGCCAGCGGGCAACCCCAAGCCACAGGCCGGGCCGCTGCCGCGGCCGCCATCGCTTGGCCAAGCGTGCTGTTCCTTGCCTTCCGAAGCACCGAAGCCGACCTCGAAGCACGGATTGCAGCAGGGCTGACCTTGGCGCTCATCGCCGGTGTGCTCTACCGGATGGCAAAAACTGCCTTTTCCGGAGGATTCCGACAGGCCCGCTACCGGGCGTTGCTGACGAGCGCCGGTGCTGTGACCGTGGCGTCAGTATGGTTTGGTCTCCGCACCGATGTGGGGGCGGAAAACGACCTTGCAGGAGCCATCATCACCCTGTTGGCCATCGGTACAGCGCTCCGCTCATGGCTCATTGAAGACGAACAACGGGGCCTTCGGAAACGGTTCAGGATCCGTCTTGATGATCTTGAGAACCGTCTTTTGGAACTGAAAGCGCAGGGCCGAAGGGTGGACCAAGCCACAAGCCTGGTGCGAACCGCGGCCATGGAGGGGTTCAGCGATCCCGAGCATGGCATGAGGCTGCTTGACGACGCCGAAGAGGACGTGGACCGGACCATTTCCCTCGAAAAGGACGTCGTGGCCATCGAAGCAGACGCGTTGACCGCGGTGGAGAAAGCCGAAGCCGTCGCGCCTACGGTCCGTCGGCCTCGGAGTGCCTTTGACGCTGCCCGGCGTGAGGTCGAACTCGGCTCCCTGCGCGAAGGCGAATCCCTGTTCAGGCAGGCCAAGCGACGGGCGGAAACCGTGGTCGCATGGTGGGCCAGAGCGCAAGAGGCCATCGAAGCCGCCTCCCTTGCGCTTGCGGACAGGGACGAGGAACACCTCGCGCAGTTGCACGAAGCGCTGGCTGAAGCCAAGAAGCGCATGGCCAAAGAAGACCCAATGAAGGCCTTCGAATTGGTCATGGCCATCCCGGATCAGGTGGCTCAAGAACAGGAAGCCAACGAGGACGCAGAAGGCCTTGTTGCAGACGCACGGCGAGCCGTTGAAGCAGCCGATGGCCTTGACCTGGAGCCTCATCACGCCCGGCTTGAAGAAGCAGAAGACGCCCTGAAGGCTGGGGACGGGCGGCAAGCGGCCGGCATCGCGGAAAGCATCCGTCGAAGCCTCACGGTCGAGCGCGAAGCGATGGACGTGGTTCGTCGTGCCCTTCGACAGCGCTCGACCATCGAACAACGGTTCGAAGGACACGAAGACGCGGAAGGATGGCTCGAGAAATTGGCCTCGGTCGAAGCCGATGCGGAAGCCCGCCGATGGACGCAGGCTCGACGCGCCTTGGACGACCTGTCCAACGACCTCGACGCGCAGGAGCGCGACCGCGGGGAAGCCGAGCAACTCCTGGACTTCCTGCGTGAAGAATGGCAACAACTCAGGGCGCAGGTTGACGCTGCCGACATCGGCGTTGGCGATGAAGACCGCCTCGACGTGGAACGGTTGCTCGGTACCGCAGCATCGTCCATCAAACGCGGCATGACCGCCGAAGCCCTCGAGGCTTTGACCGGGACGGACGCCGCGATGGAACGGCTGCGCCGAAGGTGCTGATCATCCAAGAAGGCCTGCTGCTCGGGCGGCGTCGATGTCCAGGGAACCTGGAAGCCCCACGTCCACGGGATACCCGCCCACATCGACCAACAATCCGGACAAATGCAGGTGCAGGCCCTTTGGAGGGGTTTTCCCAACCAGCAGGGGCTCGGTCTTTTTCGCGGTCCGACCGAGGGCGCCGACCATCGTCGACGAGGCTCCCGCTGCATCGTGCAGCGACCACGCGTTGGCTGACCACGCATGCAAGCGCAGCGCCCGGTTCGTCCAGAGCGGAGGCGAAACGGCCTCATGCATCATCGGCCACCTGCTGACCCAATCCCCTGGGCCTTCGTCAAGCCACGTCATGCCCGTTTGCTCGGTCGCAGGCGACTCGGCTTGGCCAAGCGTGCCGAGATGAGCAAGCACCGCACGCATGTGGGGGTGGCGAGCCGCGCTTTGCGGAAGCGCATGAGCAAGGGACCCGGCCGTGGCGACACGTCCTGCGTCAAGGTGGAGAAGGATGCGCACGGCTTCCCCATGAAGCCAATCCACAGGGGCAATCTCGTGCGCATCGAAGTGGCGATCCAGCAAGGTCAGCGCACGGTCAGGATCGCCTTGGAGCCTCAACCGTGCCAAGTCCCCCAAGAGGGCGCGACGGAACATTGGGCCGTCACGTGTCGGCGCTGGACCGAGGGCTGTTCCGCTTTGTGTCCGTTCGATCAGGTCGATGTTTCGTCGCGTGACGGGATCGACCAGGAGGCTGGCCATGACGGATTCGGAGAGGATGCGCGAACGCGGTTGCAGCAGGGACAACAACCAGCGGAACCTGTTTGTTTCGAGGTCATCAGAGGCCATCATACCGAGGCGAGTTCTTGCCTCAGACACGTCCCGTTGGGCGATGGATGCAGCCACAAGAAGCGCGCGGGCATGGCCTCCACCGGATTGAGCGGAGAGGGCCAGCAACGACACGGCTTGTTGTTCAGATTCCGCCCATCGACCCAAAGCTGCGAAGAGTTCCATGCGTGCCATCGTGCGACGGCTGAGCTCAATGCCGTGAAGGGAAGGTTCTGCGATGGATGACCCGGCTTCATCAAAGCGTTCCAACGCCTTTGCCCACGCGTCGTTGGCCAGCAACGGCAACCAACTCCCCTTCCTGAGGAAGATGACGTCCTCCATTGATTCAAGGCGCCGTCGGTTCTCACCGGCTCCAGCGTCGAATGAAACCTCGTTGATGCGGTGTCCGATGCTCAACGATCGAAGCCAAATCACGAGAAAGGCCACTTGTCCGCCCGAAGCCAGCATCCACGTCAAGGCCTCCAAGGCGTCCTTTTCCACCACGGTGCACACGGTGCCTTCCCAGCGTCCGCATCCAGCCCCACCGGGGAGGTTCACAGAATCCCAAAAGGTCAGGATGGCCAGAGCGACCAGCAACATGGATTGGCCTGCGAAGCCTGTGAAACAGAAATTCAGCACCTTCGCTTGTTGGCTCCTTTCGGCTCGCAGGAGGCGGCTGTCGGTGATGTGGATGCCTCCGCGACCGGACACTTCGGCCACGTCGAGGAACATGATCCTGGCCACTTCGTAGACGAAAAGCACCCCGACGACCGCGACGTTCAGAAGAAGAAAGAGGAGGACCATCGCGACAAGCGGCGCCCGGAGCGCGGGCTCCTCGACGTAGGACAGCGCCTCGATGGCGTAGAAGCCGAGCGCTCCACCTTCCTCCATCACGGTGGCTTGCTCCCTGTATTCAGGAAGGGCAGCCACGCGGTCCGAATGCACGAAGACCCCCGGTGCGGCCAACATCACGACGAGGCTGACGAGGGTGTTGATCGCCACGAGTGGCATGGCCATCAGGTTGACGTTGACCAGCAGGCCGATGGCCTGTTGACGCGGTGAAGGGTCGTGTCCTTGGAACGGAGAGGCGCGCCCTGCGGCCACGTTCTTGTTGGCGTACCGCATGGCATGCCACGATGAACCGAGCACACGCCCGTAGGCCATCACGGGAGGGAAAA
This sequence comes from Euryarchaeota archaeon UBA495, assembly GCA_002496845.1. Taxonomy (GTDB): domain Archaea; phylum Thermoplasmatota; class Poseidoniia; order Poseidoniales; family Poseidoniaceae; genus MGIIa-L3. The sequence goes on from DALQ01000065.1 coordinate 4,282, forward strand.
AGGCGACCAGAAGGGTCACGCTCAACCGCCACTGTGGCTCAACGCCGCTGGTCAGCATCCACACCACCACGACGAGGGCGAGCCAAACGCCCAACAACAGGACGCTGGCGCGCACACGCCCCGGGTCTCGGTGATGCATGATGGCACGCTGCATGCCCTGTGAAGGCAGGATTTGTGCCGAGAGCGCCACACCGATGGAGGTCACGCCCGTGATGGAAATGAGGATCAAAGCCAACCCGAAATTGATGGCGGAGAATCCTTCTTGCAACCCGAATTCGATCAAACCGATTTCAACCAGCAACAAAATTGCACCAACAAAGGCCAGCAGGTAAGCCACCACGCCAAACCGCATGCCGGACGTTCGCAAGAGGCGACGGGCTTCACGGGTTGAACCGGTCACTCTGTGAACCTCGTACCGTTTCTCTGCCGTAGGAAAGGCAACGCGCAATCCCTGCAATTGACGTGGCACAATCACCTGCCAGAAGAGCCACGCCAAAACGACGGAAAGCAACAGGCCCACCAACACCGTGGGCCTGAAGCCGAACACGATGTGGGGTGCACCCATGGCCAAGGCCAAGGCCACAACCACATAGCCCCATCGCACTGCAGCGCAACGAAAGGCCGGGTCAAGCCTCGGATGCTTCGACTTCGAGGAGCAGTTCTCCCTGCTGGACACGGTCGCCTTGGGCGACATGAACGGCCACGACACGGCCGTCGTATGGAGCGGTGATACGGTGTTCCATCTTCATGGCCTCGAGGACCAGAAGGGCCTGACCCGCCGTGACCTCATCGCCGGTGGCGACGAGCACATCGAGCACCCCACCGGGCATGGGTGCAGAGAAACTTCCCTCTTCTTGCGCCGCTCCAGCCCCTGCTTCGATGACTTCAATCCGGTGCACGCGGCCGTTGATGTGCAGCCACACCACGTCCCCGATGCGGGTTCCATGGGCAAGCGAAAGGGCCTCGCCTTGGCGCACTTGCCAGCGACCGTCGGCCATCGGCGTGACCTCGATGCCGTCCACGACCCATCCGTCTCCTCGGGGAAGCGGATGCACCTCATGCACGTCGTCTCCCGTGCGAAGGTCAACCATCACGGATACCTCCTGTTCAGGGAAAGGAAGGGGCTGGCTGGGCCAGAGGGGCCGTCGTTGTCGGCACGGACTACGCCGCGGCTTGAGGCCAAGACGGCCGCGAGCGCCATCACCGGCTCTGAGGCTGGCTGGGCCTCCCAACCGTTGGGGTAGGCGTCGTCCAAGGTGGTAGTCGAGGTGGTGGCCGACACCACGGCGTCAAGGTCGCACAAATCACGAAGGAAGGCAACGTTGGTGGTGGTGCCGAGGATCACAAACTCGTCGAGCGCACGGCGCATGCGCTGGAGGGCCTCGTCACGGCTTGGGGCGTGAACGATCAGTTTGGCCAACATGGGGTCGTAGGAAGGCGAAACATCGTCCCCTTCGCGCACCCCCGTGTCCAGACGAAGGCCGGGTCCGGTGGGAGGACGGAACACCGCGAGCGGCCCGATGCTTGGAAGGAATCCATTGGCGGCGTCTTCCGCGTAAATCCGGACTTCGATGGCGTGCCCTCGCATGGCAAGTTCGGGGACCGTCATGGGCTCACCAGCAGCAATGCGCAGCTGTTCGCGCACCAGATCTACTCCCGTCACCAATTCCGTGATTGGATGCTCCACTTGGATGCGGGTGTTCATCTCGAGGAAATGGAAGGTCCCGTCGTCTTCCATCAGAAATTCGACCGTCCCTGCTCCGACGTAGTCCACGGCTTCAGCGGCGGCGATGGCTGCTACACCCATCCGCTGGCGCTGGTCTTCGCTGACCACAGCGCAAGGGGCCTCTTCGAACACCTTCTGGTGCCGACGCTGGACGCTGCATTCTCGCTCGCCCAAGTGAACGGTACGGCCATGGGCGTCGGCGAGCACCTGCACTTCCACGTGACGGGCGCCACGAAGCAGCCGTTCGAGGTACACGCGGCCGTCGCCGAACGCCGCGATGGCCTCGCGCCGTGCGCCACGCACCGCCTCGTCCAAACCATCGGCAGATTCCACGGCGCGCATGCCCTTTCCACCGCCGCCAGCGCTGGCTTTCAGCAAGAGCGGAAAACCGACGCGCTCCGACGCCGAACGTACGGCGACAAGGGTGGCCTCAAGGTCGGCCTCCTCGTCCCCTGAGGATTCGATTTCAATTTCCTCGCCTGGAATGACGGGAACACCTGCCTCGCGCATGGTAATGCGAGCGGTCATTTTGTCGCCCATGCGCTCGATGGCGTTGGGCGAGGGGCCGATCCAGATCAGCCCTGCGTCCAACACCGCTTGGGCGAATCCGGCACGCTCGGAAAGAAAACCAAATCCGGGATGGATGCCGTCCACATCGTTGGCCAAAGCCGCTGCAATGATGGCGTCACCGTTGAGGTATGCAAGAGCCCCGGAGCCCTCCAAAGACAGGCTCAGGTCCGACATCTCGGTGTGCATGGCTCCAACTTCGTCCTCTGCGTGCACCGACACCGCTCGAAGGCCTGCTTCCTTGCATGCACGAAGCACACGGCAGGCGATTTCACCGCGGTTGGCGACGAGGACGGAGCGCATCACTTGGAGCCCCCGTCGTCTGGACGCCATGCAGGTGGGCGCTTTTCCAAAAAGGCGGACAGCCCTTCCTGACCTTCGTCCGAACCGCGCATGCGGCTGGTGAAATCAAGGGTCCAAGTCCGCAGCGCGAGGTCGTCGCCGGTCCAGCGGTCGAAGCCCAGTGCGAGTTCTTTGGCTGCGGAGACCGCCGAGGGTCCTGTGGTCATGACTTCGGCGACGAGGCCTTCCACGGTGGCCCAAGCAGCCTCATGGTCTGGCGTGACGTCTTCGATGAGGCCAATGCGTTGCGCCTCGGTCGTCCCGATACGACCTGCGTGCATGGCCAAACGACGGAAGGCGGCGCTGCCCACACGTCGGTAGACGTAGGGGCCAATGACCGCTGGGAGGATGCCCAGTTTCCCTTCTGAAAGAGCGATGCGGGCGCCTTCGACGGCCACCACATGATCGCAAGCAGAAATCAACCCGGCTCCACCGCCAAGCGCCACGCCATGAAGCACGGCGATGGTGTAGCAAGGGTGAGCCCAAAGGCCGTTGAACAAGCGGTCCAGCCTGGCGCTGTCCTCACGGTTTTCTTCTGGAGTCTTTGCACCAGCGTCGCGCATCATGTTGATGTCCGCGCCAGCGCAGAAGTGCTTCCCCATGCCGTGGAGCACAAGCAAGCGAAACAGAGGCCCTTCGTCGTCGGAAAGAAGGCCTGCTGGACCTGCGCTGCGCGAGGCACTCCAATCGAGCACGTCGCAAAGTTCGGTGATCATGGCGGTGTTCAGGGCATTGTACACCGATTCGCGGGCCAAGCCAACCCGAAGCACGGCACCTTCAACCTCGAGATGAAGATGTTCACAAACGGGAATCGACATAGAAAAACCTCAATTGGAAAATCAAATCTTCAATTGGACTTCACATCCGGAAAATTCCGTACCCTTTCTCGGGTGCGGGACCGTTTCTGGCCGCCGCCAAACAAAGTCCGAGCACGTCCCGTGTGTCACGTGGGTCGATGACGCCGTCATCCCACAGGCGTGCAGTCGAGTAGTACGGCGAACCTTCCTCCTCGTACTTTGCAAGGATGGGAGCGCGATACGCCTCCACTTCTTCCTCGTTCATCGGTTCGCTGCCTTCGCGCGCACGCTGATCCTGTTTGATGGTGGCCAGAACGTCCGCGGCTTGTGG
>DALQ01000003.1 GCA_002496845.1 Euryarchaeota archaeon UBA495
GAAAGCCGTCGAGGCCCTGCTGGAACGTGACGTGGCCGTCACGGTGGTCAGCCGTCAACCCGAACGTGCACGAGACCGATTTGGGAGCCTCGCCGAGCATGTGGAATTCATCGATTTCGATCGATGGACGAATGCGCCTCCTTCGGCCTCGCTGGTGATCTCCACATTGCGGGTGGCCCAACCGGCCTACGGCCCAGAACGTCCCCTTCCGACACAGGCACCGCTCACGGTCATGGATTTCTCATGGCCTCCCTCCATTGACGAAGGCGGGTTGCATGAGGGGCAAGTGTTGCAGGGCATGAACCACTGGATTCAGCAAGCGCACGGGCTTGAAGCAGCCATCGACCGACCTGCCTTGCTCGACAAAGCCAAACTCGAATTGGCCAAGATTGAGACTCAGTTGGACCATCAATTGACGGCCGCGTCCCAATCTGATTTCCGAAGTTTGGTGCACCACACCTTGGCCACCTTGGCCAAAGGATGGTCCAACTCGCCCCTCAACGAACCACCGCAAAACGCCACGCTGGAGGCCTTTGCGCGTGAATTGGCGACATGGTTGTGCAAGGTGCACGGTGGGGCCACGTTGGACGACGTGCGTGAGCGCGTTCGATCCACGGCGCGGCCAATTTCGCCCGCTCTTCTTGAACGGGTTGAAGACGACCTCGTGCGGACCATCGGAGACCTGCACACGCACCTTCCCCCAAGCGAGGTCCGACCATGACCCTCCTGGTCGGCACGCGCGCCTCGCCCCTGGCACGCATCCAAGCCGATGCGGTGATCGACCGGCTCAAGGCCGGCGGCATGGATGCACGCGCCGTGCCCCTGCAAACCCGGGGCGACCAATCGCTTGGTGGGGATCTCAGCACCCATGTGGGCCAATTCGTGACGGGTTTGGATGCACGTTTGCTGAGCGGCGAGGTGGATTTGACCGTCCATTCCAGCAAAGACGTTCCAACCGATTTGGCAGAGAGCATTCTGCAACTTGGCCATCTGGAACGAGCCCCCCCTCATGATCTGCTTCTGTTCGCCACCGAACGCGAAGGCGTCCCGACGCTCGATGCCTTGCTGAGCGACAAACAGGCCGTCACCACACCCAGCGAAGCCTTGGCCCACCTGCCGCCCAACGCCCATCTTGGCACCGTTTCCGTGCGACGCCAAGCCATGGCGCTGCACCTGCGCCCGGATCTTCTGCCCATCGCGGTCCGTGGCGCGGTGGAAACCCGGCTCAATCGCTTGTTGGAGGGGCGTGCCGACGCCGTGCTGCTGGCCGAAGCTGGGCTTCGTCGTCTGGCCGAACGCGGCGCTTTGGAGGCGCCTCACCTGTCCCTCAACGCCCTTCGTTTGGACCTCGCCTCATGGCCGTGCGCCCCGGGCCAAGGCGCCATTGCTGTTCACGCGGCCCGCGACTCGATGCACGACTTGGAGGCCCTTCGAGGGGTGCTCGACCACCGCCCGACTTCCCAAGCCGTGCGCGATGAACGACGCGTGTTGGCCGAACTTGGGGGAGGGTGCCTTGCGCCCGTGGCGGCTCACGTGATGGACGACGGTGCCTACGTGGCGGTTGCTGAGCCGTCGTGGAGGGTGCACGTGGCACGGCGGCGTGCTCCTGCTGTTCACCGTTGGACGGGCGCGGCCGAGACCTTTCAGCCACCCTCATGGACCGACACCTCACCGCCGGAACCCGCGCTGGGCCGCCGGCTCATCACCACGGCCTCCTCAAGCCGCTTGACCGATGAAGCGGCCCTCACCAACGTCAACGTCGTTCATCAACGCGTGTTGGCGTTTGAGGTCCTCCATGACCATTGGCCGACCACCGTGGTTCCGGAAGGAACGCCACGCCGTACGTGGCCTTGGCTGCTCCTTTCGTCCCCTTCCGCTGCTCGCATGATCATCGAGGAATTGGACGTGTGCCCAGACCTCGCCCGCCTGCCTTGGGCCGCGTTGGGCCGCGGCACCGCGTTGGCTGCGTTGGAGCGTGGACATACTGTGGCGTTCTGTGCTGAAGCCGAAGACGGCGCGGGTTTTGCCGAAGCCCTGCTGGAGGCCTTGGACCCTGAGATTCCTCTTCTCCTCCCGCGATCTGACCAAGCCCGCCCGGCGTTGCTCGAGGCCCTCAAGGCCGCCGGGCGGAAGGTGCAGGCTTGGACCGCATACCGCACCACGCCCGCACCCGTGGACCCGATTGAGGTTGAGGAAAACGACGTGCTGTTGGTCACCTCACCAAGCGCCATTCGCGCGTGGCACAGCAGCGGACACGCCGTTCCCGGCCATGTGTTGTGCATGGGAGAAGCCTCGGAACGCGCCTTGCACGACCACCCCGAATTCCAAGACACCACCGTCCATCGTCTGCATGGGCCGAGCGCTGAAGCGCTTCGAACGTGGTGGAAGACCCACACGGAGGGACAAGAATGGACGTGAGGATGCGCATCAACCGCTGGACGTCTGGACGTCGAGCCTTGCTCTATGGCGATGCGTTGGCCTCTGGGCTGGTCCAGCCCCACTTCGTGGTGGACGGGGAAGGCGTCGATGAGCCCATCGCGAGCCTTCCAGGCATCCATCGCCAGTCCGTGGACGTGCTCCGCCAACGAATCGCTGAGGACGTGGCGATGGGGTTGGTTGGCCACATGCTCTTCCCGGTTCATGCTGAACACGACAAAGATCCCGAAGGCCACCTTGGTTTGAGGAACGATGGGCCAATGATTCGCGCACTTCGTGCCCTCCGGGAAGACCACGGAGACACGGTGGTGCTCATGGCGGACGTGTGCATGTGCACGGTCACCGACCACGGGCATTGCGGTCACGTCCACGAAGGAACCATCCTCAACGACCGGACCGTGACGTCTCTCGCTGAAATGGCCGTGATTGCGGCCGAAGCGGGGGCGGACTACGTAGGGGCCTCCGACATGATGGACGGCCGCGTTCACGCCATCAGGGTCGCGCTCGAGGACGCAGGACACCACGGAACAGGCCTGCTGTCCTATGCCGTGAAATTCGCCTCGGCCTTCTACGGACCGTTCCGGGATGCAGCGGGTTCATCGCCACGAAAAGGGGACCGGCGCAGCCACCAGATGGACCCACGTGCTCCCGTCAAGGAAGCCGTGATGGAAGCGAGACTCGACGAAGAAGAGGGCGCGGACGTGCTCATGGTCAAACCGGCCCTCGCCTACCTCGACGTGGTGGCTGCCGTCCAGGCGGCCACCCACCGCCCCATCGCGGTCTACAACGTGAGCGGAGAGTACGCCATGGTGCATGCTCAGCATCCGGATCAAGACGGCCGCCGTGCGGTGGTCGAGGAAATCATGCACGGTTTCCGCCGTGCCGGCGCCGACGTCATCGTCACGTACCACGCCCGGGAGATCTTCACTGAAGGCTGGCTGGGGGCACGGACATGAACCGTGACGTTTCTTCGGCGTTGCACGCCGAGGCAAGCCAACATTTGGTCGGCGGTGTGAATTCACCGGTCAGGGCCTTCAAATCGGTGCACGGCGATCCGATTTACGTCAAGGACGCTCAAGGAGCGGTCATCACAGACGCCGACGACAACACCCTCGTGGACTTTGTTCAGTCATGGGGACCGCTGATTCACGGCCACGCCCACCCCGCCGTGCTGAGCGAGGTCGCGCAAACCATGGCACGAGGCACCTCGTATGGTGCGCCACACACCGGCGAAATCCGCCTCGCAAAGAAAGTGAAAGCCATCTTCCCGATGATGGACCTCGTTCGCTTCGTGTCGTCCGGCACGGAAGCCGTGATGAGCGCCATTCGGCTTGCGCGGGGATGCACAGGCCGGGACACCGTGCTGAAGTTCGAGGGTTGCTACCACGGCCACGTTGATGCGCTGATGGTCAACGCCGGAAGCGGCCTTGCCACCTTCGGCATCGCCAGCAGCCCCGGGATCCCAGCGTCCACGGTCGCGACCACCGTGGTGGCGTCGTTGGACGACGAAGCCATGGTCGACCACATCTTTGCCGAACATGGCGAGGACATGGCCGCGGTCGTCATCGAGCCGATGCCGGCGAACAACGGCTTGTTGGTGCAGCGCGAGGCCTTCCTTCAGCACCTTCGCAAGCGTTGCGACGAGCATGGAGCCTTGCTCATTTTCGACGAAGTGATCACCGGCTTCCGTTTCGTCGAGGGCGGCATCACAGGCCACGTTGGCGTGACGCCTGACCTCGTTGCCCTTGGGAAGGTCATCGGTGGAGGGTTGCCGGTGGGAGCCTACGGTGGCCCTGCCCACATCATGGA
>DALQ01000012.1 GCA_002496845.1 Euryarchaeota archaeon UBA495
ACCGGGCGCAAGCCGGCCAAGCCCTCTGCGGTGGTGTCCGCTCGAACGCCCTCGTCGGCGTCCACCGTGACCGGGTCGCCGCGTCGCTTTGGCACCTGGACGGGGACCATCTCCCAATCGAACCAACCCTCGGCTTGGGCCGTGGCCGCGCGAACTTGGCTTTGTGCGGCGAAGGCGTCCATGCCTTCGCGGCTGATGCTGAATTCTTCGGACACCACTTCACCGGTGTTGCCCATGTGCATGTCGTTGTAGACGTCCCAAAGGCCGTCATGGATCATGGAATCCACCAGTGTGCTGTTGCCCATTTTGACCCCACGGCGCTGACCCATGAGCAACTGTGGTGCGTTGGTCATGCTCTCCATGCCGCCGGCGACAATGCAGCGGTGTTCGCCAGCCCGGATGGCCGTCGCTGCGAGCATGACCGCCTTGAGCGAAGAACCGCAGACCTTGTTGACGGTCAACGCTGGCGTGCTGACCGGCAGGCCTGCACCCAACGCAACCTGACGTGCGGGATTCTGACCTGCACCTGCCTGGAGGACTTGCCCCATGATGACCTCGTCCACGAGGCCGCTGTTTGGGTCAAGCCCAACGCGCTCAAGCAAGCCAGACACGGCCACGACACCGAGGTCGACCGCGTTGAGGCTGCTGAAGGCACCCATGAAACGACCAATGGGGGTCCGGGCGACGCTGCAGATCACCGGGGTGGGCATGGTGCAGCCACCCGGATTCGGACCTTCAACCTGTTCTCAACCGGATGCGACCGTTTGATGAGGAGAAGCGCGTCGCGGAGCCATGGCCAAGGACAAGACGGGCTTCAATCCCGACCGCGAGCAGAACGAAATGCGTCACGTCGAGGTTGAACTCGACTTCACCCCAAACGCCCTCGCCTCGGTGCTGTACCGCCAAGGTGACACGGTTATCCTCGTCTGCGTGACCAAGGAACGCAGCCTTCCTCGCTGGTTCCCACGTGACGCCACCAAGGGCTGGGTCCATGCCGAGTACAGCCTCCTGCCTGGAAGCACCGACAGCCGCTTCCGCCGTGAGCGCAACGGTGCCAAGGGCCGGACGCAAGAAATCGAGCGCCTCATCGCCCGATCCCTGCGCGCCGCCGTGGACCTCGAAGCCCTCGGCCCAGTCGCCATCAACGTCGATTGCGACGTGCTGAACGCCGACGGCGGCACCCGCTGCGCGTCGATCACCGCCGCCGGCATCGCCCTTCGGCTCGCTGTTCGCCGCCTCATCGCCTCGGGCGACTGCCTCCCGGCGGACCTCCGCCCCTCGGACGAGGACCGCCGCAACGGATGGACGGCTCCCAAGCTCAACGACGTGGAACGTGCCAACCATGAGATGGCCGTCATGCCGAACGAACTTGCGGCCATTTCCGTCGGACTGCTCGAAGGCAGCGTTTGGCTGGACCTGGATTACCACCTCGACAGCCGTGCCGACGTGGACATGAACGTCATCAAGACCAGCGACGACCGTTACGTGGAAATCCAAGCCACGGGCGAGGAAGCGACCTACAACGGCGAGGAACTCATGGCGCTTCTGGCCATGGCGGACCGTGGGCTTGAGGCCATGTGGGACGCTCAAAAGGTGGCCCTTGACGGCGCCGAGTGAACAACAGACGGCGCAGCCCTTGCCTCCGGAACGAATTCTACGGAGGCTTCAAGGACGCGGGAGCGTCTCTTGGGTCATGCGTGGGGCCGCACTCCTTGGCGTGCTCGCGCTGGCCATGCTCGCACCCATGGTGCAAGCACAAACGTTGGTTGCTTCTGTGGACCTCCAGTGCGAAGAGCGGGCGGAAATCGAAGTGGCACCTTGGTCCACACCCGTCGCGTCCTACGTTTGCACCGTCGCCAATGAATCCGTGTACCAGGAGAAAATCGACATCACCGTGTATTCGGACGGGTTGGCGGTCGCTCACCCCGGTTCGATCACCCTCAATGCTGGGACTGAGGAGACCTTCACGGTCTCCGTACAAGCAGACACAGGGGCGAAAGCTCAGAGCCGACAAAACACCGTTGAGGTCCAGGTCGTGGAAATCAACGGCGTTCCTCCGCCAAACATCGCTTCTGCAGACACCACGGTCATCGTGGATATTCTTCAATACGGCCAGGCCGAGGTCGAAGGAGAAATGACGGTCTTCCGTGCCATGAAAGGACTCACCATCGTCGAAGCCGAGGCGCTCATCACCAACTCAGGCAACGACGTGGACGACGTCTGCGTGACCTTCGATATTCGATCATGGACGTGGGAAGGCGGCAAATCTGCAACCATGGAAACGGGAGAATCCTGCGTTCAGGTCAAATCGGGAAATAGTGACACAGCCCGTGCTCAAGTCAGCATCCCCGATGACGTTGGGCGCCGCGGCGACGAACGCATCGTCCTTGACGTCACCGCCTGGAGCCGATATGCCTGTGACGTGGTCATGGAGGGTTGCCAGCGGGAGCAGGCCACCTCAAGCATCACCATCGCACCTCCGGACGAGGAAGACATCATTCCGGAAAACAATGACAGTTTGGTCGAGGAATCGCCCCTTCCTGCGCCTGGTGCACTCGTGCCAATGGTGGCGATTGTCTTGGCCGCCGCGGTCGCTCGCCGCCATGAGGAGGCCATGAGCGACGCTGACGCGGATTGAGTGGGACAGGCCGGACTTGAACCAGCGACCTCGGCATCTTCAGTGCCGCGCTCTCCCAACTAAGCTACTGTCCCTTGAGCGCTCCGGCCACAAGCACCACCCCTTCAAGGCTTCCGATGTGGACTGCGAAGGCGAAGAAAGTGGACAATGGCTTCAAGACCCACACCCCAATGGTCAGGCATGAGCAGCGAGGGGGAGCACCAAACCCTCTCGGAATCACCGCCTGATGACGGCACCAGCAAACTCGAGAAAGAGCTGAACGTCATTCGGAACCGCCGCTCCAAGGGCGACCGCCGTCGCTTCCCTTCGGCCATCGAAGATTTCGTGTTGATCTCCGGATTCATCTACGGCGCCTTCTACGCGCTGCTCATCTTCTCGATGTCCGGTGGCTTGCTGGGCACCTCCACGGCCCTTGACCACGCGGCTTCGAAGACCTTCCTCGACCCGAGCGGCGAATGCCAGGAAGGCACCGATGAACCGTGGATTCACATCTACCCCGACAACGACAACGAGCGCTTCAGCATCGGCGTGTACAACCTTCCAACAGGCGTCGCGAACGTGAGCATGACCCTCATCGCCATGGAAGTCATGGGCGAAGGGACCGACGTGTTGTCAAGCCAAGTCGAAGAAAATTTCTCCGTCGGCAGCAACGGCTCCCTCGGCACCGTGTTCAGTTTCCACGAGTTACCGCCCGGGCCTTACGAATTGAGCGTAAGGGTGGCCATGGAGCCGCCTGAAGACAGCGAAGAGGGCGCGACCGTGGAGGGGGAATGGCCCATTTCGAACGACTTGTCCGTCGAACTGTCCTCCTCCAGCGCCACGCTGAGTTTCTTGCCCTTCATCGACGACGTCGACCACACCGAGGCCACCATCCTCGAAGCGGGTCAGCGCAACTGTTGGACCATGCGACAACTCGGAGGCTGGGGCTTCGTGCTGATGGGCGCTGAACTCGGCGGTGGCCGTGAAACCGCGATGCTGACCGGCGGTGCGGCGGGCATCCCCGCATGGTGGATGGCCTTCATCTCGCTCTCCTTGTCTGCCGTGAGCCTTCTCTTGCTTTACCCGCTGATGTACAAGGTCTACCACCAAGACACCGACGACATGCTCTCCAACAAGCACATCGAATACTTGGTCAAAGACACGGTCAGCAAGGTTGCGGCACGGTTGCAGATCAACATCGATTGGGAGCTCTACAAAGCCGAGGCGCGTGAACTTTCCATCGACATCATGGTGCCGTACGGCACCACGGAAAACACCCTCTCCGACAACAAAGACGTGCGCGC
>DALQ01000047.1:0-239 GCA_002496845.1 Euryarchaeota archaeon UBA495
AGGCCACCTCCGTTCTCCCATGGGGGCCCGTTTGGGTTGGCCAAGGCCGGCATGGACACCAGCATCGCCACGAGGAGCAGGACAAGGCTTCGATTGAACGCTCGACGCATTGCTGCACCCCTAATCCTTCGTCGTGGCCCTCGACCTTTCAACGTTCCTTCATGCTCCATCGAAGAGAGGGGCTCATGAGTCCTTGATGGCGTTGTTCAACTCCGTCATCATCTTCTTGCCGTCGCCGA
>DALQ01000047.1:543-7561 GCA_002496845.1 Euryarchaeota archaeon UBA495
TCATCATCTTCTTGCCGTCGCCGAAGAGCATCATGGTTTTGTCTTCGTAAAACAGGTCGTTGTCAACACCGGCGTAACCCACGGAGAGCGACCGCTTGACGATCACCACGGTGCGAGCCAAGTCCACGTCAAGGATCGGCATACCAGCCAGCGGTCCGGTGTCGGACCGGGCGGCCGGATTGGTGGTGTCGTTGGCCCCAATGACCAAGGCCACGTCTGCTTCTGGGAACTCGGCGTTGATTTCGTCCATTTCGATGAGTTGCTCGTAGGGCACGTTCGCTTCAGCGAGCAGGACGTTCATGTGACCAGGCATGCGGCCGGCCACGGGGTGAATGGCGTACTTCACTTCCGTGTCGTACTTCTCCGCCACGAGGTCTGCGAATTCCTTGACCTGGTGTTGGCATTGGGACACGGCCATACCGTACCCTGGCACGATGATGATCTTCTGCGCACCGTCAATCATCATCGCAACTTCATCGGCGTCAGACCCGACCTTGGTGCGGGTGACGGTTTCCTTGTCCGTCCCGCCGAACGACGTGAACAGCACGTTCGCGAGTGTCCTGTTCATGGCTTTGCACATGATGAACGTCAAGATCAGACCGCTTGCACCGACCAAGGAACCAGCCACGATGAGGACGCTGTTGCCGATGATGAAGCCAGTAAAGGCTGCAGCAATACCGGAAAGTGAATTCAGGAGGCTGACCACCACAGGCATGTCTGCTCCACCGATGGGGAGAACGAGCACGATTCCGAGCAAGCACGACAGGGCGATGACGCCCCAGAGGTAGGTCGTGTTCGTCGGGTCGCCGAGCTGCATGACAATGAGGACAAAGACGCCCACCAACATCGCCACCTTGACGCCATTAAGCCACGAAGGGCCCCACGTCGGGGTTCGAATCCACTTTCCGAACAGTTCGACACCGCCCTTGAGTTTGTACATGGCAAGGATGCTCCCGGTCAGCGTTACCCACCCCACAAGAGCAGAGAGTCCGGCAGCAAGAACGGTCACTTGGAGGGCAAGTCCATCGGGGACGGTGGAACTGTCTTCCAACCAGCGCCATGTTTCCGACAAGGCCACAAGGGCCGATGCAGCGCCCCCGAAGCCGTTGAACAAGGCCACAAGTTCCGGCATTCCCGTCATTTCAACGCGAACGGCCATGAGGTAGCCAATACCGCCGCCTAGGAGGACGCCTCCAGCGATCAGCACCCATTCAATTCCCGTGGTGAATCCCATTTGCAGGACGGTGGTGATCACGGCGACGAGCATGCCCATGGCGCCGTAAAGATTGCCAGTGGGCGCTGTACGAGGGTGTCCGAGTTTCTTCAAACCGAAGATGAACAGGGCTGCGGAGAACACGTAGCCAAGGTTGATCCATGCGGCGGAGTCACCGACGTCAATCCACGGTTCCATGTCAGGCACCTCCACGCTTCTTTCCAGCAATCATGCTGAGCATCCGGTTCGTGACAGCAAATCCACCGACGACGTTGATCATCGCCAAGGTCAGGGCCACAAAGGCAAGGATGCCAGATACTGCGGTGTTCCCACCATCAAACGCCACGTTGGCGCCAAGGAGGGCCCCGACGATGCTGATGCCAGAAATGGCGTTTGCACCGGACATGAGTGGCGTGTGAAGGGTTGCGGGGACCTTGGTGATGAGTTCAAACCCGAGGAAAATCGAGAGCACAAACAGCGTGATGCTGGCGATGAGGGTTTCTGGCGTCATGCAACCACCTCCGACAACCGGGTTTGCTTTGGATGAACGGCGCCGTCCTTGCAGATGAGGACGCCACCCATTCCTGGCACGTGGAAGTCGCTTCCCTCGGGGGCGCCGACCAGGATGTCGTCTTCCTCAGAAACCACGACTTCACCTTCGTTCACCAAGGAACACATGAACGTGGTCAGGTTGTTGGAATAGAGCATCGAAGCGGTGGTGGCCAACGTCCCGGGCAGGTTGCTTGTGCCCACGACGATGACGCCGTTGTCGGTGGTGATGATTTCGCCAGCCGCTGTGGATTCACAGTTTCCACCGACGTCTGCGTTCATGTCGACGATCACCGCACCTCGCTTGAAGTTCGCAACGGCGGATGCCGGGACAGTGATCGGTGCAGGACGACCGAAAATTCGGGCCGTGGTGACGATGATGTCGGCATCTTCCGCCACTCCACACACGGTGTCGTTGACCTTCTGAATGAACTCGGGAGTAAGCGGCTTGGCGTATCCGGAGGCGTCTTCGAAATCGTCCATGCCGTCAACCTCGATGAATCGACCGCCGACGGATTCGATTTGCTCTGCAGCGGATTTCCTGACGTCAGAGGCATAGACCACTGCGCCAAGGCGCTTGGCCGTAGCGATGGCTTGGAGACCTGCCACGCCCGAACCCATGACCACAATCTTGGCCGGACGAACGGTACCGGCCGACGTCGTCATCATCGGAATGCCCTTGGGGACATGAGCAGCACCCAACAGGACGGCTTTGTAGCCGGCCAAGTTGTCTTGGCTGGAATTCACGTCCATCGACTGTGCTCTGGAAAGCCGTCGTGGAATCATGTCCATGGACATCAGCGTGATGCCAGCATCCATGCATGCCTTGACCCGATCAGGGTGGCGGAAAGGATCGGCGACGCAGACCAAATTCGTTCCTTTCGCCATGCCTTCCACGCCCGGGAATCCAACGGACAGCACGTGGGGGCAGGAGAGGGCCTCTTCTCGGGTGCCGATGCTAGCACCGGCGTCAATGTAGGCCTGATCGTCATGGCTGGACGTCAGCCCTGCACCGCTTTCAACGACCACTTCGAACCCTGACTTCGTCAACTTTCGAAGGCTGGACGGCACGATGGCCACACGGGTTTCTTGGTCCGATTCTTTGACGACACCAATGCGCATTGCTGAGACCTCCGCGGGAGCGGTGATTGGACGGAACGGAAGCGGGTTCTTCAACACCACGGAACGCTCTTCCTTCGTCCTGACCGCGAGTTTATGGGACGGGTGCATGAGGACGGGTCAGGACGAGCGTATGGCGAACGGACGAAGGAAAATCGCGGTCATCGGAGCAGGGAACGTTGGTGCCACGTGCGCCTTTGTGCTCGCGCAAATGAAGGTCGCTGACGTGGTGCTTTTGGACATCTTCGAAGGCTTCGCCAAAGGAAAAGCCCTCGACATGTCAGAGAACGCAACCGTGCTCAATTACGACGGCCGAATTACAGGTACATCCTCGTACGAAGACATCGCCGGATCTGACGTGGTTGTGGTGACCTCGGGCTTCCCACGAAAGCCGGGCATGACTCGTGAAGATCTCATCGGCAAAAATGCAGACATCATTCAACAGGTCGGGTCTGGCATCCGTGACCATGCACCCGAGGCCGTCGTGATTGTCGTGACCAACCCGTTGGACCTCATGACGTACCACATGCAAAAGGTGACTGGATTCCCCCACGAGCGTGTCATTGGCCAAGCAGGCGTCTTGGATTCGGCTCGCATGGCGCACTTCATCGCGCTGGAGCTCAACTGTGCGGAAGAAGACGTTTCGCCGATGGTCCTCGGTGGACACGGTGACACGATGGTGCCCCTTCCCCGCTACACCACGGTTGGTGGCATCCCCATCACACAATTGATGTCTGAAGATCGCATTGCTGCCATTTCAGAACGTACCGCCAAGGGTGGCGGTGAGATCGTCGCCTTGTTGGAGAAGGGTTCTGCTTTCTACGCGCCGGGGTCTGCAGCCGCCATCATGGCAGAAGCCGTCCTCAACGACCGTCGCCGACTGATTCCAGCGTCCTGTCATCTGACCGGTCAGTACGGTCTTGACAACGTCTACATTGGTGTGCCGTGCATCATTGGTGCGAACGGTGTTGAACGAATTTTCGAACTCGATCTTCAGGACCATGAACTGGAATCCCTTCAGAGGTCTGGGAATTTCTACAAGGGTCAATTGACCGATGTGCTGGGCTACTGAAGGTCACGTGTCCGAACGATGGCAAGGGCTTGACCGTTGCTTTGGGTCGTGATGGTGTCCGGTGCGAAGTCCTCCACCGAACCCTGGACAAGGGCCCAACCCGTTCTCCCCCGGCTTCTCATGCGCGTGAGCACTTCTTGGCCGAGGTAGCATCCCTTGTTTTCGTGAACAAGGGACTCCAAGCCGCACGCATAGGGGTGCCGTGCCGAGGTGATTTCGATGCCATGTTCCGGCCATCGGTGCTTGAGCCTCCACGCCGTCCAATGATCCGCCTGGCTCTCATGTTCTCCAATGCTTTCGCCCGCCACGACATGGATGCATAGTTCGTCATGCACGCGAACGGTGGTGATGCCGTCGGTCGTTTGCCAGGCTCCAACAGCGAGGTCCGCATCTGGATTTGTTTCGTAGAGCACGTGATTTCGTGTACTGAGATCCATAAGCGCAACGTCTTGTCCCAATTGGCGTGGCTGCAGGTGACTCATCAGCGCTTTGAGGGACGCCAGATGGACGAGAAGAACAACGCCTTCGTCGCGGACCATGGCCGTCGTCGCCGCGATGACCTTGGCTGCACGGTCCGTGAACACCGTACGAACGGCTGTTCCTGTTGCCGTTGGGATGAGGTTGGTGCTCAGCCCGTCAACAAAAGAGACTGCATCTTTGCCTCGGACGAAGAGCACGCCGATGTCGGCACGAAGGTGCGTGGTCGACATGCTGAATCAGCCAAACGATTCGCCGCAGCCGCAGGTGCTTCCTGCATTCGGGTTGTTGATTCTGAATCCCCCGCCCATCAGACGGTCCACGTAATCGATTTCGATGCCATCAAGGAGATGGCTGGAAGCGTTGGGGACTTGGACGTGGATGCCTTCGATGTCCAAGGTTTGGCAGTCGGGCTCGGAGCCTTCGATGATCTGGAGATCGTACATGTATCCCGAGCATCCTCCAGAAAGAACGCCAACCAACAAGGATTGACCTTCTGTGTCCCCGAATGCGTCACCCAACATGGCCCTGGCCTTGTCGGTGATGGTCAATTGAACGTTCACAGGCTCAGGAGCCTCAACCGGCGTCGCTGGGGCCGACTCACACGTACCGCAGTCCATGGAACGCGGACACGGTCCTCGTTCATCAACCTGTGGCGTCATCGACGCCTTGCTGCACGCTTCTCCTTCTCCTTTCGAAGGATTTTGCAACGTCGAATTTGCTCCTTCGCCAGCGCAACTTCGTCTGGCGTGAGTCCTCTGGACTCGCCTTGCTCGAAGCACTTGATGGCGTCGTCGTAGCGCTCCATTTCCGCGTAGGCCACGCCCATGTTGTACAGGGTCTGGCCACGCACTTGCGCAGGTCGAATCATCATGGCTTGGTAGTAGGCGTCGACGCATTTTGGATAGTCTTCCATGTAGTAGTAGCAGTTGCCCCTGGCGTTGAGCACCAAGATCACCTTCTCTTCGTCATCTGCCAACAGGCTCAACGATTTGTCGAAGCACGACAGGGCCTCTCGGAATTTCTTGTCTTCCAACAACTGGGTGCCTCGGTTGAACCATTCCCGTCCTTGTTGAGCATCTTGCTCTGGCGTGGTCGTTCGGGTCGGAGCGGCTATGTTTGAGGTGGCCTCCAAGGCAGCTGCGGCCAAATCGACGTCGGGGTTTCGCTCAGGTTCTGCACTTGGTTCTGGGGCCATGCTGGCCACCGGAGTCAACAGGATTGAAGCGGCCGATTCAGCGTCCTCGTCCACCGGTTCGGGTGCTGCAAATTCTGGGGCAGGGGCCAGTTCCGACTCGGCAGGGGCGGCGGGTGCAGGGGACCGTGGATCGGGTGCTTCGCCCCCAGTGTCGTGTGAATCTGATGCGTCTGGGTCTGATAATTGCTGAGCGCGTGCATGGCACTTGGCTGCCTTTTCGAGTTCGCCCGCAGCCTCCAATGCCCGTGCCATGCCAATCCATGCGGTGGCGTCTTCCCCGTCACTGGTGACTTCCGCTTTCCACAAACCAATGGCTTCGAGATGTTGCAGTTGCAGGCTGTGCGCACGCGCACGCAAACGTGGTGCATCGTTGGCCAGCAGAAGAAGCACGCGAGCTCCAAGGTCAGGCGCTTCAGGCAAGGTCGGTGGTTGGTCAGGTAGGTGCTCAAGGGCACCGACTTCACCTTCGCCAAGATCGAGCAGCCATGCCGAAAGTGCCGTGCGATCGGATTCGTCGTCTTCCGGACCAAGGCGGTTCATGGCCTCTTCATACCAAAGTTCGGGATGCTCAGAGCGGGTCAGGAGAGGCCAACGTCGGTTCACCACGTCTTCGCGGGCACCGCGCTTGATGGCGTTGGTGTAGGCCTCGATGGCAGCATTGTGCTCGCCCTTTGCTGCATGCACGTCGCCTACCAGAATCCATCCTTCCGCACGTTCATCGTCGAGACGGAGGCTGTGTTGTGCAGCACCGAGGGCGTGGTCTTCGAGGTTCAGCCGATGCATGGCTGTCGCAGCGGTCAACCATGCTTCCACATGTTCTGCTGCGTCCGACCTCAATCGTTCGCGCAACAAGCCAATGGCAGCTTTGGGATGACCTGCATCCAGTTCTTCTTTGGCCTGGGCAATCACGTCTTCCAGCGAAGCTTCGGTCGGTTCCTCCTCAAGTCCGTCGCCATCGGAGACGGGTTCTTCTTCGATTTCGGGTTCTGGTTCAACCATCGCTTCCTGGACCTGCTGTTGTGCAGCGACCACAGATGCGGCTCGCTCAAGTTCTTCTTGGTCGAGGCGGCCGTCTCCGTCCGTGTCGTGGTGGGTCGATTCTTCCAAAACGGCTTGAGCGTCGCTGACGCCTGCTTTGTCCATGGCCTTCGTGAGGTGCTCATCCTCCCACGTTGCGGTGGGCGTTGGGCGCTGTGCAGGAAGGTCCGGTTCAACGACTTGCCCCGTTTGGCAGCGTCGTCGAATGTCGAGTAGTTCTGGGTGATCTGGATAATGCGTCAAAGCCCTCGTGGCCATGGCTCCAGCACCATCTGTGTCGCCCATGCGCTCGAGCAACACGGCCAAGTTGGCCGTGGCCGGTGCGTGCTCCGGATCGAGGTCGAGGCAAATC
>DALQ01000021.1 GCA_002496845.1 Euryarchaeota archaeon UBA495
GGGCGTTCGCTACCTCGAGAAGGGTCCACTGCCCCGTCCAGGAAAGCCCGTGACTTCGATGGACGGTGCGCCTTTGGGGCAATTGACCTCGGGCGCTCCCGCGCCTTCGCTGGACAACGTTGGCATTGGCATCGGCTATCTGGCCGGCGTCAGCGAAGGCGACGAGGTCTTGGTGCAAGCCAGCCCTCGCAAGGCCGTCAAGGCCGTCGTCGTTCGACCGCCCTTTGTCTGAGCCTTAGGCCATCAGGCGCTCAAGGGCCTCAAGCCACAATGCGATGGCTCTGACCTGTATCATGCCGGCACCTTCTGGGACCTGAATCGCCTTCGCTTCACGTAGGGCATCCACCAGCGCTTGAGGATCGTTCCACCGGCACGTCACGCCAAATCCTTCGGCGGTGGCCACGTCACCCATCAGCACGTCAGCGTTCACGACGCAGGGGACGCCCCGGACCGCCGCCTCGAACATGCGAACCGGCAAGGCACCATCGGCGATGTTGCCGCGTTCCGGGTCGTACATGGCCACGGCCACGTCGACACCGTCGTGGAGGCGGTCAAGGTCTTCCTGGACGTAGCCGTCCTCGAGTTCGACGATCAATCCCGACGCCTCAAGGCGCTGGCGTACCTCATTGGCTGCGACACCGTCACCGGCCCATCGAAGGACGGGACGATCCTCCTCTGGAAGCAGGGAGAGGGTCCGAATCAGAAGGTCGGCGGTGGCCACGTCGCGGACCCTGCCGATGCAAGCAACGCGCCACGTGCTGTCCTTCACCGCTTGGCGTGCTGAACCGTGGGCTGGACGGTTTTCGAGCACCATGGCGGTTCGACCCCACGCCTCGATCTGTTGTTGGAGGCCCGGCGCGTCGTAATCAGCGCGAGCGCCGCTGGTGGTGACGATGAGGTCAGCATGAGGAAGGCCTTGCTTGGTCCGCTGCTCCAACCATCGGCTCGCCAAGCGGCGGTCAAGCCTGTTTGGTGCGCCAATACGCGCCCACGTATGGCGAAGGTCATGCATGTCGAACACCGTGGACGCCCCTTGTTTGCGCAAGGCCCGCGCGAGAGGAAGCGTGTCGGCGTCGTGGCACACCACCACGTCCGGTTGGGCACGTCGGCATGCCTCAAGGGCGCTGCGACGGAAACGACGCAACCCGCGAAGCGTGGCAAAACTCGCCCCGTAGGTCTGGACCCCGAGGTGATGCCGAACGATGCGAACGTCGCCGATCAGTTCCTCTGCCGGATGTTCCTCCCTCCGATCGAAGGCGTGAACGGTGACGGAGTGGCCTGCATCTGTAAGCCAGCGGGCTTGCCGCAGCACCCGAGGGTCGGGGGCGCAGGCGTTGGTGACGAGCATCACCACCTGACCCATGCAGGTCCACCTCCGGTCGAGGTCATGAGGATTCGCCGTGCTGTGTCCGGATGACGATGATTAAATCCGGCCGATATTGGTCTCGACTGAGGTGGCACGATGGTCGACCAACTCCCGAACCTTGGACGCGAAGCCGAGATGCTGATGGCCATGGGCTACGCATCCATGGACGATCTGTTTTCCGACGTGCCCGTTGACGTGCGGATGGAGGAGGACCTGCCTCTTCGTCCCCCACAAAGCGAGGAGGAAATCATCGCTGATGCTCGACGCTTGCTTGGCGCCAACGTGTCCCTCGGAAGCATGGCGTCCTTCATCGGGGCGGGGCTCTACCGGAATCACGTTCCTGCAGCGGTGTTCCAATTGGTCACGCGCGGCGAATTCCTGACGGCATACACGCCGTACCAGGCCGAAGTCAGCCAGGGCATGTTGCAGGCCATGTGGGAATTCCAAGGCCTCATCAGCGAACTTGTCGGCCTCCCAGTGGCCAACCTCTCCGTATACGACGGGTCCTCTGCCGCAGCCGAAGCCATCACCTGTGCCGTTCGCGTGCACGGTCGCAAAGCCACTCAGAAGGGCGTCGTGTACGTGTCCGAACTGGTCCCTCCCGACCGCTGGTCCGTGATTCACAATTACACCCAAGGCGGCGGAATTGAACTGCGCACGCTTCGCCACCTCGAGGACGGCACGGTAGATCCTGCTTCCGTGGCCGAAGCCGCCGGTGCATGCGCGGTGTACGTTGAGCAGCCCAACCCGCTTGGCTTGCTCGACGCCAGCCTGACCAGCGTCAAGGACGCCATCGGAGAGCACACCGCGTTCATCGTCGGCGTCAACCCAGTCTCCCTTGGTCTCTACGAAGCACCGGGCCATTACGGCGCCGACATCGTCGTGGGCGAAGGGCAGCCCTTCGGCTCCCCAATGACCGCAGGTGGCCCCATCTACGGCATCTTTGCCTGTTCCAAGGCCTACATGCGCCAAATGCCCGGTCGAATCGTTGGTCGAACCATCGACGAAGACGAGCAAACGGCCTACTGCCTGACGCTTTCCACCCGTGAGCAGCACATCCGCCGCCACCGTGCCACCTCAAACCTGTGCACCAACGAGACCCTCATCGCCCTCATGGGGGCCATGCACATGTCCTTGCTCGGCCCCGAAGGCGTGCGAAGCTTGGCGGTGCGCAACGCCGCCGCCCTCCACGCGGTCGTTCAAGCCCTTGAGGGCGTGGACGGCGTTGAATTCGTCCACCCCGACGGTCACCACTTCAACGAAATCGCCGTGCAACTGCCAGGCCCTGCAGCCGCGTGCATCGAGGCCTTGGAAGCGCACGGAGTGTTGCCCGGATTCGACCTCGGACGTTGGTCTGAGGCACGCTCCAACCAACTGCTTGTGACCGCGACGGACCAGACGCGGCCGGAGGACATCGATCGTTTGGCGTCCGCCATGGCCGCTTGGTGCGCGGAGGTGGTCGCATGAACAACCTCTGGGATTTCACCGGCGCCGAAGGTGCAGGCTACGCCCAACCCGCGCCCTTGGTGCCCGAATCCGACCTCTCCTTGGCCACGCCTTTGCTGCGCAAGGATGCCCCACGATGGCCTCGCCTGTCCGAGCCGGAAATGGTCCGTCATTACACGAACCTCTCCCGACGGAACTTCGGCATCGACACCGGATTCTATCCGCTTGGCTCCTGCACCATGAAACACAACCCTCGCGTGAACGAGGTCATCGCTCAAATGCCCGGCATTTGCGACATTCACCCGCACCAACCCGAGCACCATCTGCAGGGTCTGCTGTCGATCTTCCACGAAATGCAGCACATGCTGGCCGTGTGCGCAGGCATGGACGAAGTGACCCTGCAGCCGGTTGCAGGTGCGCAAGGCGAATTCACCGCCGTGCGTTGCATCCAGGAATACTTCCGAGAGCGCGGGGAAGCCCAGCGCACCCGCATCGTGGTGCCGGACTCGGCGCACGGGACCAATCCCGCAAGCGCCGCCATGGCCGGCTTCGAAATCGTTGAGGTGCCTTCCACCGAGGACGGTCGAATCGACCTCGAGGCCCTCGCTGCTGTGTTGGACGACACCATTGCAGCGATGATGATCACCAACCCGAACACCCTCGGGCTGTTCGAAACGGACATCGCTGCTGCAGCCGAGCTGGTGCACGGCGTGGGCGGTCAGATGTACTACGACGGTGCGAACTTCAACGCAATCATCGGCCGAACGTCCCCCGGGCTGATGGGCTTTGACGCGGTGCACTACAACCTCCACAAGACCTTCAGCCAGCCGCACGGCGGTGGCGGTCCAGGTTCTGGCCCCATTGGCGTCAAGGCTCACCTTGCCCCCTTCTTGCCGGGTCCTGTCGTGGACGTTCGCGCTGCCGAAGCGGGCGAGCGTACCGTCGAAAGCGGCCGTTGGTTCCACTGGCGAGAGCCGGAACACAGCATCGGCAAGGTGCAGCAATGGCACGGCAACGCTGGAGCCGTCGTGCGATGTTGGGCCTTCTACCGACGCTACGGACGCGACCTTCGGACGATGTCCGAGCACGCCGTGCTGAACGCGAACTACCTCCGACACGCCATCCACAGGGAAGCGAAGGAGGCCGGTGTGGACCACCTCTTCGTGGACGGTGCGCGCACCGACGTGGCCAAGCACGAATTCACCCTCTCCATGCAACCGGCCAAGGAAGCCCTCGGTGTGACCGCCATGGACATCGCCAAGGGGCTGCTCGACATGGGCTACATGGCCCCGACCGTATATTTCCCCCTCGTCGTGCCGGAATGCTTGATGATCGAGCCCACAGAAACCGAGGCCAAGGACACCCTCGACCAATTTGCGAAGGACTTCGTGGCCGTGGTCGGCACCGACCCTGCGACCTTGCACGCCGCGCCGGTCACCACACCGGTGCGCCGTGTGGACGAAGTGTACGCCGCCAGGAACCTTTGCCTCAGGGTCCCTGAAGAGGACCTCTGAGCCACACCACGTTGAAGTGCGTGGCTCTCCCAAGGGTGAACGATGGCCACTTGGGAGCGTGACCGTTCGGTCTCCCAAGCCGGTTCGATGCTGTTTCCAATGGCGTGGTCGCCGTTGTTCTGGTTGGCCCTCGTCTTCGAAGGGCCACTCGAGTATGGAAGCAGCATGGGTCTTGTGTTCCTCGTTCTTGGCCTCGTGGTGCTGGGCTTTCCTCTGTTTTTGTTCAGCGAAGCTCGCCCCATGGCGCAACAAGCTGCGCGTTTGGGCATGGGAGCATTGGCGGGATTGTTCGTGTTGATGCTGGTCGGTGTTCCGATGTGGATCATCGGCTGCGGCGGACTGATCGTCTGGGTGCTGAGCGCACGGTCGATGCATCGCGCCTTCTCCACGCCTCAATGGCGCTCCCTGGTGCCCGTTGAGGCCGTCAACTTCGGTCCGGATTGGCGCCGAATGGAAGGCGTTGGAGAGACGTTTGAACGTCACCTCGACGGTAACCATGCCTTGCTCAACATGGACGAATCCGTGGCGTACCTCTACGTCACCGGTCCGGACAAACTTGACCTCTCTCCCGTTGATTTTGGCTTGGATGACCCTGAAGAGGCTTGACGCTCCACTTCTCAGGCATGCACTCCGACCCCGTGTCGGTCCACATGATCCGGCTTGGGATGATTCGGGCCCGTGGTGCTGCTGCACGTGCGGTGGCTGGCGGAGCCGCTCCACGTCTGCGGCAGGTCGGGTTGGCTCTGCTTCGCGCGGATCTTCGTCGCGCACGTCAGGCCTTGGACGCGGATCGTCTGCGAGGTTCAGGATGGTTCGATTGGCGCCATCTCCCTCCCCACGTCGTGGAACTTGCTACGGCCAGGGCCCGCCGGTTGGGCGTTCCTTCAACATGGGCGGTCGTGTGGCGGGACGGGGCACCCGATGGCCCTGTATGGCTTCACGTGGGCGGTTTTCGGCGATGAGTGGTGCTGTTTGGTCATGGGCACGTTGAAGAACCGCCAAAGGGGGCAAGGGGGCATGGAAGTCACCATCCTGCTTGGCTCGAAATCCGACATGCCCGTTGCCGAAAAGTGCACCAAAATCCTCGACATGTTCGAAGTCACCTATCAGCTCCGCGTTGCCTCCGCGCATCGTTCTCCTGCCTTCGTTGAATCGATCATCAAAGACGCTGAAGCCGACGGCTGCAAGATCTTCATCGCCATGGCCGGCTTGGCGGCTGCCCTGCCCGGCGCCGTGGCTGCCCTGACCACGAAGCCGGTCATCGGCGTCCCCTGCGGCGGACGGGTTCCCTACGACTCCCTTCTGTCCATTGTGCAGTTGCCTCCGGGCGTTCCTGCAGCCACCGTTGGTGTGGACCGCGGAGACAACGCCGGATACCTGGCCACGCAAATCCTTGCCATCAGCGACCCTGCTCACGCGGCCCGCCTCGCTCAGAACAAACTCGACCAGGTCGAGCGCGTCAAAGCGATGGACCGTGAGGTCAACGGGGGAGCTTGAATGTTCGACGCCGAGGAGTTCATCTCCGAGGCGGTTGAGAACCTCAAGCAGCAGATCGACGACATCGCCATCATCGCGTGTTCCGGTGGCGTCGATTCGGCGGTTGCAGCCGTGTTGGCTCACAAAGCCGTTGGCGGTCTTCTTCACTGCGTGTATGTCGACACGGGATTCATGCGCAAGGGCGAGACCGAACAGGTCGAAGCCATGTTCGCCGCTCATGGCATTGAACTCACGACCGTGCACGCTGCTGACCGTTACTTCGCAGCCCTTGAGGGCGTGACGGAACCCGAAGCAAAGCGCAAGACCATCGGTGAATTGTTCATCCGCGTGTTCGAAGACGAGCAGGTCAAGGTCGATGCCAAGTACCTCGTCCAGGGAACCATCGCTCCCGACTGGATTGAATCCGGCGGCGGCGTTCGTGACACGATCAAGTCGCATCACAACGTCGGTGGTTTGCCCGAGGACATGACGCTGGGCGTCGTGGAACCGCTTCGCGAACTGTACAAGGATGAGGTCCGCGAACTTGCGCGCACGCTGGGCATCAGCGTCGCGGAACGCCAACCCTTCCCCGGACCTGGCCTTGCCGTCCGCACCTTGGGTGACCTGACGCCCGAGCGCGTTGGCGTCGTGCGCGAGTGCTGTGCGATCGTTGAGGAAGAATTCGAAGCGGCCGCTGAGCGCGGTGAAATGGAATTGCCTTGGCAGTATTACGCCGCCCTCCTTCCGGTTCGCTCGGTGGGCGTTCACGGCGACGTCCGTGCCTACGGCGAGACGATCGTCGTCCGTGCCGTGCGCAGCATGGACGGCATGTCCGCTCGCTACTCTGAGATTCCCCACAGCATTCTCCAGAAGGTGAGCACGCGAATCACGAACGCTTGCAAAGGCTCCGTGAACCGTGTGGTCTACGACATCACCCACAAGCCTCCGGGTACCATTGAGTGGGAATGAGCGGGTTCGCCGGACCTCGAGCTGTCCTTCTGAATCGTCCTCAAAGAAGCGATTAAGAAGGGGAGGCGGGTCGCTCACTTCGCCGATTTAGCTTAGCTGGTGGAG